>JBBSTU010000013.1:0-35640 GCA_038235595.1 Actinomycetales bacterium | reverse complement strand
CCCTGAACCACGTCCGCCGACTCCAAGCCCTGGGCTACAGGGTCACCCTCGAACCAGCCGCCTGAGCCTCCGCTCGTCAAACTCTCCGGCTCCCGCCGGACGCTGCCGCACACCCAAGCACTGTCCATTTTCGAGTTAGGCTCAGGTCGTGGCAACCCTGAGCGAGCTCTTGCGGGCACGGACCAACGTCTCTGCCCACGATGCGGAGTGGCTGCACCTGCTCGTCGGAGACTGGCAGCTGATTGCCGACCTCAGCTTCGCCGACCTCGTGCTCTGGGTGCGCTCGGTGAGCGACCGTTGGGAGGCCCTGGCCCACGTGCGCCCGACGACCGGCCAGCTCGTGTTCGTCGAGGACCAGGTGGGCCGGACCGCGCAGGGGGGGCGCCTGGGTGACCTGCTGGGCGAGGCGGCCGACGAGCAGCGCATCCTGCGCGTGCGGCAGGTGCTGGTGCACCAGGAGCAGGTCCCGGAACAGTCGGTGCGCGAGGAGTACATCCCCGTCGTGCGTCAGGGTCGGGTGGTCGCCGTGATGACCCGGCACACGAACCTCTGGACCACCCGCACCCCGAGCCGTCTGGAGCTGACCTACCTCGCGACCGCCGACGCACTGTGCCGCATGGTCACCGGCGGCGAGTTTCCCAACACGAGCGCTCCCACTGGTCTGAGGCGCGGCGCCCCCAGGGTCGGCGACGGGGTCATCCGGCTCGACGTCGACGGCGTGGTGACCTACGCCAGCCCGAACGCGGTGTCGGCTCTGCACCGACTGGGGCACCTCGGCGAGGTCGTGGGTGCGAGTCTGGCGCAGATCGTCACCGACAACGTGCGAGAGTTCGACCCGGTCGACGAAGGCCTGGCGCTGGTGGTCACGGGCCGCCAACCGTGGCGCACCGAGATCGTGGCCGGTGGTACCACAGTGTCGATGCGCGCTATCCCTCTCACCGAGGCCGGTCAGCGGTTCGGGGCCATCGTGCTGCTGCGCGATGTGGGCGAGCTGCGCCGTCGTGAACGTGAGCTGATGACCAAGGACGCGACGATCCGCGAGATCCACCATCGGGTGAAGAACAACCTGCAGTCGGTCGCAGCGCTGTTGCGCCTGCAGGCCCGGCGCGTACCGGAGGGGGAGGCCCGGGCCGCCTTGGCCGAGGCGGAGAGAAGGGTCGGGACGATAGCGCTGGTGCACGACCAGCTGAGCGCTGGTTTCGACGAGACCGTCGACTTCGACGCGATCGCCCAACGTGGGCTGAATGCCGTCGTCGAGGTGTCGGCCAACGGTGCTCCCGTACGCACGACCACCGAAGGCTCGTTCGGCCGGCTCCGAGCCGAAGACGCCACGTCTCTCGCGATGGTGATGAGCGAGCTGGTGCAGAATGCGATCGAGCACGGCCTCGGCGAGAACGGAGGCGAGGTGCACATCACGATCGACCGTCAGGCCGACGAGCGGGGCAACCCGATGGTCGTGGTCTCGGTGGAGGACGACGGCAAAGGCATCGACCCGGCGCGACGACCCGGCTCAGGGCTCGGCACCCAGATCGTGCAGTCTCTGGTGGCAGACCTCTCCGGCCGCATCAGCTGGGAGCCGGTGTCGCCCCACGGCACGCGGGCGAGGTTCACCGCCAGCCTGCGCCCGGTCACCTAGGGCAAGCACCGGTGACGGTCACCTAGGGCGGTCACTGCCCGCAGACGGCACGCGGCAGGACCGCCTTCTGACAGCAAGGCCCGGCGACCGGGCGGTCACCGGGCACATACGGTTCGGGTGCTCAGCTGGCTCGGCGTGCCCTGGCGTTACGCCGCTTGAGGGCGCGGCGCTCGTCTTCGGAGAGACCGCCCCACACGCCGGCATCCTGCCCGCTCTCGAGGGCCCATTTGAGACATGTGTCGATCACGGGGCAGGTTCGGCATACTGCCTTGGCCTCTTCTATCTGCAAGATGGCCGGCCCGGTGTTCCCGATCGGGAAGAACAGCTCCGGGTCGACCTCAAGGCAGGCAGCGCGGTCGCGCCAATCCATGTGGATCGTGCTCCTTCATCATCTGTCGTACGCACCGAAGGGGCGCCCAAGGGCATGGTTCGGTACTGGGTTCGGGCACCAGCGTCTTTGTCGGAGCCATACGGGTCGTACTGGTTCATCATCATCAGCGACCTGAGGGTTGTCAGCCTCAAGGGCGCAACGGAAACGGTATCGAATATGTTCCGAGCGAGTTCCGTCTGGGTCTCGGCGAGGTGACTGCAGTATCGAGGTGCCCGAATGGACAGACCGCACCGAAAAATGACTCTATCGGCTGGAAGGCGATCCGGCTAGGTTAGATAAGTCACGTCCGAGCGTGTCGCGCCGGACTGGCTACCCTTGGGCGGTGACCGACCCGAAAGCCCACCTGCCGCGCGATCTGCGGTCCCATCGTGTTTCGGCTGCGCTGGCGGCCATCGAGGGGGTCGTGCTGCTCGGCTTTGCCGGCTTCTTCGGCTACGAGATCGCCTCCGGTGCCACCGACGACGCGACCCGCGGGTTGACCTCTGGCGTGTTGATCCTGGTTTTCGCCCTGTTCCTGCTTGCAATGGCGCGCGGATGGGCGCGCCTGGCCGACTGGCCGCGTACCCCCACCCTGTTGTGGAACCTGCTGCTCCTGCCGGTCGCCTGGTCGCTGTTCCAGTCTGGTCGCACGCTGGTTGCCCTGGGGGTGGCCGCCGTGGCGATGGTGAGCGTGGTGGCCGCGCTGGGGGCCCGCCCGAACGACCCGATCCGTCGCGATGATCCCGATGACGCTGGCCATCCCGATGAAACTGGCGATCCCCAGCGACGCGGGTGATCCCGGCGACGGTTCGCACCGGCGCCGGGATCAGCTGATCGAGAGCCAGTCGTTCCAGCCGTTGTGCAGCACCAGCCAGGCGATCAGGCCGTAGCCCGCCTGGCCGGGGTGCACCCGGTCTGGGCTGGCGGCCACGTCGGCCATCCACTGGTCGTGGCTGACCAGCGGCCGGTAGCAGTCGACGTAGGTGACGCCGCGCCTGGCGCACACGTCGGCCTGGGCCTCGGCCAGGGCCTCGATGCGTCGGTTGGTTTCGGGGTCGAGGGTGGGGGTCAGACCCACGACGAATGCGCCGATGCCGGAGTTGGCCGCCTCGTCGAGCACGTTCGCAAGGTTGAGTCGTGAGCGGGCCATCGTCATGCCCGTCATGATGTCGTTGCTGCCCATCGACAGCACGAGCCGTCGTTCGGCCCGGCCCTGCCAGCGCGGGTGGCACTCGGCGCTCCACCGCGCCACGACGTCACCTGAGGTGTTGCCGCGCACTCCCAGGTTGTAGGCCGTCAGGTCGAGGTCGGGATGCTGGGTTCGGGCCACGACCCGGCCCACCCAGCCCAGCCCCTTCGGGTCACCGTAGCCGGCCGTGGTGGAGGCTCCCATGAACACCATGCCGACGTCGCGAACACCGTCGGCGATGGAGAAGTCCGGGCTCGGTGAGAACACCGGCTCTTCGGGAGGGTCCGCGCGCGGCGCCGGGGACGGACCGGCCTCCGCCGAGCTCGACACGGCAGGAGCGTGCGGGCCCGCCGAGGCGCGGTCATTGGTGAAGCTGGTGTGCGAGGTCGGGTAAGCCGGGCCCACACCGAACTCCAGTGGTGCGTCGTCGGTGCCGGCGGGGGTGGGGTCGGTCATGGTGAGTCCTCGTCGTCAGCCCTGAGTGTCAGTCTTCGTCATCATCGAGTCGTGCCAGCCAGGTCGCGAGCCGTTCGACCGCCACCTCGAAGTCGGGGTGAACATCAACGAATGCTCGCAGCTGGTCGGCGAGCCAGTCGAGGCTCACCTCTTCCTCGCCCCGGCGAGCCGCCAGCTCCTCGATGCCCCGGTCGGTGAAGTACACCTCCGGAGGCTATCGCGTCGGGCCACCGGTCCAGGGGAGGCACGCGTCGTCGCCTCCCCTGGACTGTGAACAGCACGCTCGAAATCGAGGCGCCGCTTCGGTCAGCGCGCGAACGCCCGCTCGATCAGCTCGGCCTGCTGGGCGGCATGCTTCTTCGAGCTGCCAGTGGCGGGCGACGCCGACGCCTTGCGGGAGACGACCCGGATCGCACGTCGCTCGCCACGCACCGAGAGGTCTTCGTGCAGCCACTGGGCCATCAGCGGCCACGCCCCCTGGTTGCGCGGCTCGTCCTGCACCCAGACGATCTCGGCGTCGGGGTAGTTTGCCACTGCCTGCGCGATCTCCTCGTCGGGAATCGGGTACAGCCGCTCGACCCGGAGGATCGCCGTCTCGCGGTCGCCACGCTTCTCGCGTTCGGCGTCGAGCTCGTGAACCACCTTGCCCGACGCGAGCAGCACCCTGGTGACGGTGTCGGTGACGCCGTCATGGTCGGCGAGCACCGGCTGGAAGCCACCGGTCGTGAAGGCCTCAACGGCACTGGCGGCGGCCTTGCTACGCAGCATCGACTTCGGGGTGAAGACGATCAGCGGGGTGCGTGGCCGCGCGTAAGCCTGTCGACGCAGCAGATGGAAGTACGACGCCGCGGTCGACGGGTAGGCGACAGTCATGTTGTTCTCGGCGCAGAGCTGCAGGTAACGCTCGATGCGCGCCGAGCTGTGGTCAGGGCCCTGGCCCTCGTAGCCGTGGGGGAGCAGCAGCACGACCGAGCTGCGTTGCCCCCACTTCTGTTCCGAGCTGCTGATGAACTCGTCGACGATCGTCTGGGCCCCGTTGCCGAAGTCTCCGAACTGCGCCTCCCACACCACCAGGGCGTCGGGCCGCTCGACCGAGTAGCCGTACTCGAAGCCCATCGCGGCGTACTCGGAGAGCAGCGAGTCATAGATCCAGAACCGGGCCTGACCCTCGCCGAGGTAGAGCAGGGGGGTCCATTCCTCCCCGTCGTTCTTGTCGATGAGCACCGCGTGGCGCTGCACGAAGGTGCCGCGACGCGTGTCCTGGCCGGCGATGCGAACCGGGGTGCCCTCCTTGAGCAGAGTGCCGAAGGCGAGCAGCTCGGCCATCGGCCAGTCGATGCCGCCGTCACGCACCATCTGGGCCCGACGGTCCATCAGCTGCCCGAGCTTCGGGTGGATGGTGAAGCCCTCGGGCGGGCTGGCGAAGGTCTCGCCGATGTGCACGAGCTCGCTGTGCTCGACGCCGGTCCTGGTGGCCGAGCGGGTGGGGGCGGAGTCGTCGTCGACCTGGGCCTGCGGCTTCTCGAGACCGCGGTTGTTGGGCGCGTCGGAGTCGGTCGCCGCGTCGGTGCGGGTGGTGTCGGCCTTCTTGGCCGCCTTCGTCTCGATGAAGACCCGCTCGAGCTGCTGCTGGTAGTCGCGCAGCGCCGCCTCGGCGTCCTCCTGAGCCATGTCGCCACGACCGATGAGCGACTCGGTGTAGAGCTTGCGGACCGAGCGCTTGGCCTCGATGAGGTTGTACATCATCGGCTGGGTCATCGAGGGGTCATCGCCCTCGTTGTGGCCACGCCGGCGGTAGCACACCATGTCGACGACGACGTCCTTGTTGAACTCCTGACGGAACTCGTAGGCCAGCTCGGCGACGCGTACGCAGGCCTCCGGGTCATCGCCGTTCACGTGGAAGATCGGCGCCTGGATCATCCGGGCCACGTCGGTCGAGTAGACCGAGGAGCGTGAGCTGCTCGGCGAGGTGGTGAAGCCGACCTGGTTGTTGACGACGACGTGGATGGTGCCGCCGGTGCGGTAGCCGCGCAGCTGGGAGAGGTTGAGGGTCTCGGCCACCACGCCCTGTCCGGCGAAGGCCGCGTCACCGTGCATGAGCAGCGGCAGCACGGTGAAGCTCTCGCCACCGAGGTTCAGCCGGTCCTGCTTCGCGCGCACGATTCCCTCGAGCACGGGGTTGACCGCCTCGAGGTGTGAGGGGTTGGCCGCCAGGTAGACCTTCGTCTTCGCGCCGTCCTCGGCCACGAACTCACCCTCGGTACCGAGGTGGTACTTCACGTCACCCGAGCCCTGCACGGAGTTGGGGTCGGACTTGCCCTCGAACTCGCGAAAGATCTGGCCGTAGCTCTTGCCCGCGATGTTGGCCAGCACGTTGAGGCGCCCACGGTGCGGCATCCCGATGCACACCTCGTCGAGCCCGTCGCTGGCGGCCCGGCAGAGGATGCGGTCGAGCAACGCGATGGCCGACTCGCCGCCCTCGAGGGAGAACCGCTTCTGGCCGACGAACTTCGTCTGCAGGAACGTCTCGAACGCCTCGGCGGAGTTGAGCCGGCGCATGATGCGCATCTGCTCGTCCTTCGATGTCTTGGCGTAGGTCCGCTCGACCTTCTGCTGGATCCAGGCGCGCTGCTCGGGGTCTTGGATGTGCATGTACTCGATGCCGACGGTGCGACAGTACGAGTCACGCAGGATGCCGAGGATCTTGCGCAGCTTGAGGAAGGGCACCCCGCCGAAGCCGCCGGTGGCGAAGGTGCGGTCGAGGTCCCAGAGGCTGAGGCCGTGCGTGGTGACGTCGAGGTCGGCGTGGCGCCGCTGCTTGTACTCCAGCGGGTCGGTGTCGGCCATCAGGTGGCCCCGCACCCGATAGGCGCGGATCAGCTTCTGCACCCGAGCGACCTTGTTGATGTCATCGTCGTGCGAGGAGTCGAGGTCCTGGCTCCAGCGGATCGGCTCGTACGGGATGCGAAGCGACTCGAAGAGCTCGTCGTAGAAGCGGTTGTCGCCCAGGAGCAGCTGATGGATCACCCGGAGGTAGTCGCCGCTCTGCGCGCCCTGGATGATGCGGTGGTCGTAGGTCGAGGTCAGCGTGAGGATCTTGCTCACCGCGTTGCGGTTGAGGGTCTCGGTGCTGGCCCCCTGCCACTGTGCCGGGTACTCGAGAGCGCCCACGCCGATGATGGCTCCCTGGCCGGCCATGAGGCGCGGCACGGAGTGAACCGTACCGATGCCGCCCGGGTTGGTCAGCGAGATCGTCGTGCCCTGGAAGTCCTCGACCGTGAGCTTGTTCGTGCGCGCCTTGCGCACCATGTCCTCGTAGGCGGTCCAGAAGTGCACGAAGTCCATCGACTCGGCCGACTTGATCGACGGCACCACGAGGGTGCGGCTGCCGTCAGGCTTCTGCAGGTCGATGGCGAGCCCGAAGTTGACGTGGGCCGGCTGCAGGAGCGCCGGCTTGCCGTTCTGCTCGATGAAGCCGTTGTTCATCTCGGGCATCAGCTCGAGGGCCTTGACCATGGCGTAGCCGATGATGTGGGTGAAGCTGACCTTGCCACCTCGCGACCGGGCGAGGTGGTTGTTGATCACGACCCGGTTGTCGATCAGCAGCTTGGCCGGCACGGCCCGCACACTCGTTGCGGTCGGCACCCCGAGCGAGCTCTCCATGTTGGTAACGACGCGAGCCGTGGCGCCGCGCAGGGGTTTGACGACGGCGTCGTTCACCGGGCCCGACTCCTTGGGCTGGGGGATGTCGCGCGGCGTCCGAGCCGACTGCTCCGCGCGTGCAGCCGGCTTCTCGGCTTTCTCGGCCAGGGCGGCGGTGGCGGCGGTGGCGGCGGTGGCGGTGGTGTTGGCGGTGCTCTCGGGGCTCGACCTGTTCTCGGTGGGGCTTTCGGCCACGGGTTCGGCCTGGGGCTGCTGGGCGCGTTCGGCCCGGTCTGCGGGTGGGGCGGCCTTCTGGGCGCTCTGGCCGTTGCTCGCCGCCGCCCGTCCGTTGGACGAACGGTCGGCGCTCTTCTCGGCGGGGGCGGCCGCCGGCTTCACTGCCGTGCCCTTGCTGCCCTGGTCACCGTTCGGCTCGCCGCCGTCCTGCGGCTGGTAGTCCTCGAAGAAGGCCCACCAGGCTTTGTCGACCGACGACTTGTCTGTGAGGAATCGCTGGTAGAGCTCGTCGACGAGCCATTCGTTCGGCCCGAACGATGCCATCGGGTCGCCGGTGGTGGACTGATCGGACACGGCGAATACGCCTCTTTCGCTACAGGTGTGAGTTTCTGGCTATCCGACCAGCCTAGCCCCGAATGCGCGTGTACCCGAGGAGGCCTGAGATGTCGAGTGGGTCTGCTCGCCGACGAGGGCCGGTCGAGCTCAGATGGCCGTCAGCTGATGTCGGCGCGCAGGGTGCGCCAGGTGCCGAAACCGGCCATCACCACCGCGTACGCCGTCAGCACGAGAGCGGCGGCCCACCACGAGAGCGTCGACGTGGTCGGTCCACCGAAACCTCCACCGGACTCGAGCATCGCACTGGTCGCCTGGCTCGGCAGGTAGGGCGTGATCTTGGCCCCCGTCTCTGTCAGGGAGATCAGGGCCCCGACGATCGGCTCGACGATCCAGGCCACGCCCACGGCGATCAGCAGCGCCGCCACCTGGTTGGGAATGAGGATCGCGACGCCGAGGCCGATGAGGGCCCACAGACCCAGCGCGAGCAACGAGAGTGCCAACGCGCGCCAGATCGAGCTGTCCGCAAACGGGGCGTGGCCCTTGGCGATGAGGATGGCGGTGCCGCTGGCTACCGACCCCGCCAGCGACAG
Source organism: Actinomycetales bacterium (assembly GCA_038235595.1). Lineage (GTDB taxonomy): Bacteria > Actinomycetota > Actinomycetes > Actinomycetales > Dermatophilaceae > DSM-29435. The sequence goes on along the minus strand of JBBSTU010000013.1, from coordinate 27,184 downwards.
CACTCCGTAGAACGCTCCGATGACGAGCAACGCCAACACCTTGGCCCCCATGACGACGCCGCGTCGCGGCTGCGCCAGGAAGGTCGAAGTGATGGTCTTGTGTCGGTACTCGGAGCCGATCGTCAGCACCCCGATCGCGAGGGTGAGCAGATACCCGATCTGGATCGCTCCGGTGAACACCGTTTTCGCGAGCTGGGCGTCGTTGAGCGGGGCGGTCGGTGCTCCGCCCGGGCCACCGCGAACCGCGTCGCTGGTGAGCAGGAAGGCGAAGACGGCGGCGAAGGCCGCTCCCACGACGAACACAGCGATGGCCATGCCCCACCAGAGTCGGGTGGTGAAGAACTTGCGCAGCTCGGCGCGGATCGCGGCAGTCATCGCCGGTCCTCCTCGGGGTCGGGCGCGTTCAGCAGGGCCGGGTCGATCGGTGACCCGACTGGCGGTGGCAGGTTCGACGACGACGAGGCCGTCGACCCGTTGCCATCCGCCGCACCCCTGCCGTGCCCGAGGTCGTCACCGAGGTTGCGGTTTTGGTTCTCGTCGCTCTCGGTGAGGTTGAAGAAGAGCTCCTCGAGGTGGGTCTGCTCCGAGCGCAGCTCGTGGACCGACACGTCACTCGCGTGGGCGATGTCGCCGACCACGGCGAGGTCATCGACGGTCACCCGCAGACCGCCGTCCTTCGGGCGCACCACGATGCCTCGACCCTCGAGCGCCGCCACGAGACGTTCGGGGTCGGAGGTACGCACGAACGCGGTCGGCTCGCCGCGCAGCTCGGCCACCGTGCCCTGGGCCACGGCCTTGCCGTTGGCGATGATGACGACGTCGTCGACGGTCTGCTCGACCTCGGAGAGCATGTGGCTGGAGATGAGCAGGGTGCGACCCTCGTCGGCGAGGTGGCGCAGGAACCCGCGCAGCCAGCGGATCCCCTCCGGGTCGAGACCGTTCGCCGGCTCGTCGAGGATGATTACCCTGGGGTCGCCGAGCAGGGCAGCGGCCAGGCCCAGGCGCTGCCGCATCCCCATCGAGTAGCCACCGGCTCGCTTGCGGGCCGCACCCGGGATGCCGACCAGCTCGAGCAGCTCGTCGACGCGCCGGTCGGAGACCCCCGCTACGGCAGCCTGCACACGCAGGTGGTCGCGTCCGGTACGGCCGGGGTGGAAGTTGGTCGCCTCGAGCGCCGAACCGACGACTGTGAGCGGGTTGGGGATGTCGGCGTAACGGCGGCCGTCGATGGTGCCGGTTCCGGACGTCGGGCGTACCAGGCCGAGCAGCATCCGAAGCGTCGTGGTCTTACCGCTGCCGTTCGGGCCGAGAAAGCCGGTCACCCGTCCCGGCTCGACGTCGAAGTCGAGGGCGTCGACGGCCGTGAACGAGCCGAACCTCTTCGTCAGCGCGCGCACCTGGATGAGACCGCTCACCCCGGACGTTGCTGACCCGCTGTCGGATCGCGCACTGTTCACGGTGGCTCCTCTCGACCCTCTCGCCCCGGCCCGCCTCGTCGACGGACCGCGGCCAACTCAACCACACCCCTCTTCGTAAACCGTGAGACCGGTCACTGGGAAGCGGTGCGGCTGCCGCTGCCGCTGCGCGCCTGCTACCCGCCGCGGTTGCCGGTGCTCGAGGTGGCTGACCCTTGCCTATAGTTGGCGAACTATGACCGAATGGTTGCTGCTGCTCGGAGCGGTGCTCCTGACCGCCGGCACCACTGTCTTCGTGGCGGCCGAGTTCTCACTCGTCGCCCTCGACCGGCCGACCGTGCAGCGGGCCATCGACGAGGGCGACTCCCGGGCGCGAGTGGTGCTCCAGTCGCTGAAGCAGCTCTCCACCCAGCTCTCCGCCGCCCAGGTCGGCATCACGTTGACGACCCTCGTCGTCGGCTACCTGGCCCAACCGTCGATCGGGGCCCTGCTGAAGGCGCCGCTGACCTCGCTCGGTCTGGGCGAAGGTGCGGTCGACGCGGTGGCCAGCACGACCGCGCTGGTGCTCGCCACGATCTTCTCCATGGTGTTTGGCGAGCTGCTCCCGCAGTTCCTGGGCATCTCTGCACCGCTCGCGACCGCGAAGGTGGTGGCGCTGCCCGTGCGGGTGTTCGCGACGATCGCGAAGCCCCTCATCATCGTGCTCAACGGCTCGGCCAACGCCTTCCTGCGGGCCCTCGGGATCGAGCCCCAGGAGGAGCTGTCCGGCGCCCGCACGCCGCAAGAGCTCGCCAGCCTCGTGCAGCGCTCGGCTGAGGCCGGCACCCTCGATGTGACGACCGCCCGGATGCTGACCCGCTCGCTCGGCTTCGGCGAGCGCACCGCAGACGACGTGATGACGCCGCGGGTGCGCTGCACCGGCATCCACCGGGAGGAGTCGGCCGACGACGTGCTGCGCCTCGCGAGGCGCACCGGCCACTCGCGTTTTCCCGTGCTCGGTGACGACTGGGACGACATCGACGGTGTGGTGCACGTCAAGAAGGCCATGGCTGTACCCCACGAGCGTCGCCGCGACGTGCCGGTGTCGGCGCTGATGTCTGACCGCCTCGTCGTGCCGGAGACGATCCGGCTCGACCCGCTGCTGCGGCAGCTGCGGGAGGGTGGTTTCCAGATGGCGGTCGTCGTCGACGAGTACGGCGGCACCTCCGGCATCGTCACGCTCGAGGACGTCGTCGAGGAGATCGTGGGCGAGGTGGCCGACGAGCACGACCGCACCCGCCCGAGCGGCCGGGCCCTCGTCGACGGTTCGTGGACCGTGCCGGGGTTGTGGCGCCCCGATGAGGTGCGCGACGCCTTCGACGCCGACGTCCCCGACGGGTCGCGCTACGAGACGATGGGTGGCTTCGTGATGGAGCACCTCGGTCGGCTCCCGGTCGTGGGCGACGAGGTGAACGTGCCCGGCTGGAGCATCAGCGTGTCGGGAATGGACGGCCGCCGGGTCGAGCGGCTGCGGTTCGTCCCCGTCGCGGATGCCGCCGATGTCGCACCGACCGGGCCGGATGCCGCTGACCGGCCCGAACGCTTCCAGCCCGATGGTAGCGAGGGCCCGGCATGAGCGGGTCTTGGGTCTACTTCGTCTCCATCGTGCTGCTCTTCGGCAACGCGTTCTTCGTCGGCAGCGAGTTCGCCGCCATGGCCGTGCGGCGCTCGGCTCTTGAGCCGCTCGCCGACGCGGGAAGCAAGCGGGCCGGCATCTGCCTCGAGGCTCTCGAGCGGCTGGGTTCGATGCTCGCCACGGCCCAGCTCGGCATCACCGTCTGCTCGGTGGGGCTCGGCGCCCTGGCGGAGGAGGCCCTGCACCACCTGCTGGAGCCGGTCTTCCACTCCGTGGGCCTGCCCGACGCCGCCGCGAGCGTCGTGGCTCTCGTGCTGGCCCTGCTCATCGTCAGCTACCTGCACGTCGTCGTCGGCGAGATGATCCCGAAGAACCTGGCGTTGGCCGGGCCCGAGCGGGTCGCCCTGTTGCTCGTGCCCGCGCTGTTCATGATCTCGCGGGCCCTGCGCCCGATCGTGCGCGCGATGGAGGTGATCGCCAAGGGCCTGGTTCGCCGCTTCGGCATCGAGCCCAAAGACGAGATCACCTCGGCCTTCACCGCCGAGGAGGTCGCCCAGATCGTGGGGGAGTCGCGCCGGGAGGGGCTGATCGAGGAAGAGCGTCACGGTCTGGTGGCCAAGACTCTGGAGTTCAGTGACAAGCTCGCGAGCGACGTGGCGGTGCCGACCTCGGCTCTGACGACGGTCGCCTTCGGGGCCACGCCGAACGACATCGAGAGGCTCGTGGCCAAGCAGGGCTTCTCGCGGTTCCCCGTGCGAGACGACTCGGGTGAGATCGCCGGCTACCTGCACCTGAAGGACATCCTCTACGCCGACGACGACCGGCACGAGCTACCCGTCCCGGCCAAGCGGATCAGGCGGTTGGCGACGGTTCGCGAGGAGGACGAGGTCGAGGACGTGCTCGCGACGATGCAGCTGACCGGCGCCCACCTCGCCCGGGTCATCGACCGTGCGGCCGTTGTCACCGGCGTGGTCTTTCTCGAGGACGTGCTCGAAGAGCTGGTGGGCGAGGTCACCGACACCACCCAGCGCTGAGCGTTGCCCCTGCGGGTCAGCGGCGCCGGTGCAGGTCAGCGGGGGAGGAGCGCTGCACCGCCCGTGGCCCGGATGCCGTTCGGTGAGCGGGAGGGATCACGTCGGGAGGCTGTCGAGGTAGGCCTGCCCGCGAGGAGCGAGCTCGTAGCCGACGTCGTGGCTGATGGTCAGGCCGAGCGCCTTGAGCTTGCGGATGTCGACCTTCATCGGCAGGAGGTCCACGTCGCGCGCGGCGGCGAGCTCCTTCGACACGACGTGGGGGTGGTCGCGGATCCACTCGAGCGTCTGGCGGGTCCAGGGGCCGGTCGGTCTGGCGTCGAGGCGCGCGAGCCGGCTGGTGATGTCGGCCAGCTCGACGGCATCCGGCAGACGTTCTCGCAACGCGAGGCGAGGGTCCTCGCCCACCCAGCGCAGCCGGATGCGGTACACCCGCGCTCCGCCTCGGCCACCTCGTGCCGACGGCTTGCGGTCGGTGGGCGCCAAGAGCTTCTGCAGGGCCGACAGGTTCTTCAGCCCGGCCCGGTGGGCGTCGCGCTCGGTCAGCTTCGACGGGTCCCGAACCTGGTTGACGGCCTCGAAGCGCACGACGCCGGCGGGGGTGAGCTGCTCGCCGCCCACCTTGACCCGAGGAGCGTCCCACCGGCGGAAGGCCTGGGTCACGGCTCCGGTGCGGATGCCCTCGGCGACCGGTTTCGAGATGAGCACCCGCCCATGGTGGCAGAACGGGGCTAGAACGCCCGGGCGGCTGGTTAGACGAAGCCGCGCGCTGGCCCCGAACCTCGGTGACCAGCGGTGAAAAACGGTGCCCCCGGCAGGATTCGAACCTGCGCTTCCGCCTCCGGAGGGCGGCGCTCTATCCCCTGAGCTACGGGGGCGGCAGCGCACTTTCGTGCGCCCGGTGAGATTAGCAGCACTGCGTCGTGTTCGCGGAATGCGCCCAGTGCGACGTCGGCGGCGCCGATGCGTCTCCAGCCGCTCGCCGTAGACTCGGTGCATGGGGCCCGACCAGCTGCGTCAGATCTTTTCCGACGTGGCAGCCCGGGCCGTCCGCGACGGGCTGCTGCCGGATGGGGCGCAGGCGGGTCCACCGGCAGGCCCTCTCTTTCGACCCGTCGACGCGCGCTCCGCCGGGGTGGTGGCCGACTGGGTCTCGCCGGTGGCCCAGCGGTGGGCTCCGCTGCTCGGGCTGGAGCCTCGGCGCCTCGCCCGGGTGTTGGCGCAGGGGCTGACCGAGCAGGGCCCGATCGGGGCCGTCGAGGTGACACCGGCGGGGCTGCTGGCGATCACGCTCACCGACCTTTGCCGCTCTGAGGTCATCGAGACGGTTCTCGCCGACGACGGGTACGGCCTCGGCGTCGAAGGGGGGGCCAGCGTGGACCCGGCGGCCAGCGCTGCCGAGCTGCCCACCAGCTCGGGCGTTGACGCTCCGCTGCCGAAGGGGGACCCCCTGCGCTGCGTGCAGCTGGCCCACGCCCGGCTCTGCCGGGTGGTGCGCAACGCGCAGGCGGTTGGCGTGAGCCCGCGAACCGTCGGGCCTCGCGACTCGTTGACCCACGTCTCCGAACGGCGGCTGCAGGTGGCTCTCGCCGACCTGCCCCAGCGGCTCGCCACCGGCGAGGGCAACCGTGCTCAACAGGTACGCGCCCTCACCGACCTCGCCGCGCTCTGCAACGCCAACGGTCATGCCGTTCGCCCGATGCTCGTCGGCGACGATGTCGAGCCCGTGCACGGTGTTCGTCTGGCGCTCGCGCAGGCCGCCGCCCGCGTCTTGCGCAATGGACTCTCGCGTCTGGGCGCAGCGGCCCCGGAGAGGATGTAGCCATGCACGCACACGAGGCCGGGGCGCTTCACGCGGAGGGCTACCGGGGCCCCGCCTGGCTGGCGTCGCCGGTCGATGTCAACGACCTGGTGCCATCCCTGTGGGCCACCTCGGTGCGTCGCGGTAGTGACGGCATCCTCTCGGTCGGAGGGGTGGCCGCTGACGCCATCGCTCGAGACTTCGGCACGCCCTCCTACGTGATCGACGAAGACGACTTCCGCTCTCGAGCAAGGGAGTTCAAGCAGACCTACGCCGAGGTCTTCGAGCGGCTGAACGGCGCCGACGTGTTCTACGCGGGCAAGGCCTTCCTCTGCACCGAGGTCGCCCGCTGGGTGCACCAGGAGGGCCTGCACCTCGACGTCTGCTCCGGCGGCGAGCTCGCCGTGGCGATCCGGGCCGGGCTGCCCGGTGACCGCATCGGCGTGCACGGCAACAACAAGAGCGTGTCCGAGATCGAGGCGGCCCTACGTCACGGCGTGGCCCGCGTTGTGGTCGACTCGTTCGACGAGATCGAGCGGGTGTCGGCTGTGGCCGCGCGGCTCGGTGTCGTCGCCCCCGTGCTCGTCCGCGTGACCGTCGGGGTCGAAGCGCACACGCACGAGTTCATCGCGACCGCCCACGAGGACCAGAAGTTCGGCTTCTCACTGTCGAGCGGCGACGCCTTCGAGGCGGTTCGCCGCATCGCCGGCCAGGAAGGCACCCTGCGGCTGCTCGGGCTGCACAGCCACATCGGCTCGCAGATCTTCGACGTTGCCGGCTTCGAGGTGTCGGCCCGGCGGGTCATCGGCCTGCACACGCGAGTCGCGAACGAGCTGGGCCTCGAGCTGCCCGAGCTCGACCTCGGTGGCGGGTTCGGTATCGCGTACACGACCGAGCACGACCCTCTTCCGCCGCGGCGTCTCGCGGCGGGGATGGCCGAGATCGTCGAGCGGGAGTGCCGCGCCGAGAACGTGCGCGTGCCGCGCATCTCGGTCGAGCCAGGCCGGGCCATCGCGGGCCCCAGCACGTTCACCCTCTACGAGGTCGGCACGGTCAAGATGGTCGAGCTCGACGGTGGTGCCTCCCGTGCCTACGTCTCGGTCGACGGGGGAATGAGCGACAACGTGCGCACGGCGCTCTACGACGCGAACTACTCCTGCACCATCGCCGGCCGCGCCTCGCGAGCGGCTCCGATGCTGGCCCGCGTCGTCGGCAAGCACTGCGAGAGCGGAGACATCGTCGTCAAGGACGAGTTCGTGCCCAGTGATGTGCGGCCCGGCGACCTCATCGCGGTGCCCGGAACCGGTGCCTACTGCCGCGCCCTGTCGAGCCAGTACAACCACACCCCGCGCCCGCCGGTGGTCGCCGTGCGAGGTGGTGCGGCGCGCGTCATCGTGCGGCGTGAGACCATCGACGACATCATCGCGCTCGACGTCTGACGACGATTTGTCCGCCGACGCTGTCCGGATCGCGAAACAATCACTGTCCACCACCCGGACACACGTCAGGATTCGTTCGTGGTAACTGAAGTGAGCACGCCCCAGCCGCTGCGTGTCGCCCTGCTCGGCGCCGGTGTCGTCGGAGGTGCGGTGGCGCGACTGCTCACCGAGCACGCCGACGACATGGCCGCCCGCATCGGCGGCCCGCTCGAGATCGTCGGCATCGCGGTCCGCCGCGGTGGGCGTGACCGTAGCAGCCTCGGGGTCGACCCCGCGCTGTTCACCACCGACGCTGACGAGCTCGTGACGCGCGCCGACGTCGTGGTCGAGGTGATCGGGGGCATCGAACCCGCCCGGTCGCTCATCCTGCGCGCGATGGAGCACGGTGCCTCGGTCGTGACGGCCAACAAGGCGCTGCTCGCCGACGACGGACCCACCCTGTACGCCGCGGCGGCCGAGCACGGCGTCGACCTCTACTACGAGGCTGCCGTCGCCGGCGCCATCCCGCTGCTGCGGCCTCTGCGTGAGTCCCTCGCGGGCGACGAGGTGCGCAAGGTGCTCGGCATCGTCAACGGCACGACGAACTACGTGCTCGACAAGATGGACACGTCCGGGGCCGGTTTCGACGACGCCGTCGAGCAGGCGCAGGCCCTGGGCTACGCCGAGGCCGACCCGACGGCCGACGTCGAGGGGTTCGACGCGGCAGCGAAGGCCGCGATCCTGGCGTCGCTCGCGTTCCACACTCGGGTGTCCGGTACCGACGTCTACCGCGAGGGCATCACCGAGGTGACCGCGGCCGACGTCGCGGCCGCCCGCGAGATGAACTGTGTCGTCAAGTTGCTCGCGATCTGTGAGCACACCGACAAGGGCGTCTCGGTGCGCGTGCATCCGGCGATGATCCCCCGGTCCCACCCTCTCGCCGGGGTGCGCGAGGCCTTCAACGCCGTCTTCGTCGAGGCGGATGCCGCCGGCGAGCTGATGTTCTACGGCCGCGGCGCGGGCGGCGACCCCACGGCATCCGCGGTGCTCGGCGACGTCGTCGCGGTCGCTCGACACCGGGTAGGAGGTGGGCTCGGCCCGGGGGAGTCGACCTACGCCGACCTGCCGGTGCTACCCATGGGGGAGGCGCTGACGCGCTACCACATCAGCCTCGACGTGGAGGACCGCTCCGGGGTGCTGGCCCAGGTTGCGCTCGCCTTCGCCGACCACGACGTCTCGATCGAGACGGTGCGCCAGCAGCTGGTTCCCCAGACGCGCGACTCGAGCGCCCGGGCCAACCTCATCATCGTGACGCACACGGCCAGCGATGCCGCCCTGTCCGGCACCGTGGATCGTCTGCGCACGCTCGACGTCGTGCGCGGGGTCAACTCGGTCATGCGCGTGGAAGGTTCGTGATGGCCCACCAGTGGCGTGGCGTCATCGCCGAGTACGCCGACCGTCTGCCGATGCTGGCCGGAGCACCCGTCGTGACGTTGCACGAGGGGGGTACGCCCCTCATCCTCGCCGAGAAGCTGTCGGCGCTCGTCGGCGCAGAGGTGCATCTCAAGTACGAGGGGCTCAACCCCACGTGCTCGTTCAAGGACCGTGGCATGACCACAGCGATCAGCCTCGCCGCCAAGCACGGCGCAAAGGCTGTGATCTGCGCGAGCACGGGCAACACGAGCGCGTCTGCGGCGGCCTACGCGACCAAGGCCGGCATGACGTGCGGCGTGCTCGTGCCCGAGGGCAAGATCGCCATGGGCAAGCTGAGCCAGGCGATCGCCCACGGCGCCACGCTGCTGCAGGTCGACGGCAACTTCGACGACTGCCTGACCCTGGCCCGCAAGCTCGCCGAGGCCTACCCGGTCGAGCTGGTCAACTCGGTCAACCCGGCGCGCATCGAGGGCCAGAAGACGGCGAGCTTCGAGGTGGTCGACGCGCTGGGCGACGCCCCCGACATCCACTGTCTCCCCGTCGGGAACGCGGGCAACATCACGGCCTACTGGCGGGGCTACCGCGAGTACTCGAGCGACCCCGGCGTCAGCAAGCAGCCCGGCCCGGCCACGCAGCTGCCGGTCATGTGGGGTTTCCAGGCGGCAGGGGCCGCGCCCTTGGTGAAGGGCCACCCGATCGACGACCCCGAGACCATTGCGACGGCGATCCGCATCGGCAACCCCGCTTCGTGGGACCAGGCGATCGCCGCCCGCGACGAGTCAGGCGGACGCATCGACGCCGTCACCGACGAGCAGATCCTCGAGGCCCACCGTTACCTCTCGTCGCAGGAGGGGGTGTTCGTCGAGCCCGGCTCGGCGGCATCCGTCGCGGGGCTGCTCGCGAGCCATGCCGCCGGTCTGGTGCCCCCGGGTGCCCGCATCGTGTGCACCGTGACCGGTCACGGCCTCAAGGACCCGCAGTGGGCCCTGCGCACGGCCGACGGCTCCGAGATCGTGCCCACCCGCGTCTCGGTCGACGCGGTATCGGCCGCACGCGCGCTCGGTCTCGAGGGCTGAGACGGGTGCGGCACGACGTGGCGGTGGGCCGTTCGGTACATGTGCGGGTGCCGGCGAGCACGGCCAACCTGGGGCCCGGGTTCGACTCCATCGGGCTGGCTCTCGGGCTGTGGGACGAGTACGTCGTCACGACCTCCGAGGTCCCTGGTCTGCAGGTCGAGGTGGCAGGGCAGGGGTCTGCCGACGTGCCCACCGACGAGCGTCATCTCGTGGTCGCCACGATGCGGCACACGTGGTCGGCGCTCGGGGTGCAGCCGCCTGCCGGGCTTCGGCTCGAGGCCGCCAACGGGGTTCCGCACGGCCGGGGGCTCGGTTCTTCGGCCACGGCCATCGTGGCCGGTGTCGTGGCGGCACAGGCGCTTTCGAGCGACTTCGACACCACGGCGGGTGAGCCCGTGGTGGTCGACCGTGAGGTCACCAACCACCTCGCCAGTGCTCTTGAAGGACACCCCGACAACGCGTCGGCGAGCGTCTACGGCGGTCTGACCGTCAGCTGGATGCCGGACGGCACCGGCCTCGACCTCGGGGAGTGCACGGTCACCGCCCGACCCCAGCTGCTCGCGCACGTCGACGTCGTGGGGTTCGTGCCCGACCGCCAGCTGGCCACCCGCACGGCCCGTGCAGTTCTGCCCGACACCGTGTCGCTGCGATCGGCAGCGAGCGGTGCCGGTCGCGCCGCACTGCTCGTGCACGCCCTGACCGCAGACCTCTCCCACCTGCACGCCGCTACGCGCGACTGGCTGCATCAGGAGCCTCGCCGCGCCTCATACCCCGACACGATGGCGCTCGTCGACGCGCTCCGAGCGCAGGGGTGGGCGGCCTTCGTCTCCGGCGCCGGCCCCACCGTGCTGGTTCTGACCACCGCCTCGCAGGCCCAGGAGGTGGTGCTTCCCGGCCGGCTCGGTTTCGAGAGCGCCGGTTGGCACCGCATCACACCGGGTGTGGCCGACTCCGGGGCCACGGTCACAGCGCGCTGAGCCGGAGACGGGTCGCGGACGCCGGGTGTTCGGTCTGACCGCTGCCGTCGGCTGCGGTGCGCGGCCGGCCGGTGATAGCGTGGGAGCCGCACCGCAGACCGCGTCAGCGCAGGCGGGTGCACCACCCCCACATCGTGACGGCGCTCGCCGTCGCTTGGCGCGTACCGCCGACGTGGTTCTCACTCGGCCAGAGTCACTGGCCCCAGTCCGGCCCCAGGGAGCATCCCGGGCCGCAAACGAGGGGGAAGGATCCTTCGTGTCAGAAACAACTTCTCGCCCGGTGTCCGGCCTGTCGGCCATGAGGCTGGACGAGCTCAAGGGTGTCGCCACGTCGATGGGCATCACGGGCACGGCCAAGATGCGCAAGAGCGACCTCGTCGCGGCCATCAAGTCTCGGCAGTCGGGTGGCGCCACCGCGGCGGTCGCAGCCCCCACCGCGTCCTCGACCCCTGAGGTGGCGTCGACGCCTGCCGTGACCTCGACTTCTGCGGTGACCGCCGACCCTGCTGTTGAGGCGGCCTCGAGCGCGACCGATGCGCCTTCAGCCCGGGGCAGCCGCCGGGTCAGCCGCGCGGCGGGTGCGGCGGCTACCGCCGCACCGGTCACCGAGCGAACGTCCACCGGCACGCGAGCGCGCCGGGTGGCCGACGCCCCCGACGCCCCCGACGCCGGCTCGGATCGCACGACCACAGCGTCGGCCACCGGCGCGACCGGCCGGGACAGCAACGGTGCCCGCAGCGACCAGAGCAAGCAGTCGCCCCGGGCCGACCGGCAGACCGACGGTGACAGCAAGAACGGCGACGAGCGCAGCGCCCCGACCGGCTCGCAGACCGTCGTCGTCGACGAGCAGGCACCTTCGGTCGACCTGGGTGAAGCCGCCGGCGAGGCGCGTCGTCAGCGTCGGCGAGACCGACAGGACGGTGCTGGTCAGCGCGATGAGGGCCAGACCGGTCGCGCCGACCGACGAGACCGCCAGGAGCGTCAGGCGGAGGCACTGCGGGCGGTGCGTGAGACGGCCGGTCGTCAGAGCGACCGTGACGAACAGCCCGGGGGTTCCGGCGCCGGCGACGTCTCCGACCGTCAGACCCGGTCGGGCCGCCAGGATCGCAGCGACCCGCAGGACCGACAGTCGGGCACGGACCGACAGGACGAGTCGGGTCAGTCTGACGACCATCAACAGGGTCGCGGCGGCCAAGGGGGCCAGCAGGGGCAGCAGGGCCAGCAGGGGCGCTACGACGACGACGAGCGCGGCAGCCGTCGCAGCCGCAACCGTCAGCGCAGCCGCGACCGCAAGCGTGGTCGGGGCACGGGCAGCGGCCCGGAGTGGAACGACTCTGAGGAGCAGGTCAACGACGACGACGTGCTCGTGCCCGTCGGCGGCATCCTCGACGTGCTCGACAACTACGCGTTCGTGCGTACCTCCGGGTACCTGCCCGGGGCGAACGACGTCTACCTCCCGCTGGGGATGGTCAAGAAGCACAGCCTGCGCAAGGGCGATGCGGTCACCGGCGCCGTCAAGGCGCTGCGTGAGGGTGAGCAGCCGTCCGGCAACGTGGGGCGTGCGAAGTTCAACGCCCTCGTGCGTCTCGACTCGGTCAACGGCGCGATGCCCGAGGAGTCGACCAAACGGGTCGAGTTCCAGGCGCTCACTCCGATCTACCCGCAGCAGCGGCTGCGCCTCGAGACCGAGTCGAGCCTCATGACGACCAGGCTCATCGACCTGGTTGCCCCGATCGGCAAGGGGCAGCGCGGCCTCATCGTCGCTCCGGCGAAGGCGGGCAAGACGATGATCCTGCAGGCCCTGGCCAACGCGATCACGACCAACAACCCCGAGTGCCACCTGATGGTGGTGCTCATCGACGAGCGGCCTGAAGAGGTCACCGACATGCAGCGCGCGGTCAAGGGCGAGGTCATCTCCTCCACCTTCGACCGTCCGGCCGAAGACCACACGACGGTCGCCGAGCTGGCCATCGAACGCGCCAAGCGCCTCGTCGAGCTCGGTCATGACGTCGTCGTGCTGCTTGACTCCATCACCAAGCTCGGCCGCGCCTACAACCTGTCGGCGCCGGCCAGCGGGCGCATCCTCTCAGGCGGCGTCGACTCGGCCGCGCTCTACCCGCCGAAGAAGTTCTTCGGGGCGGCCCGCAACATCGAGAACGGCGGATCACTCACCATCGTGGCCACGGCCCTGGTGGAGACCGGCTCGAAGATGGACGAGGTGATCTTCGAGGAGTTCAAGGGCACCGGCAACATGGAGCTGCGCCTCAGTCGTGACCTGGCCAACCGCCGCATCTTCCCTGCGGTCGACATCAACGCCTCGGGCACCCGTCGCGAGGAGATCCTGCTCGCGGACGAAGAGCTGAAGATCATGTGGAAGCTGCGTCGCGTGCTCGCCGCCCTCGACAACCAGCAGGGCATCGAGCTGCTCCTCGACCGGCTGCGCAAGACCCGCACGAACTACGAGTTCCTCACCCAGGTGCAGGCGACCAGCAGCAACCGCCTCGACTGAGCATCAGCCCGCAACAGCCAGTCGCACGCGGCGTTCGTTCTCGAGGGCTCTGTTGTCGCCGCTTTCGCGCACGAACGCTGCGTTCAGCCGGCTGCGGCTCTTGCCCCGCGCAACCGTCGGGAATTCGCGGGAGTCACCCCGTGTTTTGATCATCGTGCGTCACCTCTGGCACACTCTTCCTCTGGACCGGTTCACGGACGAGCAGCAGGCGATACGCCGCCGCACCGACTCCGACCCGGCCGAATCACTCTAGGAGACCGCTGTGAAGAACGACCTGCACCCCGCCTACGGGGAGACCACCGTGACCTGCACCTGTGGCAGCACGTTCACCACCCGGAGCACCGAGACGTCGGGCAAGATCTCGGCCGACGTGTGCTCGCAGTGTCACCCCTTCTACACCGGCAAGCAGAAGATTCTCGACACCGGTGGCCGCGTGGCCCGGTTCAACGCCCGCTACGCCAAGAAGGACACCAAGTAGGTCTCCTGCACGCCGGCTCCCACGACTTCGGTCGTCGGGGGCCGGCGTTGCTCGTTCCCGGGTCGATCCGACCCGTTCCCGTCAGGCCTCGACCCAGGAGCAGGAGAGCTCGTGCGCGATTCAGTGCAGTCGATCCTCGATGAGTACGCCGACCTCGAGCTGCGCCTGGCCGACCCCGAGATCCACACCGACCAGAACGCCGTGCGCACCCTGAACAAGCGGTACGCCGCCCTGGCCCCGACGGTGGCGGCCGCCCGGGCCTGGCGATCCGCCAGTGACGACCTCGACACGGCTCGCGAGCTGGCCGCCGACGACGAAGGTTTCGCGGCCGAGGTGCCCGGCCTCGAAGCGACCCACGCAGAGGCGGAGGAACACCTGCGCCGGATGCTGATCCCGCGCGACCCCGACGACGATCGCGACATCATCCTCGAGGTCAAGGCGGGGGAGGGTGGCGAGGAGTCTGCCCTGTTCGCCGGCGACCTGCTGCGGATGTACCTGCGCTACGCCGAGAGCCGCGGCTGGAAGACAGTCGTCGAGGACGCCACCGAGAGCGACCTCGGCGGCTACAAGGACGTGCGCGTCTCGGTACGGGCCAAGGGCACGCCCGGGCCGGGAGAGGGCCCGTGGGCGCGCCTCAAGTACGAGGGCGGGGTGCACCGGGTGCAACGGGTTCCGGTCACCGAGAGCCAGGGTCGCATTCACACCTCTGCTGCCGGAGTGCTCGTCATGCCCGAAGCCGAAGAGGTCGAGGTGACGATCGACCCACACGACCTGCGCATCGACGTGTACCGCAGCTCGGGCCCCGGCGGTCAGAGCGTCAACACCACCGACTCCGCCGTGCGCATCACCCATGTGCCGTCGGGGCTCGTCGTCTCGTGCCAGAACGAGAAGTCGCAGCTGCAGAACAAGGAGGCTGCGATGCGGGTGCTGCGAGCGCGACTGCACCAGCTCGCGCAGGACGAGGCCAACGCCGAGGCCTCTGCCGTGAGACGGTCACAGGTGCGTACGGTCGACCGCAGCGAACGCATCCGCACCTACAACTTCGCCGAGAACCGCATCAGCGACCACCGAACGGGTTTCAAGGCCTACAACCTCGACACGGTGCTCGGTGGTGAGCTCGACGCCGTGGTGCAGTCGGCGATCGACGCCGACGAGGCCGCACAGCTCGCCGCCCTCGCCGACGGACCAGCGTGACCGCAGCGACCGACCTGGCCATCGGCGTCCGGGATGCTGTCGAGCGGCTGGCACGGGCCGGCATCCGGTCAGCCGACGTCGACGCGGTCGAGCTCGCAGCCCACACCCTGGGGGTGGACACCGCCGAGCTGCGCCGCCTGATGGTGCTCGGCGGCCGCACGCTGCCCGAGTCGTTCGCTGCCCTTGTCGACGACCGCGCGAGCCGGATCCCCCTACAGCACCTCACCGGTCGGGCCTACTTCCGGTACCTGACGCTCGCCGTCGGCCCCGGCGTGTTCGTCCCGCGGCCCGAGACCGAGGTGCTCGTCGACCTGGCCATCGCCGAGATCGACCACCTCACTCTCGCGAAGGGTGGGGTTCGGGTGGTCGACCTGTGCTCGGGCTCGGGAGCCATCGCGCTCTCGATCAAGGCGGAGCGGCCGGATGCCGTCGTGCGCAGTGTCGAGATCTCCGAGGAGGCGTGTGCGTGGGCGGTGTCGAACCGCGACCGGCTCGGCCTCGACGTCGAGATCGTGCGCGACGACGCGACGAAGCCGTGCCTGCTCGACTGGGCCGAGATGGTTGACGTCGTGACCATCAACCCGCCCTACATCCCGCTCGGCGCGGTGCCGAACGACCCCGAGGTGCGCGACCACGACCCGCACATCGCCCTCTACGGCGGGAGCGACGACGGCCTGGCCATCCCGCTGCAGACCATCGCGGTGGCCGCTGGACTGCTGCGGCCGGGGGGACTGCTGCTCGTCGAGCACGCCGACGTGCAGGGCGAGAGCCTGCCCCGCCGCCTGCGCCAGTCGGGCGTCTGGTCGCCGGTCGCCGACCACGACGACCTCACCGGACGGCCACGGGTGACCTCGGCCCGCCGGGCCGACACCGCCGCGCCCTGACGCCACCCGGCGACCGGCGAGAAGTGGCCGTTCGCCAGTGCTACCGCAGCACCGAAGTAGGCTCGCCCTCGTGACCGAACGCTACGACTGCTCTGACCCCGACGAGCGAGCGAAGGGCGTGGATGCGGCAGCGTCGGCCGTTCGCCGCGGAGACCTCGTCGTGCTGCCCACCGACACGGTCTACGGCATCGGCTGCGATGCCTTCGACGCGGGCGCGGTCGCTTCGGTGCTCGCCGCGAAGGGCCGCGGCCGCGACATGCCGCCTCCGGTGCTGATCCCGACGGCGCGCACGGCGCAGGGCCTGGCCACCCAGGTGCCCGACTACGCACAGACCCTGATGGAGCGGTTCTGGCCCGGCCCCCTGACGCTCGTGCTCAAGGCGCAGACCTCCCTGCACTGGGACCTCGGTGACACCAACGGCACCGTGGCGCTCCGGGTACCGGCCAACGAGGTGGCGCTCGAGCTGCTGGGTGAGATCGGTCCGATGGCCGTGACGAGCGCCAACACGACCGGCGACCCCGCGTCGCGCACGGTCGACGACGCCACCTCGATGCTGGGGGAGTCGGTGGCGGTCTACCTCGACGCCGGGCCGTCCTCCGACGGCGAGGCCTCAACGATCATCGACTGCACCGGGGAGTCGCCGGTCACCCTGCGCCTCGGTGCCATCGCGCAGGAGGTCATCGACGCCGCGCTCGAAGAGGCCGAAGAGGCCAGAGCGGCAGCAGATGATGCCAATGGCGACACCGACACCGACACCGACACCGACACCGACACCGACACGTCCGGCGACGATGACCAGAGCGAGGCTGTCGAGGCTGTCGACGAGGCTGTCGACGAGGCTGTCGACGAGGCTGTCGACCACGCTGAGCCGCATGCCGTTGAGGCCGGGTCTGACGACGCTGCGGCCGCTCAGCCGAGCGGGGCGGCACCCGAGCCGGCACAGGTCAGCGAGCCTGAACGACCATCGAGCCAGTCGGACTAGAGTTGGCCTGCTCCCGGCCCACCCCTCGAGGTTCCCCCACCCTTCCGCGACCACCCGGAGATCTCTCATGGCGCACGAACAGACTTTCTACGGCTCCGACTTCGGAGCCCTTCAGAACTTCGACCCCGACATCGCCGGCGTGCTGCTCTCCGAGCTGGGCCGCATCCGCAGCGGCCTGCAGCTGATCGCGAGCGAGAACCTCAGCAGCCCGGCCGTGCTCACGGCGCTCGGCTCGACGCTGTCGAACAAGTACGCCGAGGGCTACCCCGGCCGGCGCTACTACGGCGGCTGCAGCGAGGTCGACAAGGCCGAGACGCTGGCGATCGACCGGGCCAAGGCGCTCTTCGGCGCCGAGCACGCCAACGTCCAGGCGCACTCGGGGGCGAGCGCCAACCAGGCCGTCTACGGCGCCTTCATGAAGCCGGGCGAGAAGCTCCTCGCGATGAGCCTGCCCATGGGCGGCCACCTGACGCACGGCACGAAGGTCTCCTTCTCGGGCAAGTGGTTCGACGCCGTGCACTACGGCGTGGTCAAGGAGACCGAGAACATCGACTACGACGAGGTCGAGGCCCTGGCGCGGGAGCACCGCCCCAAGGTGATCTGTGCGGGTGGCTCAGCCATCCCGCGGCTCATCGACTTCGAGCGCTTCCGGGCCATCGCCGACGAGGTGGGCGCCATCTTCTGGGTCGACGCCGCGCACTTCATCGGGCTGGTGGCGGGCCAGGCCATCCCCTCGCCCGTGCCCTACGCCGATGTCGTCACCTTCACCACCCACAAGGTGCTGCGTGGCCCGCGCTCCGGAGCGCTGGTCTGCAAGCAGGAGCACGCCGCAGCACTCGACAAGGCGATCTTCCCGATGATGCAGGGCGGTCCGCAGATGCACACGATCGCGGCCAAGGCCGTCAACTTCAAGGAGGCGATGACCCCCGAGTACGCCCAGTACGCCAAGGACGTCATCGCCAACAGCCAGCAGCTCGCTGCCAGCCTTCTCGAACTGGGTATCCGGCCGACCACCGGAGGCACCGACACGCACCTTGCGCTGCTCGACCTGCAGGGCATCGGGGTGACCGGGCGCGACGCCGAGGCCCGCGCCGACGCCGCTGGCATCGTGCTCAACAAGAACGCCATCCCGTTCGACCCGCAGAAGGCCAACATCGCCTCCGGCATCCGCGTCGGTACCCCTTCGGTGACGACGCAGGGCATGGGCCTGACGGAGATGAAGACGATCGCCGCCCTCATCCACCGCGCCGTGACCGAGGGCGACGCCGACCCCGACCACCCGGTCAGCAAGGACGTCAGGGCGGGTGTCACCGAGCTGGTCAGCCGGTTTCCGGCCTACCCTCGCTGATCGCCGGCCCGTGCCCATCACCGCGTTGACCCCGGATGCCGCTGGGCCGGCCCAGCGGCATCCGGCCAGCAGCGCAGGTCCGCCCGCTCGGTCGGCGCCGGCTGCGGGTGTTCGGGTTGCTCGGGTCGGTGCCTGAGTGCACGAGTACGTACTGGTTCTCATCGTGGCGGCTGTGGTCACCTACATCGTCACGCCGTTGGTGCGCAGCGTTGCCGTGGCGACCGGCGCCTTCACCGCGGTGCGCGAACGAGATGTGCACACGACCCCCATCCCGCGTCTCGGGGGAGTGGGCATCTACATCGGCTTCGTCGCCGCCGCGCTGGTAGCCCGCTCGCTGCCCTACCTCGGCACGCTGTTCTCAACGAAACAGATCCTCGGCGTGGTCGCCGCCGGCGGCGTCGTCTGCTTCGTCGGCGCCTTCGACGACATCCGCGAGCTCGACTGGCTGACCAAGCTGGCCGGCCAGATGCTCGCGGCCGGGTTGATGGTCTACACGGGGGTGCAGCTGGTGCAGCTGCCCATCTTCGGAACGACCATTCTGCCGACGCCGATTCTCGTGCTGATCACGGTGCTCGTGGTGATCGCCTCGACCAACGCGGTCAACTTCATCGACGGTCTCGACGGGCTGGCGGCCGGCGTGGTGGGCATCGCCGCGCTGGCCTTCTTCATCTACAGCTACATCGTGTCGCGCTCGTTCGTGCCCGCCAACGTGTTCTCGACCGCGACCTTCATCTCGGCGGCGCTGGTGGGCTGCTGCGCGGGGTTTCTGCCGCACAACTTCCACCCGGCCCGGCTCTTCATGGGCGACTCGGGCGCGCTGACCCTGGGCCTGCTGCTCTCGGCCGCAACGATCACTCTGACGGGCAACGTCAACCCCGGTGCTGACGTCAGCGCCAACCAGGTGACGGCCGGGTCTCTGCCCATCATCGTGCCGTTGGCGGTGTTGCTGCTGCCACTGGTCGACATGGCCTTGGCCGTGGTGCGCCGTACCGTCAAGGGGCAGCGGCCGTGGCAGCCCGACGCGCTGCACCTGCACCACCGGATGCTGAAGATCGGCCACACCCACCGCCGGGCCGTGTTGATCCTCTACCTCTGGGCTGCCATCGTGGCTCTGGGCTCCGTCTCGTTCGTGATCTGGGACGGACTGGTACCGCTGGTGGTGGTGCTCGCCGCGGCGGTCGTCGGTGCCGGCCTGACCGTCCTTCTGCCGAGGTGGAGGGCCTCCGAACGCTTGTGATAGGATTCACAAGCACCTGAAGGGAGTCTGGGAAACGATGTCCACTGGGCACCGATCCTCTTCCACCGCAAGCACATCCAGCCCGAGCACAACGCCGACCGACGCAGCCAGGCAGGTTTTCTTGAGCGACATCACGGCCCCGAAGGCATCATCTGCTGACGCCTTCGCGCAGCTGTTGCGCGGCTCCTTGGTGCCGACGACCGTCGCAGCCCTCGTCTGCGTCGTGGTCGCTCTCTTCTCGAGCGGGAAGGCCGCCTACTCCGCCGCCTTCGGTGCCGCGCTGGTCATCTTCTTCTTCAGCGCCACCCTGATCGTGATGAAGCGCACCGCCGACCTGGCCCCCACGACCGTCATGATGGTCGTGATGGCCACCTACACCTTCAAGGTGGTCGTTCTCGGCGCCGCGATGTTCGCCCTGCGAGACGCGAGCTGGGTGTCGGGCTACGCCGTCGGTGTGTCGATCACGGTGTGTGCGCTCGTGTGGCTCTTCTTCGAGATGCGGGCCTACAAGCGGCTACGCATCTTCGTCTACGACGTCGATACTGCCAACAGCAGCCACACAGCCAACCCTGCCAACCCTGCCAACGGCGGCAGCTCTGGCCCCGACGCAGCTGCCCTCACGACCGATCCCCAGACGGAGCCGCGCCGTGATTCCTGAGACCGGAGAGCACCATGGCCGAGCCCACCGAACCGACCCAGTCCCCTCCTCCCGACGAGGCGTCGGAGGCCGAGAAGCTGCGGCGGTTCAACACCAGCGAGCAGGACTCCGCCTGGCGGGCGATCGCCTACCTGCTCAGCGGGCCGCTGATCTACGGCGGCCTCGGAGCGCTCGCCGACCACTGGCTCGGAACGTCGTGGCTGGTCGGGGTGGGCATTGTCGGAGGCATGGCGTTGTCGCTCTACCTGATCTGGTTCCGGTACGGTACGCACTGAACTCGGTGGTCGACGGGGTGGCCCTTAGCCCCTGCGTCATCCCGGCCGTCACCTGCGTCGCACTGCCGCCGCTGACGTCCTCGTCCACCGACAGCACCAAGAGCATTAACAGCACCGACAGCACCGACAGCAGCCCCAGTGTCACCAGTACTGCCCAGCGCCTTCGAAGGAGTTACCTGTGAGCATCGTGGCCACTGCGGTCGGCGCAGTCAGCGCCGACTTCACCCCACCGGGCGTGGAGGAGTTCTGGCAGCCACTCTTTGGCACCGACGGACCCTGGGCGATCACTCGGCCGATCCTGCTCAGCGTGCTCTCGGTCGCCCTCATCAGCTGGTGGCTGCTCGCCACCACGAAGAAGAAGGCCGTGGTGCCCAGCAGGGGGCAGATGGGTACCGAGGCCGTCTACGGCCTGGTGCGCAACGGGGTGGCCAAAGACCTCATCGGCAGCAAGGAGTTCATGCGGTTCGTGCCGCTGCTCTTCACGATGTTCGTGCTGATCCTCACGAACAACCTCTTCGGGGTCGTTCCTCCGATGAGCTACCCGACGATGGGGCGCATCGGCTTCCCGGTCGCGCTGGCCCTGATCGTCTGGATCGTCTTCCACGTCGTCGGCATGCGCAAACACGGCTTCTTCGGCTACTGGGCCTCGCTCGTGCCAAGCGGTCTGCCCAAGGCGATGGTGCCGTTCATCTTCGTCCTCGAGCTGATCACTGACCTGTTCACGCGGCCGGTCACTCTCGCCCTGCGACTCTTCGGCAACATGTTCGCGGGCCACATCCTGCTCGTGCTGTTCATCACCGGTGGCTGGTACATGCTGACCAACGGCGGCATCCTCGTCGTCGCCGGTGGCGTCACCTGGGTCTTCGCCATCATCATGTTCCTCTTCGAGATCCTCGTGGAGTTCCTCCAGGCCTACGTCTTCACCCTCCTGGCGGCGCTCTACATCGCCGGTGCGGTTGCCGACGAGCACTGAACCGACCCACTGCGTCCGCCAGCACGAGCCCGGGCGCCCCCGACGTTCCACCAGCAGCACTCACGTTGAACCCATAGCTTGAACCCCAGCCCCGCTGACAACCCGTCTGCGGGACCGACCAGAAGGAAATGGACACATCATGACTGGCAACATCGCCATCCTCGGTTACGGCCTGTCCGCCATCGGCCCCGGCATCGGTGTCGGCCTCATCTTCGCCGCCTACATCAACGGCGTCGCCCGTCAGCCCGAGGCCCGCGGCATGCTCCAGCCGATCGCCTTCCTCGGCATGGCCATCACCGAGGCACTCGCCATCTTCGGTATCGCGCTCGCCTTCGTCTTCAAGGCCGGCTGAAGCCCGCTCGGGCGATCGACCTCCACCCGCATCTCTTTCAGGAGACCCGCATGCAAGCAGTGCTCGTGACCGCCGAGGGCGGCGACGAAGGATTCTGGGCCACCGCGGCCCCGATCATTCCGCACCCGCTCGAGTTCTTCTTCGGGCTGGCGACCTTCGCGATCCTCTACTACATCGTGGCCAAGAAGGTCGTGCCGCGGTTGGAGCAGATCTACGCCGACCGCACCGCGGCCATCGAGGGCGGCATGAACAAGGCCGAGGAGGCCCAGGCCCAGGCCCAGGCCGCCCTCGAGCAGTATCAGGCCCAGCTCAGCGACGCCCGAGCGGAGGCGTCGCGCATTCGCGAGGACGCCAAGGCCCAGGGGAGCGCGATCATCGCCGAGATGCGTGAGCAGGCGTCCTCCGAGGCCAGCCGGATCACCGAGACCGCCAAGAAGCAGATCGACGCCGAGCGCCAGCAGGCGGTCGTGTCGCTGCGTCATGACGTCGGCCGCATCTCGACCGACCTGGCCAGCCGCATCGTGGGCGAGTCGCTCGAGGACGAGACCCGTCAGAAGGGCATCGTCGAGCGGTTCCTGGCCGAGCTCGAGGCGGGCGAGGTCGTGCGCGAGAAGGTGGGCACGGCGCCCACCAACGGTGAGGGCGGCGACGCCTGATGCAGGGTTCCTCACGAGCCGCGGCGACCCAGAGCCGCGAAGCCTTCACGGCCGCTCTGACCGCGGGCGTCGACCTGCCCCGACTGGCCGGCGAGCTGTTCTCGGTCGTGGCGCTGCTCGACTCGAACTCTCACCTGCGCCGTGCCGTGGCCGACCCGGCCCGTGAGGAGAGCGACAAGGTGGCGCTGACGGAACGGCTCTTCGGGGGCAAGGTCGGCGCCGCCGCGCTCACCGTGCTGAGCGGCGTCATCGGTCAGCGCTGGAGCACCGACCGCGACCTCACCGACAGCCTCGAGTCGTACGCCGTCGAGACCGTCGTCGCAGCCGCCGAGAGCAACGAGCGGGTCGACCGGGTCGAGGACGAGCTCTTCCGGTTCGAGCGCATCGTCGCCGCCGACCCTGCCCTGGCCGCGGCGCTCGGAGACACGGCGGTGCCGGCAGACAAGCGGCTGGCCCTCGTCGACAACCTGCTGCGCGACAAGGTCGCCGTTGAAACCTCGCTGCTGGTCCGCCAGGCCGTGTCGGCTCCCCGGGGCCGGCGGTTCGGCCGCGCCATCGAGGGGTTCCTCGACGCTGCCTCGCGTCGCCGTGACCAGCAGACCGCGACCGTCACCTCCGCAGTCACCCTCACCGAGGGTGACAGGGAGCGTCTCGTCTCGGGTCTCTCCGCCCTCTACGGCGGCAAGGTCCACCTCAACACCCTGATCGACCCCCGAGTTCTGGGTGGCGTGAAGGTCGAGATCGGTGACGAGGTCATCGACGGCACCGTGATCCGCAAGCTCGACGGCGCCCGCCGTGCCATGGGCGCCTGAGCACCACCCCATCAGCTGTGAACAACCACCGACCCGCCAAGCCGGGTCATACCGAGGAGAAGATCTGACATGACGGAGCTTTCGATCCGTCCGGAGGACATCCGCGACGCCCTGGACTCGTTCGTCCAGTCCTACGAGCCTGGTGCGGCCTCGCGCGAAGAGGTCGGCCACGTGATCGACGCCGGTGACGGCATCGCGCACGTCGAAGGCCTTCCTTCGGCCATGACCAACGAGCTGTTGCAGTTCGAGGACGGCACGCTGGGCCTTGCGCTCAACCTCGACGTGCACGACATCGGTGTCGTCGTGCTCGGCGACTTCTCCGGTATCGAGGAGGGCCAGCCGGTCAAACGCACGGGCGAGGTGCTCTCGGTACCCGTCGGCGACGCGTTCCTCGGCAGGGTCGTCGACCCGCTCGGCAACCCGATCGACGGGCTCGGCGAGATCAAGACCACCGAGCGACGTGCGCTCGAGCTGCAGGCCCCCAACGTTATGCAGCGCAAGTCGGTGCACGAGCCGCTCCAGACCGGAATCAAGGCCGTCGACGCCATGACTCCGATCGGCCGCGGGCAGCGCCAGCTCATCATCGGCGACCGTCAGACCGGCAAGACCACGGTCGCGATCGACACGATCATCAACCAGAAGCGTAACTGGGAGTCGGGCGACGAGGACCAGCAGGTGCGCTGCATCTACGTCGCCATCGGCCAGAAGGGCTCGACCATCGCGTCGGTGCGCGGCACACTGGAAGAGTCGGGCGCACTCGAGTACACGACGATCGTCGCCGCCCCGGCCTCTGACTCTGCGGGCTTCAAGTACCTCGCCCCCTACACCGGCTCGGCCATCGGTCAGCACTGGATGTACCAGGGCAAGCACGTGCTCATCGTGTTCGACGACCTGAGCAAGCAGGCCGAGGCTTACCGCGCCGTGTCGCTGCTGCTGCGTCGGCCGCCGGGCCGCGAAGCCTACCCCGGTGACGTGTTCTACCTGCACAGCCGCCTGCTCGAGCGGTGCGCCAAGCTGTCCGACGCCCTCGGTCACGGTTCGATGACCGGCCTGCCCGTCATCGAGACCAAGGCGGGCGACGTCTCGGCGTACATCCCGACCAACGTCATCTCGATCACCGACGGTCAGATCTACCTGCAGGCCGACCTGTTCAACGCCAACGTCCGGCCCGCGATCGACGTGGGCGTGTCGGTCTCTCGCGTCGGCGGCGCGGCCCAGATCAAGGCCATGAAGTCGGTGGCCGGCCAGCTGCGGCTCGACCTGGCCCAGTTCCGCGCCATGGAGGCGTTCGCCATGTTCGCCTCCGACCTCGACCCGGCCTCGCGGGCCCAGCTCGCTCGCGGCGCCCGTCTGGTCGAGCTGCTCAAGCAGCCGCAGAGCAACCCCTATCCCGTCGAGGAGCAGGTCGTCTCGATCTGGGCCGGTACCGCCGGCAAGCTCGATGATGTCGCCGTCGAAGACGTGCGCACCTTCGAGTCGGAGCTGCTCGAGACGCTACGGCGTGACGGCAGCATCCTGCAGACGATCCGTGAGACGAAGAAGCTCGACGACGACACGACCAACGCCCTCGACAAGGTCGTCGCCGACGTCAAGGAGTACTTCCGAGGCACCGGGCGTGACGGCCTGCAGGCCGGCACCGAAGATGTCGAAGAGCTCGAGGACGACGCCATCAACCAGGCAAAGATCGTCAAGAACAAGTAGCTCCCGCCCGGATGCCGCTGGGCTGAGCCCGAACCCGGCCAGCGGCATCCGGCAGGGCTGGGTGGTTGACCCCGACCGCCGGCTGACGAGCTCGTAAGAACCACCATCCCCGAACAACGGCACGACCCAGACACTCAGACACAGAGAGGCGGAGCACATGGGAGCGCAGATGCGGATCTACCGCCAGCGCATCAAGTCCGTCAGCTCCATCAAGAAGATCACCAACGCGATGGAGCTGATCGCAGCCGCCCGTGTCGTCAAGGCGCGCCAGCGGGCCACTGAGGCCATGCCCTACACGACCGCTCTGACCCGTGCAGTGAGCGCGGTGGCGACCAACACCAACGAGGACCACCCGCTCACCACATCGAGCTCTGACGCCAAGCGAGCCGGTGTCGTGATCATTGCGGCCGACCGGGGCCTCGCCGGGGCCTACTCCGTGTCGGCCATCAAGCGTGCTGTCGTGCTGATGAACCACCTGCAGGGTGAGGGCATGGAGGTCGTGCCCTACCTCGTCGGGCGCAAGGCGGTCAGCTACTTCAAGTTCCGCAAGCGCGAGTACGCGCAGGAGTGGACGGGGTTCTCCGACGCCCCGACCTTCGAGAACGCCAAGGAGATCGCCGACCGCATCACGGCCGACTTCCTCCGAGGCTTCGCGGAGGGCGGGCACGACGAGATCCACGTCGTCTTCACCCGGTTCCGCTCCATGGTCCGTCAGGACCCCCACGTGCTACGCCTGCTGCCCCTTGAGGTCGTCGACGCGAGCGACGCGGGCGAGGAGGGGCTCGACCTCAGCGTGAACCAGTACGAGAAGGGTCAGATCGCGCCCGAGTACGATTTCGAGCCCGGTGCGGCCGAGGTGCTCGACCAGCTGTTGCCGAAGTACGTGCGCAACCGCATCTACACCGCTTTGTTGAGCTCGTCGGCATCCGAGCTGGCTGCCCGGCAGCGGGCGATGAAGTCGGCGACCGACAACGCGGGAGACCTCATCAAGCGCTACGAGCGTCTCGCCAACCAGGCCCGACAGGCCGGCATCACCCAAGAGATCAGTGAAATCGTGGGCGGCGCAGACGCCCTCGCCGACGCCAAGAAGTAACGCCCACAGGTAAGGAAGCGTGAACACACCATGACCGCAACGCTCAGCGACAACGCGGTGTCGTCCGAACAGGGCGGCGTCGGGCGCATCTCGCGCATCATCGGCCCGGTCGTCGACGTCGAGTTCCCCGGCGACGCGATGCCCCAGCAGTACAACCTGCTCACCACCGAGGTCACCCTTCTCGGCGAGACGAAGAGCCTCAACCTCGAGGTCGCCCAGCACATCGGCGACAACATGGTTCGGGCCATCTCGCTCCAGCCGACCGATGGTCTGGTGCGCGGCTCTGCCGTGCAGGACACCGGCGGCCCGATCACCGTGCCCGTGGGCGATGTGACCCTGGGCAAGGTCTTCAACGCCACCGGCGTGGTCATGAACCTGGCCGAGGGCGAGACCTTCGAGGTCAAGGAGCGGTGGGGCATCCACCGCAAGGCGCCGGCTTTCGACCAGCTCGAGAGCAAGACCACGATGTTCGAGACGGGCATCAAGGTCATCGACCTGATGACCCCCTACGTGCAGGGTGGCAAGATCGGCCTGTTCGGCGGCGCCGGTGTGGGCAAGACGGTGCTCATCCAGGAGATGATCGCCCGCGTGGCCCGCGACCACGGTGGCGTGTCGGTGTTCGCCGGCGTCGGTGAGCGCACCCGTGAGGGCAACGACCTCATGGTCGAGATGGAGGAGGCCGGGGTTCTCGGCCAGACCGCCCTCGTGTTCGGCCAGATGGACGAGCCGCCGGGCACGCGTCTGCGCGTCGCGCTGTCGGCGCTGACGATGGCCGAGTACTTCCGTGACGTGCAGGGGCAGGACGTGTTGTTGTTCATCGACAACATCTTCCGCTTCACGCAGGCCGGTTCTGAGGTCTCGACCCTGCTGGGCCGCATGCCCTCAGCGGTGGGCTACCAGCCCACCCTCGCCGACGAGATGGGCACGCTCCAGGAGCGGATCACCTCGACCCGAGGTCACTCGATCACCTCGATGCAGGCGATCTACGTGCCGGCTGACGACTACACCGACCCCGCGCCGGCCACGACGTTCGCCCACCTCGACGCGACCACCGAGCTGTCGCGTGACATCGCCTCGATGGGAATCTACCCAGCAGTCGACCCGCTCAGCTCGACCTCGCGCATCCTCGACCCGCGCTACATCGCGGCCGACCACTACAACACTGCGGTGCGCATCAAGTCGATCCTCCAGCGCAACAAGGAGCTGCAGGACATCATCGCGATCCTCGGTGTCGACGAGCTGTCCGAGGAGGACAAGGTCATCGT
>JBBSTU010000012.1:0-36179 GCA_038235595.1 Actinomycetales bacterium | reverse complement strand
TTTGACGCAGGCCCGCGACGCGCGACTGCACATCCTCGACGTCATGGCCGAGGCCATCGACGTGCCCGACGAGATGAGCGAGTTCGCCCCGCGGATCATCACGGTCAAGGTCCCCGTCGACAAGATCGGTGAGGTCATCGGCCCGAAGGGCAAGATGATCAACCAGATCCAGGACGACACCGGCGCCGACATCTCTATCGAGGACGACGGCACGGTCTACATCGGCGCGGTCGACGGCCCCTCGGCCGAGGCGGCCCGGGCTGCGGTCAACGCGATTGCCAACCCGCAGATGCCCGAGGTCGGCGAGCGCTTCCTCGGCACAGTCGTCAAGACGACGACCTTCGGGGCGTTCATCTCCCTGCTTCCGGGCAAGGACGGCCTGTTGCACATCTCCGAGCTGCGCAAGCTCTCGGGTGGCAAGCGGGTCGAGAACGTCGACGACGTCGTCAAGATCGGCCAGAAGATCCAGGTCGAGCTCAAGGAGATCGACCCCCGCGGCAAGCTCAGCCTCGGCGCAGTGGTCGAGGGCGGCGAGTCGGAGGACTCCTCCGCCCCGGAGCCGGCCAACGCCTGACCCGTTCCGGATCGAACCGAACGGCCCGTCACCTCATCGAGGTGGCGGGCCGTTCGTGGTCATCGTCTGGGTGGCTCACCGGGCGAGGTGGCCGAACCGGTCAGCTGGTCAGCTGGTCAAGGCTCGCTGCCGGATCGATCCCCGCGGGCCCCGCCCGATACGGCTCGCGAGCAGCCGGTCGAGCTGGTGGGCGGCGCCGCCCACCGCCTCCTCGATGGTGCTTGCGTGGCCGGTGGCGGACACCGGGGGCTGCCCGTCGAGGGAGACCTGAACGAGGCAGGACATGTCGTTGCCGGTCGCTCGGTCGGCGCACTCATCGGCCAGATGGACCTCCACCTCGCCCAGACGCTGGGCGTAGGGCGCCAACGCGGCGGCGAAGCGCTGCGCAACTCGAGAGCTCAGTGCCTCGCGGCGGGCTAGGGTCTCGTCGGTGTGGACGTCGATCTGCATGGTGGGCTCCTTCGCGGTGCAGTCGGTGCTGCCGGTGCTCTCACGAACGTCGCGAGCGTCAGCCCTCCCACCATCTCGCTGACCCGCCCTCACCGGTAGGGCCCAAGGTCACAACAGTCGCGGCCTGAGACCTCAGTCGCCGCCGGGTTGACGTCGGGCGAAGCGTGGGTCGGAGGTCCACCACAGCCCCGGCTCCGCAGGAGCGGCAGAGGCGCCAGACGGTTCTGACGCTCCGTCAGCTGGTGCGATCGCAGCGGCGCTGGCGGCGTCCTGGGCCGCGTCGAACGCTTCAGCCTCCTGCGCATCGCTGCGAACCCATTCCATGAAGACTGCCCCGATGACCGGCAACCCGACCGACTCGGCGACCACGAGCAGCGCTCCACCACCGAGACGCTGGTCGAAGGCCGGGTCCAGGCCGCTCACCGAGATGCCCGTCCAGCCGGGGAAGTGGGGCGTCAGCAGAGCCGACGACGTCATCACCAGGATGCCGGGAATGGCGTCGGCCAGCCCGTCGACGAAGGCCAAGAGGGTACGCACGCCCGGCGTGGCCCACGAGGGCAGCAGCTCATCGACCATGAGTGGCAGCACGAAGAGCAGTCCCGAGGTGAGCAGCACGACGTCGAGAAGCCAGCGCGCGGGGCTCGACTGCGTGCTGGCCTGGAACCACGAGGTGAAGAAGACGGCGATGATGATGCCGACGGCGAGAGCGGTGCCGACGGCCGGGAACATCAGCACCCGTGGCACCGGCCCCGCCAGCAGACGAAGCACCCAGTGCCGGCCGTCGGGATGCAGCCGGCGCAACAGGCGAACGGGGTCTCCGAGCGCGAGGCCGACCGGGGTGAGCGAGGCCAGCACCCCCACCTGAAGGGCGCCGACCCAGAAGATGTGGTCACGGTAGACGGCCAACGGGCCGCAGAGTGAGTACGCGAGGGTGCCCACACCGAGGCCGGCGTAGAGACCCACCCGCCAGCCCGACCAGCGGATGCCGCCGGCCCGCGTGAGCAGCACCCAGCGGGCGTAGACCCCGGCGGTCACGACGACGGCGAGGATGCCGCTGGGCGACGCCGTCCAGGCCGTCAACAGGGCGATGGGGGTGAAGTCACGCACCACAGCATCGTCTGCGACCAGCCTGACAGTCCGGTGGGAGCGGGCTGCTGCGGGGAAGACTGCGGGTCACTAGGGTGCTGGCCATGATGAAGCTCGATCAGGTCGCCGAGCATCTGTCGGCTCTCGAGGGTGTTCACCAGCGTGAGCAGGGTGGGCTGCTGCGGTGGACCGTGAGGGGTCGCCTGGTGGCCCGTCAGCTCGATGACGAGGCGCTGGTCATCCGCAGCGGCTTCACCGAGCGGGAGGCCCTGATCGCCGAACACCCCGAGACGTTCACGGTGCAGCCACGGTTCGAGGCCCACATGATGGTGGTGGTCGAGCTGGGGAGTGCGTCTCCGGCCGCAGTCCGTGGCGCCCTCGACGCGGCGTGGTCTCTGCAGACGCAGGGTCGCGCCTGACTACGTCCCGCCTGACTACGTCGCGCCTGACTACGCTGGCGCCGTGAGCCAGAGCGACACGACGAGCCAGCCGGCCAGCAGCGACACCGGCGTGATCAAGGTCGCGGTGATCGGGCGCGACGGGCGGATGGGGCTGGAGGCCGTCAAGGCCGTCGAGGCGGCCGAGGGTCTACGTCTCGTGGGTGCCTACGGCTCGCGTGACGAGCTCGGTGAGCTGGGCGGAGCCGACGTCGCCGTCGAGCTGACTATTCCGCAGGCCTCGCCCGGCAACGTGGCCCACTGCGTCCAACGCGGCATCCACGTCGTGGTGGGTACGACCGGGTGGGACGATGAGCGACTGGGCGCCCTGCGCGAAGAGCTGGCCGCCGCCCCGCCCGCCACCAGGGGTGCTGGCGTGGGGGTGCTGATCGCCCCGAACTTCGCCATCGGAGCGCTGCTCATGATGTCGTTCGCGGCCCGCGCCGCCCCGTTCTTCGAGTCGGTCGAGATCATCGAGATGCACCACCCGGCCAAGGTCGACGCGCCGTCGGGCACCGCGGCGCGCACTGCGGAGATGGTTGCCGGGTCACGGTCTGTGGCCGGCACGCCGCCGTCGCCCGACGCGACGACCGATGATCCCGCGGGGGCCCGCGGCGCCCGGGTGAGCGGCATCCCGGTGCACTCGGTGCGACTGCGGGGGCTGACGGCCCACCAGCAGGTGCTGCTGGGCAACACCGGTGAGCTGCTCACACTTCGACACGACTCGTTCGAGCGGGCGTCGTTCATGCCTGGGGTCATCGCCGCGGTGCGGGCCGTGGCCGATCATCCCGGTGTGACCGTCGGGCTCGAGCACTACCTCGGGATCGCTTGAGAACCAGCGCCGCTGGGTAGGAAGACCAGTAGCTCCGCGACAACAGCTCGCGGCCGATGTTCATCAAAGGAGATGCCCATGAGTGCTGCCATGCCGATCATGCCCGCCGGGGGCGACGCCGAGACGTCGTGCACGTGCGACAACTGCCCCGAGAGGTGCACGTGCAACTCGTGCGCCTGCGAGGACTGCACCTGCGAGAACTGCGCCCACGCCGCCTGAGAGACGGCTGCACCACCACCACCACCTCGTCGCCAAGCGGCCGGCCACCGACGTTCTTCGCGTCGGTCGCCTCGGGTACGTCGGCGACCCAGTCCTGTACGCTCCGGGCGCACCAGCGGGTGGCCCTGGCGCGCTCCGAGCTCGGTTCGGACGCCCAGCTGATCGACGCCACGGAGGTCGCCTTCGCCGACGCGCTCGACCACCCGGTCCGCACCATCCAGGCTCTGCCGGCCGTCGCGACGCCGAACGCTGCCGACTCGAACATCAAGGCGCTGCGCACCACAAGCTGAGTCGGGCCCGCTGCCGGCGAGATGCGAAGCAGCCTCCGTCGGCAAACCGCCCTCTCACCCCCAGCCGAGCCAGCGCAGCCCGGCGGCCGTCGCCGCGCCGGCCACGACGACGACGATGAAGGGGGCTCGGAGCAGCAGGGCGAGGACCGCCACGCCCACTGCCGCGAGCCGAGCGTCGACCACGAGAGTGCCGGCGGTGCCGGTGAACGTCTGGGTCGCGACGAGGGCCGCCAGCAGCGCTACCGGCATGGCACCCATGACGCGCCTGGTCCTCGGCCCCGAGAGCAGGTGTGCGGGGATGAGATGCCCGGCGAGCTTGGTGGCGAAGGCGACGACGGCCGCGATGATGATCGCGCTCCAGAGGTTCATGACGTCGCCACCACCGGCTCTTCGCCGTTCACCCGCGGCCCACGCCACGCCAGCAGGGCGGCGGCCGCAGCCACGACGACCGGGATGCCCGGAGGTAGGGCGGGGGTCAGCAGGGTCGCCACGACACCTCCCACGACGGCGATCGCGATGCTGTCACGACTGCGGAGCCGCGGCCACAGCAGCGCGATGAAGGCGGCGCACGCCGCAGCGTCCAGCCCGTAGGTGCGAGGGTCGCCGATCGCGTTGCCGACCAGCGCACCGATGAACGTCGTGAGGTTCCAGAGCACGAAGACGCTGATGCCGGTCACCCAGAAGCCCAACCGCGAGGCCGGCACGTCGTTCTGGGTCACGGCGACGGCCATCGACTCGTCGATGGTCAGATGGGCCGCTGCGACGCGCCGAGGGCCACGCACGCCCAGCAGCGGGGTGAGCTCGAGAGCGTAGAGGGCGTTGCGCAGGCCGAGCATGGAGGCGGCCGCGATGGCCGAGGCGGCGGAGGCGAGGCCGCCGGCGGCGATGATGCCGACGAACGCGAACTGGGAGCCGCCGGTGAACATGAGCAGTGACAGGGCGCAGGCCTGCCACACGTCGAGGCCCGCGGCCACGGCGAGGGCGCCGAAGCTGATGCCGTAGGCCCCGGTGGCGACTCCGACCGACAGGCCCTGTCGAAGCACCCGACGGCGCGTGGCCGGATCGAGGCGAGCCGGCCCGCAGTGACTCGAGCCCGGGGGAGCCGCGCTCACTCCTGGGTCACCGAGGCACCGAGGCGCACCTCCCACACGGTGGCACCCTCGTGAGACACCACCCGCTCGCGCTGGGCGCCGTCGCTCTCGAGGCCGGCCGAGTGAAGGAAGGCACGCACCTCCTCGGCGTCCGCCAGGATCCAGACGGCCAGCGACAGGCGACCGCGGCCGCGCGCCGTGTCGACAACGGCGTTGAGCAGGCGAGACCCATGACCCTGGCGTCGTGCCTCGGGGTGCACGCCGAGCACGAGCATCTCGGCCCCGTCGTCGGCCAGGTCGGGGTCGACCGAGGGCGCCACTGCGGCGAAGCCGACGACCTGTTCGCCGGCACAGGCCACGAGCAGGATGTGGTCGCGCGAGGGCGGGTTCTGCAGCGAGCTGCGCCAGGCGTTGGTGAACCCGCGGGGCTCGAACTGGTCGACGACCTCGGCGGGCAGGTGAGCGGCATACGCCTCACGCCACACGACCGCCTGTACGAGGCCCACCGCGGGTGCGTCGCTCACGCGGGCGATGCGCACGCTCGCGTCGGCCACCGGAGGGGCTGCTTCGTTCTGAGACGGCGCGTGCTGGTGGTCGTGGGCATGCGAGTGGTCGTGGGCGTGCTGATGGTCGTGTGCGCTGGCCGAGTTGTCCACCCCGGCATCCTCTCAGGCGAGCGGCAGGCTGCCACCTCGCCCGGGGTGGCAGCACGCACTTTGCCCGGAACCGGGGTCATCTCGCATACTGGACGTATGTATGGCAACGACGTCATCGACCCGAACGAACCCCTCAACGCCGCCGAACAGGCGGCCGCCGAGGGCACCGACGACGGGGTGGCGAGCCTGTCGCCTTCCGGGCGACGCGAGCAGACGGCGAGCGACCTCGCGGCCTTCGACGCGCTCATCGCCGCCGACCAACGCATCGAACCGCGCGACGCGATGCCTGAGAAGTACCGCCAGACGCTGATCCGTCAGATCGCCCAGCACGCGCACTCCGAGATCATCGGCATGCAGCCCGAGGGGAACTGGATCACCCGGGCGCCCTCGTTGCGCCGCAAGGCGATCCTCATCGCCAAGGTGCAGGACGAAGCCGGCCATGGTCTCTACCTCTACTCGGCCGCCGAGACGCTCGGCATCGACCGTCAGGAGCTGCTCGAGCGGCTCCACGACGGCAAGCAGAGGTACTCCTCGATCTTCAACTACCCCACCCTGACCTGGGCCGACAACGGCGCCATCGGCTGGCTCGTCGACGGAGCCGCCATCATGAACCAGGTTCCGTTGTGCCGGTGCTCCTACGGGCCGTACGCCCGGGCCATGATCCGGGTCTGCAAGGAGGAGAGCTTCCACCAGCGGCAGGGTTTCGAGATCCTCTGGACCCTGATGCGGGGTACCGAGAGCCAGCAGGCCATGGCCCAGGATGCAGCGAACCGCTGGTGGTGGCCGGCACTGGCCATGTTCGGTCCGCCCGACACCGGCGACGCGGCCGCCGGACCGGCATCGGGCAGCCACACCGAGCAGTCGATGGCCTGGGGCATCAAGCGGTTCGCCAACGACGAGCTGCGTCAGAAGTTCGTCGACATGACGGTGCCGCAGGCTCAGAAGCTCGGCCTGACCCTGCCCGACCCTGACCTGCGCTGGAACGAGGAGCGGGGTCACTGGGACTTCGGCCCGGTCGACTGGGACGAGTTCTGGCGGGTGCTGCGCGGCGACGGGCCGTGCAACGCCGAGCGCATCGCCCATCGGCGCAAGGCCCACGACGACGGTGCGTGGGTTCGCGAGGCGGCGAACGCCCACGCCGCCAAAGCGCAGGCGCGGGCGCGGGAGAGTGCTGCGTGAGCGAAGGCTCGACCCGCACCTTCGACGGTTCGCCGGCTCCGACGGCCCACGCGGAGAAGAGCTGGCCGCTCTGGGAGGTGTTCGTGCGCGGCAAGCGGGGGCTCTCGCACGTGCACGTCGGCTCGCTGCACGCCCCCGACGCCGAGATGGCGCTGCGCAACGCACGTGACGTCTACACGCGGCGGCAGGAGGGCGTGTCGCTCTGGGTGGTGCGCGCCGACGACATCACCGCGAGCAGCCCCGACGAGAAGGACTCCTTCTTCGACCCGGCGGCCGACAAGATCTACCGGCATCCCACGTTCTACGACGTGCCCGACGACGTGGAGTACCTGTAATGACCTCTGCGACGTACCTGCTCGGACTGGCTGATGACGCGCTGATCTACGCCCAGCGACTGGGGGAGTGGATGACCAACTCCCCCCAGATCGAGGAGGACATGGCGCTCGGCAACATCGCGCTCGACCTGCTGGGGCAGGCTCGCGCCCTCTACCCACACGTCGGCGAGCTCGACGGCACGGGTCGGGGGGAGGACGACTTCGCCATGCTTCGCCACGAGCGGGAGTTTCGTAACGTCCATCTCGTCGAGCAGGAGCGCGGCGACTTCGCCCAGGAGATGGCCCGGCTGCTCTGGTTCTCGGCCTACCAGGTCGAGCTGCACCGCTCGCTGGGCGGCGCCACCGACGACGTGGTTCGGGGTGTGGCGCAGAAGGCGGTCAAGGAGGTGCGCTACCACCTCGACCATGCCCGGCAGTGGGTCGTGCGTCTCGGCGATGGCACCGACGAGTCACACCGTCGCATGCAGGCGGCCCTCGACTGGGTGGCGCCCTACGTTGACGAGCTGTTCGACGACGACCCGGTCTCGGTGGCTGCCCTCCGCGATGGCAGCGTCGGGGTGCACTCGCCGGCCGCATTGCGCCCCGCGGTCCAGCACGTTGTCGAGCTGACGGTGTCGCAGGCCAGCCTGACCATGCCCGACCCTTCGTCGTGGCGCTCTCGCGGTGGGCGTGACGGCATCCACTCGCGCCCGATGGGCTACCTGCTGGCCGAGCTGCAGCACGTCGCCCGATCGCACCCCGGCGCCACCTGGTGAGTGCTGTGATCACCGACCTGTCTGTGGCAGAAGCCATCTCGCACATTCCCGACCCGGAGGTCCCGGTGATCTCGATTGCCGACCTCGGCATCCTGAGATCGGTCGAGGTCGACGAGGTGGCCCGCCGGGTGGTCGTCACGATCACCCCGACCTACTCGGGATGCCCGGCCATGGAGGCCATCACCTCGCGCATCGTGTTCGAGGCCGACCGCCGGGGCTACGCGGCTGACGTGCTGACACGGCTCTCGCCGGCCTGGACGACCGACTGGATGAGCGACGAGGGCAAGGAGTCGTTGCGCCAGTTCGGCATCGCGCCGCCCGGGCCGGCGACGCACGGGCACGCCGGCCCGGTCGCAGTGTCGCTGCAGAAGCGGGTCGTCACCTGCCCGAACTGCGGCTCCGACGACACCACCGAGATCTCGCACTTCGGGTCGACTGCATGCAAGGCCCTACGCCGGTGCGAGTCGTGCCGCGAGCCCTTCGACGAGTTCAAGGCGATCTGACATGGCGACCCGCACATGACCGACACCCTTGACGCGCAGGCTGACTCGCCGGCCAAGCACCGCGCCCGATTCCACGAGCTCACCGTGGTCGAAGTCGAACGGTTGACCGACGACGCCGTGGCCGTCACCTTCGGGGTGCCCGACGAGCTCGCCGACGAGTTCGCCTTCCAGCCGGGACAACACCTCACCGTGCGCGCCACGATCGACGGCGGCGACGTGCGCCAGTCGTACTCCATCTGCCAGTCGGTGGGTGCGAAGGGCCGCAGCAACACCCGGCGGGTGGCGGTCGCTCGGGTCCCAGGAGGCCGCATGTCGAACTGGTTCAACGACGTGGTCCGGCCTGGCGACGTGGCCGAGGTGATGACGCCACTCGGCTCTTTCACCTGCCCCTCGCAGCCCGACAGCATCCGCCATCACGTCGCCATCGCCGCGGGTTCGGGCATCACCCCGGTGATCTCGTTGTTGACGACCGCCCTCGAGCAGGAGCCGGGCTCGCGCGCCACGCTGCTCTTCGGCAACCGCCGCACCAGCTCGATCATGTTCCTCGAAGAGCTCGAAGACCTGAAGAACCGGTTTCCGGGCCGGTTCCAGCTCGTCACCGTGCTCTCGCGCGAAGAGCAGGACGCCCCGCTGTTTCACGGCCGCCTCGACCGCGAACGGCTCGAGTCGATCTTCGCCGCGCTGATCCCCGTCGACCAGGTCGACGAGTGGTACCTCTGTGGGCCGTTCGGCATGGTCACGGCTGCCGAGGCCCTGCTCACCGAGCGAGGCGCTGACCCGCGCCACCTCCACCACGAGATCTTTCACGTCGACGACGGCACGACGCCGCGACGCACGGTGGTCATCGACGACTCGGCGCCGCCCGAGGCGACCGTCACGGTCAACCTCGACGGCCGCACGACGGTCATCCCGATGCCCTCGAAGCAGGAGTCGATCCTCGCTGCCACGCTGCGGATGCGGCCTGACGCGCCCTTCTCGTGCACCAACGGGGTGTGCGGCACCTGCCGGGCCCGGCTCGTCTCGGGCGAGGTGACGATGGACCGCAACTACGCGCTCGAGCCGGAGGAGGTCGCGGCCGGCATCGTGCTCGCCTGCCAGAGCCACCCGGTGACCGACGAGGTCAGCCTCGACTACGACGCCTGACCGCCCGGCGTCTGCCGCCCTACGTCTTTACCCCGTGTGCGCACACCGCCCTGCCCGGGGCGACGCCTGCACACGGCCCCGCGGCTCAGGCCGTGTTCAGGTCGCGACCGGGCAACCGCGGCGACGACACGAACGAGCTCGACCGTTCCACCCACGCTGTCGGAAGATGGCGACGAGATCGCTGGCGAGCGCGCAGGGGGCCTGGGCCACGTCGATCCAGGTCGGCCGCACCGTGAGGTGCCCGTTGACGGCGGCGTCGAGATCACGTCGGCGATCGCGCTTCTGGGCCGCCCAGCCCTCATGGCCGACCCGACCGTCGATCTCGACGACAACGTCCACCAGGTCGTAGAGGCTGTCTCGGTGACGCTGACCCGGGGCGGGCTCTTGTCGGCGCCCTTCGGGGAGGCCATGTGCCCGCTCGACATCCCGTACGTAGCGGAACTCGGCTGCACTCTCGACGCCGGCCTCGATGTCGCCCAAGGCCTCGCGCAGCAGCGAGCGGTGGGACTGGCCAGGTCGACGATCAAGGGCTCGGAGCAGGCTGGCCGTCGTTACGAGATGCAGCTGACGCGCCTTGCCCACCAGGGCGATCGCTCGGTCGAGTGGCCTGCCCTGCGAGAGGTCGAGCACGGTGTCCTCTGCGGTGGTGCGGTGCGGCCACGCCGACGGGTCGACCCGTTCGCGCATGTGTCGGCTGCGGATGACCTGGATGCCATCGCGCGTTCGACCCGAACGTGCGAAGGGCACGACGACGGAAATCGTGTCGCCGGGGTCGAGCAGCAACGACCATGCGTGGCCGGCGCTTCGGCCCCACAAGGCCACGGGCGGGCCGACGTGCAACAGGGCAGCCACGGCGTGCATCGACCAGTCGTCGCGGCCAGGCGCAGTCAGGTACACGCCGGCGTGAACGCGGAGCCAGCGACCCGACTCGACCTGCCAACGAATCGCCTTCTCGGTGAGGCCCGCGGCCAGCGCCTGGTCGCGGGTCACGAGGCCCGACTGGCCGCGGATGCGGGCAGCCAGCAGGGGGTCCATGACGGTGAAGCCTCTCGCGGACTTGTGCGGTCGCAGGCCAGTTTCTCCACAGGCGTTGCCCGTCCGCTGGTCTGTGTGCAGCAGCCGCCCTGTCACAGGCGTGGGGTGCACACAGCCCGAGGCTTGCGGGCAGCCGGGCGCTAGGCTCCGACCGTGCGCC
Organism: Actinomycetales bacterium; assembly: GCA_038235595.1. GTDB lineage: Bacteria > Actinomycetota > Actinomycetes > Actinomycetales > Dermatophilaceae > DSM-29435. The sequence continues at coordinate 25,434 of JBBSTU010000012.1, read as the reverse complement.
AGTATCTCGACCTGCTCGACCACGTCCTGACCAACGGCCAGGAGAAGTCCGACCGAACCGGCACCGGAACCCTCAGCGTCTTCGGGCACCAGATGCGGTTCGACCTCGCCCACGGCTTTCCGGCCGTGACCACCAAGAAGCTGCACCTGCGCTCGATCATCGGCGAGCTGCTCTGGTTCTTGCGCGGCGACACCAACGTGGGCTGGCTGCACGAGCGCGGCATCTCGATCTGGGACGAGTGGGCCGACGCGAAGGGCGACCTCGGCCCGGTCTACGGCCACCAGTGGCGCTCGTGGCCGACCCCCGACGGGCGCAGCATCGACCAGATCGCGAGGCTGCTCGATCAGATCCGCAGCAACCCCGACAGCCGTCGACTCGTGGTGTCGGCCTGGAATGTGGCCGACGTCGATGACATGGCCCTGCCCCCGTGCCACACGTTGTTCCAGTTCTACGTCGCCCCTCCCGCCGAGCCTGGTGCCCGTCGCCGGCTGTCGTGTCAGCTCTACCAGCGCAGTGCCGACATCTTTCTCGGGGTGCCGTTCAACATCGCGTCGTACGCGCTGCTCACCCAGATGGTCGCGCTGCTGAGCGATCTCGAGCCGGGGGAGTTCGTGCACACCCTCGGTGACGCGCACCTCTATCTCAACCACGTCGAGCAGGCCCGGTTGCAGCTGACCCGCACCCCCCATCCCCTGCCGACCATGCGCATCACGCCGGGCATCACGAGCATCGACGCCTTCGACCTGGGCGACTTCGAGCTGGTCGACTACGTGGCCGACCCCGCCATCCGCGCCCCGATCGCGGTCTGAGCAAAGCGGCATCCGACATGACCTACGTCACCATGATCGTCGCCGTCGGACGCAACGGAGTCATCGGCGACGGCCGGGCGATGCCGTGGCACCTACCCGCCGACCTGCGGTTCTTCAAGCGAACGACGATGGGTCACCCGATGGTGATGGGCCGTCGCACGTTCGAGTCGATGGGACTTCTACCCGGGCGTCGCAGCATCGTCGTGACCCGGCAGTGGCAGTGGCATCACGAGGGGGTCGAGGTGGTGCACTCACTTGCGGAGGCCTGGGCGCTCAGCGAAGACGCGGCTGAGGTGTTCGTCGTCGGTGGAGGGGAGATCTACCGCGAGGCGATGCCGGTGGCCGACCGCCTGCTGGTCACCGAGGTCGACCTCGCCCCGGAGGGGTCGGTGACCTTTCCGGAGATCGACCCGTCCACCTGGCTCGAGACCGCTCGCGAACCCGGCGAAGGTTTCGCCTGGGTGACCTATGAACGCAAGACCTGAGGCGCGAGGCGCCCGCCGTCGAAAAGAACCCGAGATTCTTCGATCTGGCTGCAACAACCGTCGAAGTTACGCGATAGTAGGAGAGGCGGGGCACTACTCGGACCCCCGAGCGAGTGGTGCCTCGTCACCTTGGCTCCTGGCCCGCCGCCCGGAGGGCCCAGCAGGCGAGCCGTGGTGCAGGGCGTCGTTCCGGGTCAGCGCCCATCGACCGCGGGGCAACCGAACGGGCTCCACCCCGGGCGCTAACCTTGCCCCATGGCAGTCGCACCCGCGCTCGGAGTCGTTCTCTCGGCCATGGTCACGCCGATGCGTGCCGACGGAGCGATCGACCTCGACGAAGCCCAGCGCCTGGCGACCTACCTCGTCGACTCCGGACACGACGGGCTCGTCGTCTCGGGCACGACCGGAGAGTCGCCCACGACGTCGGCGGCCGAGAAGGACCAGCTGCTGCGGGCCGTCGTGGAGGCGGTGGGTGATCGCGCTGTGGTCATCGCCGGCGTCGGCAGCAACGACACGGCCAAGAGCATCGAGTCGGCCCAGGCGGCCCAGAAGGCCGGGGCCCAGGCCGCACTCGCGGTGACTCCCTACTACAACAAGCCCCCTCAGTCGGGTCTGATCGCCCACTTCACCGCGATCGCCGACGCGAGCGACCTGCCCGTCATGATCTACGACATTCCCGGGCGCTCGGTCGTCTCGATCGCGCGCGACACCTACCTGCGCGTCGCGGAGCACCCGCGCATCACCGCCGTCAAGGACGCCCGTGGCGACTTCCCGTTCGCCCGGGAGATCATGCAGTCCACCGGGCTCGACTGGTACTCCGGTGACGACGCCCTCGACATCGCGCACTTCGGCAACGGGGCGGTCGGCTTCGTCGGGGTCACCTCCCAGGTGGCTCCCGCGGCCTATCGCCGGCTGGCGGATGCCGTGAGGTCGGGCCGCCACGACGATGCGCTCGCGGTGAACGACGGCCTCTTCGGCATCGTCGACGCCGTCATGAACGTGACCCAGGGGGCCATCATGGCCAAGGCCGCACTGATGCTGCAGGGCCACCTCAGCTCGGCGACCGTACGGCTGCCGCTGCTGCCCGCCGACGAGAGCGAGACGGCGCGCCTACAGGCTGCTCTGGCCACGATCCCTGCCTGAAACCCACCTGACCCCGCACCACCTGTACCACCCGCACGAACTCGCTGCCCGGCATCCGGGCCGCGCCACCGACCGACAGGACTCACGTGAGCCATCCCCACCCCGAGCTGACCGCACCGCCCACCCTCACCGACGACGGCCTTCGGGTCATCGCCCTCGGCGGCCTGGGCGAGATCGGGCGCAACATGACCGTGCTCGAGACGAAGGGACGCCTGCTCGTCATCGACTGCGGCGTGCTCTTCCCCGAGGACCACCATCCGGGCGTCGACCTGATCCTGCCCGACTTCTCCTACATCGCCGACCGTCTCGACGACATCGAGGCGATCGTGCTCACGCACGGCCACGAAGACCACATCGGTGCCGTTCCCTACCTGCTGCGGCTCAAGGGCGACATCCCCCTCATCGGCTCGACCCTGACGCTGGCCCTGGTCGAGGCCAAGCTCAAGGAGCACCGCATCCGCCCCTTCACGATGGCGGTCAGGGAGGGCCAGCGCGAACGTCTTGGCGTGTTCGACCTGGAGTTCGTGGCGGTCAACCACTCCATCCCTGACGCGCTCGCGGTCTTCGTGCGCACCGACGCCGGCACGCTGCTGCACACCGGTGACTTCAAGATGGACCAGCTGCCACTCGACGGGCGCCTGACCGACCTGCGGGCCTTCGCCCGGCTGGGCGAGGAGGGCGTCGACCTGTTCCTCACCGACTCGACCAACGCCGACGTGCCCGGCTTCACCACTCCCGAGCTCGAGATCGCTCCCGCCATCGACAAGGTCATGCGGCACGCCGAGCGCCGGGTCATCGTGGCCTGCTTCAGCAGCCACGTGCACCGGGTGCAACAGGTGCTGTACGCGGCCGAGAAGGCCGGACGCAAGGTCGCCATGGTCGGCCGGTCGATGGTGCGCAACATGGGCATCGCCGCCGAGCTGGGTTACCTGCACGTGCCCGACGGCATCCTCATCGACATCAAGAAGATCGACAGCCTGCGCGACAACCAGGTCGTGCTCATCTGCACCGGTTCGCAGGGCGAGCCGATGGCCGCCCTGTCGCGCATGGCCAACCGGGAGCACCGCATCGACGTCGGCCCCGGCGACACGGTGCTGCTCGCGAGCAGCCTCATCCCCGGCAACGAGAACGCGGTCTACCGCATCATCAACGGGCTCATGCGTCTCGGGGCCAATGTCGTACACAAGGGCAACGCCAAGGTGCACGTCTCAGGACACGCCAGCGCCGGTGAGCTGCTCTACTGCTACAACATCGTCAAGCCGCGCAACGTGCTGCCGGTGCACGGCGAGTGGCGCCACCTGTACGCCAACGCCGAGCTGGCCAAGCTGTCCGGCGTACCGGAGCAGAACGTGGTGCTGGCCGAGGACGGCGTCGTCGTCGACCTCGTCGGCGGTCAGGCCTCGATCGTCGGGGTCATCGAGGCCGGTTACACCTACGTCGACGGCAGCAACATCGGCGGCACCGACGAGGCGCTGCTGAAGGACCGCCGCATCCTGCGCGACGAGGGCTTCATCACCTGCATCGTCGTGCTCGACGCCGCCACCGGCAAGATCGCGTCGGGCCCCGACATCACCGCGCGGGGCTTCGTCGAGGACGAGGCCATCTTTGCCCAGGTCATCCCCAAGGTGAGCCGGGCCATCGAGGAGGCCGTGGCGAAGGGGGTGCGCGACGACCAGCAGCTTCAGCAGATCATCCGCCGCACCGTCGGATCCTGGGTCGGGGGCAAGATTCGCCGCCGCCCGATGATCATCCCGATCGTCGTGCAGGCCTGACGGCTCGATGTCGTCACCGACCTCACCCTGGGTTCGGCACACGCTTGACGTGCTCATCGCGGTCGCCCTCGTGGCGCTCGCGATGGTCGGTGCCCTGCGGTGGCTCGACGTCAGCTGGTACCCGGTCGTCGTGGCCCAGACTGCCGGTCCGTTCGTCGCCGTGGGGCTCGGCCTGCTGCTGGTGGTGACCCTGCTGCTGCGGCGCTGGTGGCTGCTCGTGCCGGTCGTGGTGGTCACAGCAGTCGCCGCCACCTTCGCCGTGCCGCCGTTCTTCGCCCACACCTCGCCCGAGGCAACCAGGGCCCTCACCGTGATGTCGTCGAACCTGCGCTACGGCGAGGCCAACGCCCTGCAGGTGATGGATGCCGTGCGCTTCCGAGCCGTCGACGTGCTCGTGCTGGTCGAGGCCACCCCCGATGCGGTCGCCCGACTGACTGCCGACGGGCTCACGACCGAGCTGACCCATCAGGTGGGGGAGGCCCGTCCGGGCTCGTTCACCGGCACGCTCATCTTCTCGCGCTACCCACTGACCACGGTCAGTGCCACGGGCGATCGCGACCTCGAGAACACCGACAGCCTGCAGCCGGAGGTGCTGGTGAAGGCTCCCGGGCACACGGTGCGGCTCAAGGCTGTGCACCCGGCGGCGCCGATCGAGGGTCGCACCGACCTGTGGAGGGGCGGGCTCGAAGCTCTGAGCGCCTGGAAGCAGGAGGTTCCCGGCACCGACCCCGTCATCATCGCCGGCGACTTCAACGCCTCGTTCGGGCACCCGGCGTTCCGCCGGCTGGCTGACGGTCTCGACGACGCCCAAGCCGCCGCCGGAGACGGCTGGGTGCGCACCTGGCCCATCGTCGGAAGCCGGCTGCCGCCCTACGTGCAGCTCGACCATCTGCTGAGCCGCGGCCTGACCGTCATCGACGCGGGCCGGGTGCCCATCAACGGCACCGACCACGCGATGGTGTGGGGCAGCTACGCCTGGCGCTGAGCTCGCGCCGGCGGGGAGTCACCAGGGGCGAGCGACCGGTGCGTCACGCGGGTCGTCCTGGCCCAGCAGCTCCCAGCCGCGGTCACTACGGGTCCAGGCCGCCGTGGTGCCGTGCTCGACCAGCCGGCGGATGCCGCTGACGAGCCGTTCGACGGCCTCGCCCGTCGAGCCGAGGCCCAGACTCACGCGCACTGCGGTGGTCGACCGCTCCCGCCAGGGGTCATCGAGCAGCTCGTCGACGAGCAGGTGCGCGCAGAACTTGCCGTCGCGCACGCCGATTCCGTGCTCGACGGCCAGCACCTGAGAGATGAGCGAGCTGTCCCAGCCGTCGACGGTGAACGCCACGACGCCGACCCGGTCGTGGTCGTCGTCGAAGATCGAGAGCAGCTCGACGCCGTCGATGACCTCGAGCCCCTCGCGCAGCCGGGTCAGCAGCGTCGCCTCGTGGGCCTCGATGGCCTCGCGGTTCGCCGTGATCGTGGCACAGGCCGCTGCGATGGCGATGGCCCCGATGACGTTGGGGCTGCCGCCCTCGTGGCGCGCCGGCCCGGTGGCCCAGCGGGTGCCGTCGTCGGTAACCGACGCCGTGGCGCCTCCGCCGAACAGGTACGGGGTGCCGGCGTCGAGCCAGTCGCTACGGCCGGCCAGCACGCCGGCTCCGAAGGGCGCGTAGGTCTTGTGGCCCGAGAAGGCCACGTAGTCAGCGTCCCAGGCCTGCAGGTCGATGACCCGGTGCGCCGACAGCTGAGCCGCGTCGACGGCGATGCGGGCGCCGTGGCGGTGCGACAGCTCGGCGAACCGCTCTACCGGCCAGGTCTCACCGGTCACGTTCGACGCTCCCGCGATGACGACCAGGCGGTGGCGGGAGGAGTTGGCGGCCAGGGCGTCACCCAGCAGGCTCACGGCATCCTCGACGCTCTTGGGCACCGGCAGGCGCACGGTGCGGAAGCGACCCCACGGCAGCAGGGTCGAGTGATGCTCGCTGTCGAAGACGAACACGGTCGTGCGGGCGGGCAGAGCCTTCGACAGCAGCGCCCACGAGTCGGTCGTCGTGCGGGTGAACAGCACGGTGTCATCGCCCCGCGCGCCGACGAACGCGGCCACCTCGGCCCGAGCCTGCTCGTACCAGCTGCTGGTGAGCCGGGAGGCGTAACCCGCGCCGCGGTGCACGGACGCGTAGGTGACCAGGGCCAGGTCGACGGCCGCCTTGACGCTCTGCAGAGCCGGGGTGGAGGCGGCGTGGTCGAGGTTCGCGTAGCGCACCGGACCGGTGAGGGTCGGCGCGTTGAGGTCGGCGCCGACAACCGGGGGCAGCCGGCTCGGGGTGGGCACCGCGTGCAGGGCGCGACTGCGAGCGGCCGACGCCACCGGCGAGGAAGAGGTGACCGGCTCGCTGAGCAGCTGGTCGAGGGCCGAGGGGTGGGGGAGGACGGACATGTCACTGCTCCTGGGTGGGGCTGGTCTGGGACCCACCGGGTGCAGGTCCGCGCTTGCCGACCACCGCCACCACGGGCGAAGGGTCGACCGGGTCGTCACCCGGAGCACCCCACCGCGGAGGAGGGTTGCCGACCAGCGAGCCGGGGCTTGTCACTGGCACTCATGACCTGCCCACGAAGATAGGGGCCCACGCCGGGAGCTGTCCACCGACCGACACGGTCGTTTCGGAATCTGAGACGGGTTGGTCCCGAGGCGCCCGACGCCGGTCGCGCCGCACCGGTTCCCTCCGCGCACCGGTCGTGGCTGTTGCGCGTGTGACGCGTGAGATCAGAGGGGCATTCCCGTACCGTGCGACCCATGGCAACTCGTCCGACGAACACCTCACGCCCCCGCCCGGCGGCGGCGGCCCGCGCGAAGCCGCCCGCCAAGGGCAGCACCTCGCGTCCGCCCGCCTCCCGGTCGAGCCGCCCGGCAGCGCGCAAGCCGTCGTCGGCCAAGACGGCGTCCAAGGCCAAGGGTGGAGGTCTGCCCCTGCCGTTGCGGGCGGTGCGCGACACCTGGATGGGGGTCTCGCACCTCGCCGGCGGCGCGGTGCGACGAGTGAGCCACACCGCCATGGACCTCGAGCCCGAGCACCGTCGCGACGGTCTCGGCTTCGCTCTCATCGCCCTGTCGATCATCGTCGCGGCTCGGGAGTGGTGGGGGGTGCCGGGGCTTTTCGGCGACGTCGTGCACGCCGTGTTCGCGGGCACCTTCGGGCGCGTGGCCTATGCCGTTCCCCTCGTGCTGCTGTTGCTGGGCCTTCGGCTGCTTCGAACCCCGGGCGACGAGGCCGCCACCAGTCGAATCACCTTCGGGCTGCTGGCCCTGACCATCTCCGCGTGCGGCCTGGCCCACCTGGCCGACGACATCCCGAACCCGCCCGACGGCGCGGAGGGCATGCGCGCCGCCGGAGGCATCATCGGCTTCCTTGCCTCGAGCCCCGTCGCGGCCGCGATCTCCAGCTACGGAGCGGTCGCCCTGTTGGTGCTGCTCGGTGTCTTCGGGCTGCTCGTCGTCACGGCCACGCCGGTGAGCCTCATCCCGCACCGGCTCCGGCAGCTACGTGACCTCGTCATCCGCAGCGATGGCCACGCTGGCAGCGATGACGAGTCCGAGCAGGGCGGGAGCTCTGCGGGCGGCCGCGCTCGCGCACGACGACGCAAGGCAGTAGAGCTCGAGGAGCGCGACGGCGACGAGGCCTTCCGCAAGGCCGCCGAGGTGGTCGCTGACGACGAGGCAGCGGCCAACGGGCTGCGGCCGGGTCAGAAGCGTGAGACAGCTCCCGGGGTGCTGGCGCCGCGGCCCGCTGGCCAGAGCGGCGGTGAGCCGAGCAGCACCGCCGGAGCCAAGCCGGCCCGAGCGGCCGGCAGTGTCGGCCCCGCGAGCATCGGCCCTCGAGCCGAGCTCGTTCCGCCCCCTGCGGGTGCACCCCTGCCGGCCCGGGTGGAACAGCTCTCGCTCGGCGGCGACATCACCTACCGTCTCCCCGACCACGCCATGCTCACGCCGGGTGCCCCGCACAAGACCCGGAGCGAGACGAACGACCGCGTCGTCGAGTCGCTGACCCACGTCTTCGACCAGTTCGACATCGACGCCGCCGTGACCGGCTTCACCCGCGGGCCGACCGTCACCCGCTACGAGGTCGAGCTCGGCGCCGGCACCAAGGTCGAACGGGTCACCGCCCTGTCGAAGAACATCGCCTACGCCGTCGCCTCCGCCGACGTGCGGATTCTCAGCCCGATCCCCGGCAAGTCGGCCATCGGCATCGAGATCCCCAACCTCGACCGCGAGAACGTCGCGCTCGGTGACGTGCTGCGCAGCCACACGGCCCGCAGCAACGAGCACCCGATGGTCATGGGCGTGGGCAAGGACGTCGAGGGTGCCTACGTCATCGCGAACCTCGCGAAGATGCCGCACCTGCTCGTGGCCGGCGCCACCGGCTCGGGCAAGAGCAGCTTCGTCAACTCGATGATCACCTCGATCCTCATGCGCTCGACGCCCGAGGAGGTGCGGATGATCCTCGTCGACCCCAAGCGGGTCGAGCTGACGGCCTACGAGGGCATCCCGCACCTGATCACCCCGATCATCACCAACCCGAAGAAGGCCGCCGAGGCACTCTCCTGGGTCGTCAAGGAGATGGACCAGCGCTACGACGACCTCGCGGCGTTCGGTTTCAAGCACCTCGACGACTTCAACAAGGCGGTGCGAGCCGGCAAGGTCAAACCGTTGCCCGGCTCTGAGCGCCAGCTGACGACCTACCCCTACCTGCTCGTCGTCGTCGACGAGCTCGCCGACCTGATGATGGTGGCCCCGCGCGACGTCGAGGAGTCGATCGTGCGCATCACCCAGCTCGCGCGCGCCGCCGGCATCCACCTGGTGCTGGCCACCCAGCGCCCGTCGGTCGATGTCGTCACCGGCCTCATCAAGGCCAACATCCCGTCGCGAATGGCCTTCGCCACGAGCTCGCTCGCCGACTCGCGGGTTGTGCTCGACCAGCCCGGCGCCGAGAAGCTCATCGGTCAGGGCGACGCCCTCTTCCTCCCGATGGGCGCCAGCAAGCCGATGCGGGTGCAGGGGGCGTGGGTCAACGAGTCGGAGATCCACGAGGTCGTCAAGTTCGTCACCACCCAGCTCGCCCCGAACTACGTCGAAGACGTCACCGTGGTGGCCCCGAAGAAGCAGATCGACGACGACATCGGCGACGACCTCGACGTGCTGCTGCAAGCCACCGAGCTCGTCGTCACGACCCAGTTCGGATCGACCTCCATGCTCCAGCGCAAGCTGCGCGTCGGCTTCGCCAAGGCGGGCCGCCTGATGGACCTGCTCGAGTCGCGCGGCATCGTCGGACCGAGTGAGGGCAGCAAGGCCCGCGATGTGCTCGTGCGACCCGACGACCTGGCCCAGACCCTTGCCCTGCTGCGTGGCGACGACGTGCCGGCCGTCGTGGTCGACGACGTCGAGATCACCGACGAAGGGCCGTATGCCGCAGACTCCGTGATTGCGCGCGAGGTGCCCAGTGAAGGCGAGGCGACAGCGACCCACGCCGATGACCTCGACGACGAGACCTCGATGGGCGAGGGCCTGGTGCCCCAGCGCACGGCGTCCATCGTGGCCGAGCGGGGAGAGCGTCGCCACCGCAATGATGACGCCGACGGGGCCGGCGATGCCGACCATGACTCCGATCGAACCGCCGCGGTGCCGTCGGGCCGGTGGTCGCCCGGCGACCTCACGCCGACCGTCATCGAGGGGGAGGACGACGAGGAGTCGGAGGACGCCTGGAACCTCACCGATCGGGGAGATCGTGGTTACCGCGAACGCGACTGAACCGGTTAGGTCGACTATGAGGGCATAGAAGAGCCATCAAATCTGTCAAGCCACCGGCACCCGGGACAAGTTGGCCGTCGGAACGGCCTGGTTCTGGACGGGTGAGTGCATGTCGGTCGCCCTTGACCGTCCACGGTCAGTGCTCGACGTTGAGACCTGAGATCACAGCCACAACCACGAGGATGGCTCCATGAAAGAGCACCACTGAGGGTCCCAGTCCTTGGCGGATCCACCGAAGAAGCTGGTGCCATGGGCCTGAGCCGTCGCCCGCGGCCATCGACCATTCGTAGATGGGCGCAAGCGACGAGTGCGGACCATCGTCGGTGTGCCTGGGGAGGTTCACGGCCCGTTCGTACAGCCGTCGGTATGCCCGCTCAGCCCCGAGGTAGTAGGCGTCCAAACACGCCAACAGAACAAACGCAGGCAGGGCGTAAATGATGATGCCGTGATTGGTACTGACACGCGAGAGGATGGCGCTCGCCCCAAGCAAGGTGATCGACCAAGCCTTCAGGTTCGCCGATTCCCGGGCGAGCCTGTCGATGCCACCTTGGATCAACTTGAGCCAGTCGGCATTCGGACTTTCATCCAAGGATCACTCCTCCCGTCGGTCAACTACCCATGTGTCTACACTCGATGCACAGGGCAGCCTCATGCTACGGGGGAGGGGAGCAGCTGGTGCGACGACCACTTTGCTTCGTGCTGATGCCCTTCAGCAAGGTGAGGTCCGACAACGAGGACCGCGTCATCGACTTCGATGCGATCTATGCGCACCTCATCGCTCCGGCCGTGGAGGATGCGGGCCTGCGCGCCCACCGCGCGGATGAGGAGACGCTGGGTGGAATTTTTCATAAGCGCATGTTCGAGAGGCTCGTCCTTTGTGAGTACGCAGTTGCTGACCTGTCCCTGGCGAACCCAAACGTGTTTTATGAGCTGGGGGTGCGGCACGCAGTTCGCCCATGGTCAACGATCCTGATGTTTCGTAGCGATGCGAAGCTCCCTCTCGACGTGGCATTGAACGGAGCGTTGCCGTACGAGCTTGACGTTCTCAGTAAGCCGGCCGACCTCGCTCATCTTCGGTCGCAACTGACCACCCGTCTCGTTCGTGCTCAAGAACGCGAGGTAGACAGTCCTGTCCACCAGTTGGTGGCCGGCCTCCCCACGCCCGCCGTCGACCACGCGCGTGTCGACCTGATGCTCGAGGCGATCGACCGTGAAGCAGCAATCAACAGGCGGATCATGCTGGCGGAATCCGAGGGCCTCGAAGCCTTGAGGCTACTTCGAACGGCGCTCGGACCGGCAGACAAGTTGGACTCGGAAAGTGTGGTGGCGCTACTTCTCGCCTTCAGGGCCACCAAAGGTTGGTCAGAAATGGTGGAAATTGTGCAGACCATGACTCCTGAGCTGGCGGAAGTGTGGTTGGTTCGCGAGCAGTTCGCACTCGCCCTTGCTCGGCTTGAAAAGTTCTCACACGCCGCCGAACTGCTCAAGGAGATGGTTGAGCGCAGGCCCAACGCCGAAACACTGGGCTTACTCGGCGGAGTGTACAAGCGCGAGTGGAGTGCTGCGGTCAGGGACGGCCGCGGTCAGTCGTATCGTGCTCGCCTTCTGCGTCAGGCTGCTGCGACCTACCGACAAGGCTTCGACCTCGATCTGCGCGATACCTACCCGGGAGTCAACGCCGTTCTGCTTCTCAGCCTGGCTGGAGAGCACGGCGCTGCTGAAATGCTCGCGCCCGTCGTGCGTTACAGCATCGACCGACGACTCGACAATCCAGAAACGGAGTACTGGGACCATGCGTGTCGGCTCGAGCTTGCGCTGACCTTGGGTGACTTCATCACCGCAGAACGGACCCTTCCTGAAGTTCTCAATATGCTTTCCCAGCAGTTTCAGGCAGGCACCACGATCGATAACCTCGTGCTGATCGAGATGTTGTACCAGGCGGACGACCCACGAGGGCGGAGGGTCGCCTCCATTCGGCGGGAGATCGAGATGGCGGGTGGTGACCTGTGACCCCGGTGTCGACCGTCAAGCCAGCCGGACAGGGCGTGGTCGACTATCCATGGCTGATGGACCACATCGCACAGACCTCGTTTGACTCCGACCACCCGGCCAGAAATCTCAATGTCTTCCTCATCATGAAGTTCGGCTCACATCCGCATCGCGATCGCATCGGTGAACTTCTGAGGGAGTCCGCATCGTCGCTCGGCTTCGACCTATTTAGGGCAGATGATCGGGATTATTCCGGGGAGCTGTGGACCAATGTGCGTCTGTGTATGGAGAACAGTTCGCTCGCGATCGCAGTGTTCGACAGCCTGGACGCCGAAACCGAGAACCTGGGCGTCGAGCTTGGCTACTTGTTCGCCAAGGGCGTCCCCTGCCTGATCCTCCGAGCCTCCGAGCTAGGCCCTCCGCCCGCGATGCTTGCCCATCGACTTCATACGCCGTTCGACACCTTGGACGTCGAGGGAACCCTTGTACCGGCGGTCAAGCGCTGGCTCACCGCCCAGCCCACCGACTGAGGGCCGCGGCCGCAAGCCCCACGTAGATGACTCAGAGCACGAAGCGGTAGCCGAGGCCGGGTTCGGTTATCAGGTGGCGAGGGGTGGCGGGGTCGGGCTCGAGCTTGCGACGCAGCTGGTTGGCGTAGACGCGGAGGTAGTTGGACTCGCGCCCGTAGGCCGGTCCCCAGACAGAGCGCAGCAGGTCCTGTTGCGTCACGAGGTGGCCGGGCTCTCGACACAGTGCTTCGAGCACCCGCCACTCCGTCGGGGTGAGGCGGATCTCTCGACCGGCGACCAAGGCTCGGCGCTCGGCGAAGTCGAGCGTGAAGTGGGAGGTCTCGATGACGCCGAGCTGTCGACCGATATCGCCGGCCCGCCGCCCGGCCGCCCGTACCCGGGCCAGCAGCTCCTCGACGCCGAACGGCTTGGTCACGTAGTCGTCGGCGCCGAGGTCGAGGGCCTCGACCTTGTCGTCGGACTCGTGCCGGGCCGACAGCACGATGACGGGCACCAGCGAGGTCTGCCGGATGCGGCGCAGCACCTCGGTGCCGTCGAGATCGGGCAACCCGAGGTCGAGGATCACGACGTCGGGCGACTCTTCGGCGACCACGGCCAGTGCGGTGCGACCGTCACTGGCCGTCAAGACCTGGTGCGCGTGGGCGCGCAGCGCGATCGACAGGGTGCGCTGCAGCCGTGGGTCGTCGTCGACGACGAGAACCGTGCTCACCGCAGGCTCGCGCCGGCCACTGGCAGCTCCATCACCATGGTCAGCCCACCTCCGGGAGTGTCCTCCGGCACCAGGGTGCCGCTCATTACGGTCATGAGACCACGGGCCACCGCGAGCCCGAGCCCCAGGCCGTCGCCTTGCGGTGCATCACCCGCTCGCTGAAAGGCGGCGAAGATCCGCTCCTTGTCGGCGTCGTCGACACCGGGGCCCTGGTCGCTCACGCGTAGCTGGACCGTGTCGATGATGCGGCTGGCCGTGATGCGCACGTCGGCGCCCGCACTGTGGCGAAGGGCGTTCTCGACGACGTTGGCGACCACGCGGTCGAGCAGCCCGAGATCGGCGACGACCGCCGGCAGGTCGTGGTCGAGAGCAACGTCCACGCGCGCCGGCGCCGTGGTGGTGCGCACGGTGGCGTGCACCGCGTCGAGCAGGTCGATCTCGTGGGCGTGCGGCTTGACCATGCCGGTCTCGAGACGAGAGAGGTCGAGCAGGTTGCCGATGAGGGCATCGAGCCGGTCAGCGGAGTCCTCCACCGACTCGAGCAGCTCGGCCCGGTCGCTTTCCGGTACCGAGACGCTCGTCTGGCGCAGCATCGACACCCCTGCCTTGATGCTCGACAACGGTGTGCGCAGGTCGTGCGACACGGCCGCGAGCAACGTGGTGCGGGCCGCGCTGTCGCGGGCCAGGCCGGCCGCCTCCTTCGCGGCCCGCGACTGCTCTTCACGGGCGAGCAGGATGAGGGCATGAGCGGCATAGGCGCCGACAAGACGCTGGTTCTCGGCGGCCACGGGTGGGCCGTCCAGCAGCAGGTGGGCGCCGTCGTCGAGGGCGGTGTCGACGGCCCACTCCTGACCGGCGGGCAGGAGGTCACCGATCTCGGTTCCGGGCTGGTTGGTGGCCACGATGGTGAGTCCGCCGCGGGAGGGCGTGACGATCACGGCGCTGCGCATGCCGAGGGCGGCGGTGGCCTTGTCGAGCAGCACCGGCAACGGCTTGGGCTGTGCCAGCAGGTCGCGGCTCAGCGAAGCCAGTGCACTGGACTCACGCTGCGCGGCCTGAGCCTGCTCGGCGCGTCGAGCAGCGACGTTCACCACCGATGACACGCCCACCGCGACGAGCACAAAGACCAGCAGGGCCAGCGCGTTCGGCGGGTCGCTGATCGAGAGCGTGCCCACCGGGTCGGTGAAGAACCAGTTGACCGCGACCGAACCGGCGACGGCGCAGAACAGGGCCGGCGAGATGCCCCCCACCAGTGCACACGCCACGGTCAGGGCCAGATAGAGCAGCAGGTCGAGCGAGAGGGCCTCGGGTTCGTTGCTCCCGATGAGCAGGGTGGTCAGCAGAGCGAGACCGAGCGTCGCGAGACCCCAGCCGGCCACCACTCGTGATCGCGGCAGGGCTCCGACGCGCCGGCTCCTGCGCCCGACCCGGGAGTTCTCGTGTGAGACGAGGTGCACGTCGATGTCGCCAGACCGGTCGGCGACCTCCGATGCGATGCTGGGGCGCAGCACCGCCTGCCACCGGCTGCGTCGGCTGACGCCCACCACGATCTGGGTGGCGTTCGCGCCGCGGGCATGGTCAAGGATCGCCGAGGCGACGTCATGCCCCGAGACGTCGTGGAACTCGCCGCCGAGGTCGGTGGTGAGCCGCCGTAGGCGCTCGATGGCGGCAGGGTCGTCGACCTCCAGACCATCCGCCGAACGGACGTGACACGCGATCAGGTCGCCTCCCGCCGAGCGGGTCGCGATCCTCGCCCCGCGTCGCAACAGGGTCTCGCTCTCTCCGCCACCGGTCAGCGCCACGACGACCCGCTCGCGGGTCGGCCACTGCCGGTCGATGCCCTGTGCGGCGCGGTATCGCTCCATCGCCTCGTCGACCCGGTCGGCCAACCACAGCAGGGCGATCTCACGCAGGGCTGCGAGGTTACCGACCCGAAAGTAGTTCGCCAGCGCCGCGTCGACCTTCTCCGCCCGGTAGACGTTTCCGTGAGCCATCCTGCGGCGCAACGCTTCCGGGGTCATGTCGACCAGCTCGATCTGTTCGGCCCGACGCACCACCTGGTCGGGCACCGTCTCGCGCTGACGCACCCCCGTGATGGCCCTGGCCACGTCGTTGAGCGACTCTAGATGCTGAATGTTGACGGTCGAAAGCACGTCGATGCCGGCATCCAGCAGATCTTCGACGTCCTGCCAGCGCTTGTCGTGCTTCGACCCTGGGGCGTTGGTGTGAGCCAGCTCGTCGACGAGGGCGACCTGCGGGCGGCGGGCGATCAGGGCCTCGGTGTCGAGCTCGAGCAGCTGCGCGCCACGATGCTCGACGATCCGGCGCGGCAGCACCTCAAGACCCTCGACCAGGGCGTGGGTGTAGGGCCGGTCATGCGTCTCGATGTAGCCCACCACCAGATCGGTGCCCCGCTCGACGCGGCGGTGCGCCTCGTCGAGCATGGCGACCGTCTTGCCTACCCCGGGAGCGGCCCCGAGGTAGATGCGCAGCTGCCCACGTGCCATGACGCCGATCCTGCCAGTCTCAGCCGGTCGCTGCGGTCGTCAGACCCTGGAGAGCGAGGTTGAGCTGCAGCACGTTGACCCGCGGTTCACCGAGAAAGCCCAGGGTTCGGCCCTGGGTGTGCTCGTCGACGAGGCGCTGCACGTCGGATGCGGTCAGGCCGCGTGCCGCCGACACCCGAGCCACCTGGAAGGCTGCGTTCTCGGGAGTGACGTGGGGGTCGAGGCCGCTGCCCGACGCGGTGAGCGCGTCGGCGGGCGAGCCCTGCACCGGGATGCCGGCCCGCTTGGCGCGCTCGGCCACGGCTGCGTCGAGGTCGGGGCCGGGACCCAGGTTCGAGCCCCCGCTGACGTCGCCGGTGTAGTCGCTGGAGGAGGGGCGGGAGTGGAACCACTGCTCGCCCTTCCAGTCCTGCCCGATGAGGCTCGAGCCGACGACGGCACCGTTGACCGTTACGAGAGAACCGGCGGCCTGGCTGCGCCCGACCGCCTGGCCGACGCCCCACACCAGTGCGGGGTAGAGCAGGCCGAGCACGACGGTCAACACGAGCAGGGTGCGTAGCCCGGCGACCGACTGTCTGAAGAAAGAGGTCACGATGATCACATCATTCCGGGAAGGTGGCTGACGAGCAGGTCGATCAGCTTGATGCCGATGAAGGGGGCGATGATTCCGCCCACGCCGTAGAGCAGGATGTTGCGGCGCAGCAGGGCGGTGCTGCTCGAGGGTCGGTAGCGAACTCCTCGAAGCGACAGGGGAATCAACGCGATGATGATGAGCGCGTTGAAGATGACGGCCGAGAGTATGGCCGATGTGGGCGTCGACAGACCCATGATGTTGAGGGCGTCGAGACCGGGGAAGAGCACGACGAACATCGCGGGGATGATCGCGAAGTACTTCGCGATGTCGTTGGCGATCGAGAACGTCGTGAGGGCGCCGCGGGTGATGAGCAGCTGCTTGCCGATGGAGACGATGTCGATGAGCTTCGTCGGGTCGCTGTCGAGGTCGACCATGTTGGCCGCCTCCTTCGCGGCCGACGTGCCGGTGTTCATGGCAACTCCCACGTCTGACTGTGCGAGCGCGGGAGCGTCGTTGGTGCCGTCCCCGGTCATCGCCACGAGGCGTCCGCCCTCCTGCTCTTGTCTGATCAGGGCCATCTTGTCTTCCGGGGTCGCCTCGGCGAGAAAGTCGTCGACCCCGGCTTCCGCGGCGATCGACGTGGCCGTCAGGGGGTTGTCGCCGGTGATCATGACGGTCTTGATCCCCATGGCGCGCAGCTGCGCGAAGCGTTCCTTCATGCCCGGCTTGACGACGTCCTTGAGGTGCACGACGCCGAGGGCTCGGGCAGCGTGCCCGGGCTCATGGCTCGCGACGACGAGTGGCGTACCGCCCGAGGTGGCGATGGAGTCAACGTCGGTGAGCACCCCCTGCGGCACCTGACCGTCGTTGTTCCGCACCCAGCGCAGCACCGAGTCGGAGGCACCCTTGCGCACAGCCAGCCCCGACGCCAGGTCGACACCCGACATACGGGTCTGGGCCGTGAAGGCGACGAACTCGCAGCCCTGCTCGGTCTTCTCGTCGAGCTCCACGCGCTCGCCGTCCGTAAGGGTGAGTGCCGCGAGCTCCACGATCGAACGGCCCTCTGGAGTCTCGTCGGCGAGCGAGCTGAGGTAGGCCGCGTGGGTGATCTCTTCGGTGCCCAGGTCGGGAGCGGCGAGCAGCTGCGTGGCCCGACGGTTGCCGAAGGTGATGGTGCCGGTCTTGTCGAGCAGCAGGGTCGACACGTCGCCGGCGGCCTCGACGGCACGACCCGACATGGCCAGCACGTTGCGCTGCACGAGCCGGTCCATGCCGGCGATGCCGATGGCTGAGAGCAGGGCACCGATGGTGGTCGGGATGAGGCACACGAGCAGGGCGATGAGCACGATCGGCGTCTGGGCCGAGCCGGAGTAGATGGCGAGTGGCTGCAGCGCCATCACGGACAGCAGGAAGATGATGGTCAAGGTCGTGAGCAGAATCGTCAGAGCGATCTCGTTCGGGGTCTTCTGGCGGGCCGCACCCTCGACGAGGGCGATCATGCGGTCGATGAAGCTCTCACCGGGCCTCGTTGTCACCTTGACCACGATGCCGTCGGACAGCACGGTGGTGCCGCCGGTGACGGCGCACCGGTCGCCACCCGACTCGCGTATGACGGGCGCCGACTCCCCGGTGATGGCCGACTCGTCGACCGTGGCCATGCCCTCGACGACGTCGCCGTCGCCGGGGATGACCTCGCCGGGGTGGACGACCACGAGGTCACCGACAGTGAGGTCGGCGGCCGACACCTCCTCCACCACTCCGCCGGAGCCCCGGCGGTGGGCGATGGTGTCGGTGCGGGTGGCTCGCAGCGTGGCGGCCTGGGCCTTGCCGCGACCTTCGGCCACCGCCTCGGCCAGGTTGGCGAACACGACCGTCGCCCACAGCCAGATGGTGATCAGCCAGGCGAACCACGAGGGGCTGACCACGGCGAACACGGTGGTGAGCAGTGAACCGACCCAGACGACGAAGACGACGGGGGTGCGCCAGACGTGGCGAGGGTCGAGCTTGACGAAGGCCTGGGGGAGGGTGGCGGCCATCTGGCGGAGCAGGGTGGCCGTGCTCGAGCCCTGCGTTGGGGAGTCGAGGGCCGGCCGGTCGGTCGTCTGGGTCATGCGAGTGCCTCCGCGAGGGGACCGAGGGCCAGCGCGGGGAAGAACGTCAGTCCGGTGACGACGAGCGAGATCCCGACAAGCAGGCCCACGAAGGTGGGTGAGTGGGTAGGCAGGGTGCCGGAGGTGACCGGGCGGCGACGTTGGGCCACGAGCGAGCCGGCAAGAGCCAGCACGAGCGCGATGGTCACGAACCGGCCGAGCAGCATGCACAGCGCGAGGGTGAGGTTGGTGTAAGGGGCGTCGGCCGAGAAACCGGCGAAGGCGCTGCCGTTGTTGTTCGACGCCGAGGTGTAGGCGTACATCACCTCGGTGAGACCGTGGAGGCCCGACGCCAGCATCTGAGCCCTCACGTTCGGCAGGACGAGCCCGATGCCGGTGAAGACGAGCACGAGCGCCGGCATCACCAGCAGGGCCAGGGCAGTGAGGGTGATCTCACGGCGACCGATCGACTTCCCGAGAATCTCGGGGGTGCGCCCGACCATGAGCCCGGAGATGAACACGGTGAGCACAGCGATCAGCAGGGCGCCGTACAGGCCCGTGCCCACCCCACCGGGAGAGATCTCGCCGAGCAGCATCGAGAACAACGCCCCGCCGCCGCCGAGTGCGCTGTAGCTCTCGTGCATCGAGTTGACGGCCCCGGTCGAGGTGCCGGTGGTGCTCGCGGCGAACAGGCTGGACGCCCAGGGGCCGAAGCGCACCTCCTTGCCCTCCAGGGAGCCCAGCGGGCCGCTGGCGGCGTGCACCTCAGACCAGGTGATGACCGTAAGCATGAGGCCCCAGAGGGCGGCCATCAGGCCGGCCACGGCGAAGCCCTGGCGGCGGTCGCCGACGAGCACCCCGTAGGTGCGTGGCAGCGAGAAGGGGATGACGAGCAGGAGGAAGATCTCGAGCAGGTTCGTCAGGGCGTTGGGGTTCTCGAAGGGGTGGGCCGAGTTCGCGTTGAAGTAGCCACCCCCGTTGGTGCCGAGCTCCTTGATCGCCTCCTGCGAGGCCACCAGCCCGCCCTGGATGACCTGCTGGCCACCCGAGACCGTGGTGACGGTCGTGGGCTCGGCAAGGTTCGAGATGACGCCTCCCAGCATCAGCAGCACCGCGCCGACGACAGCCATGGGCAGCAGCACGCGAACGACGCCCCGCACGAGGTCGACCCAGAAGTTGCCGATGGTGGCGCCGCCCGAGCGGGCCAGGCCGCGCACGAGCGCCACGGCCACCGACAGACCCACGGCTGCCGACACGAAGTTCTGCACGGTCAGGCCCAGGGTCTGCACCACGGGAGAGACGCCGGACTCACCGGCGTAGGACTGCCAGTTGGTGTTGGTCACGAACGAGACGGCGGTGTTGAGCGCGGTATCGAGATGCATCGTGGCGCCCCGAGCGAGTGGTAGCACCCCCTGCAGGGCGATGAGGAGGAAGAGGACGACGATGCTGACGGCCGAGAAGGCGAGCACGGCCACCGAGTAGGAGCGCCAGCCCTGTTCCGACGAGGCGTCGACGCGCGAGAGACGGTAGAAGACCCGCTCGGGCCGCCAGTGCCGCTCGTCCGTGAAGACTTTCGCCATCCAGTTGCCCAGGGGCACGTGCACGACGACCAGGGCCACGACGAGCACGCCGATGGTGAGCAGCCCGCTGAGGGTGTCGCTCATCAGAAGCGGTCCGCGTGCAGCAGCACGTACACCAGGTAGCCGATGAGGGCCAGGCCGGCTGAGGCCAGCACGATGTTTTCGGTCATGGGACAGGTCTACGGTGCCTCCCGTGGGCCGCCTGGCCCGTTGACACCGCGCTGACGGCTCTTGACGCGATCTTGACGCGCCGGTCGGTAGAGTCGCGCAAGTGAGTGCTTCCCTCGAGCTGTGGCCGTCGTCACCACGAAGGTCGGGCCCACCCAGCCGTTGGGACCGTGTGCGCCGTGGCATCGCCGAGACGCCCAGCGCGATGCTGCTCTTCGTTCAGCTGCTCGGCATCATCGTCTACCCGTACTTCGACACCTCGACACCCGGCGAATACCGCCCCTACGCGCGGGCCCTGTTCGGCATCTTCGGGCTGCTCGTGCTCTTTCTCGCGGTCCGTGCGGCGCGCGCGACCCCGGCCCTGACCTGGGTGGCTATCGGGTTGGGCCTGCCCGTCGTCGTGCTCACGGTGCTGGAGGCCTTCTACCCCGATCCCACGCTCATCTTCGTCTCATCGGTGCTGCACGCGCTGTTCTACTTCTACACCGCCTACGGGCTGATCCGATACATGTTCGCCGACAACTGGGTCACCCGTGACGAGCTCTACGCCACCGGAGCCACCTTCACGGTGGTGGCCTGGGGGTTTGCCTACCTGTACCTGGCCGTGCAGCATCTCTTTCCCGACTCGTTCATCATCACCAACATCTACGGCGAGACCGCGCTCGGTAACCGAAGCTGGTTCGAGCTGCTCTACCTCTCGATCGCCAACATGACGGGCACCGGGCTGTCCGACGTCTACGCGATCACGCCCCACGCCCGCTCGTTCATGCTGCTCCAGCAGATCTTCGGCATGCTCTACGTCGCGCTCGTCGTGGCCCGCCTCGTCGGCCTCACCATCGCCCGCTTCCGCAACAACGGCTAGCCGCCGCCGACGTCGGGCTGGTCGGGTCGATCAGCCGTCGAGCTCGGCGATGGTGCGCAGGCTGGGCGCGCGACTCGCCCGCAGGTCGCGCGCCACCGCCTCGACGTCGCGCATCACGCGCAGCGTGTTCGCCCGGGCGAGCTTGCCCAGGTCGTCGTGCGACCAGCGGCGGTCGATGAGGGCAGCGAACAGCCGCGGGTAGCCGCTGACGTCCTCGAGCCCGACCGGAAAGGTGTCGGTGCCGTCGTAGTCGCCGCCGATCCCGATGTGGTCGATGCCGGCGACCTCACGCACATGCTCGAGGTGGGCCACGACCTGCTCGATCGTGGCGTCCGGCTTCGGGTGCTGCCGTGACCACGACGCGCTGAAGCGCTGGAAGGCGACGAAGTCGGCGGCGTCGACATCGACCTCCGCCGCGGCCGCCGCCGCCTCGACCCGCCAGGCCGCCGTGGCGGGGGAGACGAACTCGGGAACGAACGTCACCATGCACGTGCCGCCGTTGTCGGTCAGACCGGCCAGCACGTCGTCAGGCACGTTGCGCGGTGTGTCGCAGACGGCGAGGGCGGAGGAGTGGCTGAAGATGACCGGGGCCTCGGCGGCGGAGAGGGCCGCCCGCATCGTCGTCGGCGCGACATGGCTGAGGTCGACCATCATCCCCAGGCGGTTCATCTCGCGCACCACCTCGCGGCCGAACGCGGTCAGACCGCCTGCAGCGGGCCGGTCAGTGGCAGAGTCGGCCCAGGGCGTGTTGTTGTTGTGGGTCAGCGTCAGGTAGCGAACCCCCAGCGCGTGCAGCATCCGCAGAGCCCCGAGCGAGCACCCGATCGAGTGCCCTCCCTCCGCGCCGAGCAACGAGGCGATCCGCCCGGATGCCGTGGCCGCCTCGACCTCGTCGGCCGTGCGTGTGAGCACCAGGTCGCCGCGGTAGCGGTCGACCATCTGGTGCACGGCATCCACCTGCTCGAGGGTGGCCACCACGGCCGCGTCACCCTGCAGCGTGCTCGGCACGAACACCGACCAGAACTGGCCCCCGACCCCGCCGGAGCGCAGGCGCGGCAGGTCGGTGTTCGTCGTGCCCAGCGCGTTCGCGATGTCGAGCCGGTCGAAGTCGTAGCCGACCTGTTCACGCACCTCCCAGGCCAGGTCGTTGTGGCCGTCGACGAGGGGCTGCTCGGCGAGGAGTGCGCGAGCCTGCTCGAGGGATCTGTCGACGGGGTCGCTGACTGCGGGTTGCATCGCTTCGGCCATGTCGGCCATTGAACACCGCGCCATCTAGAGTGGGCGCATGACCCCGCCGGACAAGAGCGTCGCGCTCGTGACGCTCGGATGTACCCGTAACGAGGTCGATTCGGAGGAGCTCGCCGGTCGGCTCCTGGCCGGGGGATGGCGGCTCGTCGACGATGCCGCAGAGGCCGACGTCGCCGTCGTCAACACCTGCGGCTTCGTCGAGCAGGCCAAGAAGGACTCCATCGACGCGCTGCTCGAGGCCTCCGACCTCAAGCACCACGGCGGACGCACCCAGAAGGTCGTGGCCGTCGGCTGCCTGGCCGAGCGCTACGGCGCACAGCTCGCCGACCAGCTGCCCGAGGCTGACGCCGTGCTCGGCTTCGACTCCTACCGCGACATGAGCAACCACCTGCAGACCATCCTCGACGGCGGCCACGTCGCCAGTCACACCCCGGGCGACCGTCGCCGACTGCTCCCGCTCACCCCGGCGGCCCGGCCCGAGCAGGCGGCGCACGTCGCCACGCCGGGTCATGGTGATGCTGCCGACGCGGTCGATGCCGCCGATGCGCCGGGGCTCGCGGATGCCGTCGACGGTGGCCTGTCGGTGCCGGCCAGCGGGCCTCGCGTCATCCGGGCCCGCCTCGACGGCCGGCCGTGGGCGCCGCTCAAGATCGCCTCCGGCTGCGACCGACGCTGCTCGTTCTGCGCCATCCCCATGTTCCGGGGCGCCTTCGTGTCGCGGCGCCCGGCCGACGTCATCACCGAGGGCCGCTGGCTCGCGGAGCGCGGCGTGAAGGAGCTCTTCCTCGTCTCCGAGAACTCGACCTCCTACGGCAAAGACCTCGGCGACCTCGGCCTGCTCGAGAAGCTGCTGCCCGAGCTGACCGCCATCGAGGGCATCGCGCGGGTGCGGGTCTCCTACCTGCAGCCCGCCGAGATCCGGCCCGGCCTGCTTCGCGCGATGGCCGACACCCCGGGCGTGGTGCCCTACTACGACATCTCCTTCCAGCACGCGTCCGAGCCTCTGCTGCGCTCCATGCGCCGGTTCGGTTCTCGTGCGGCCTTCCTCGAGCTGCTCGCGAAGGTGCGAGCGGATGCCCCCACGGCCGGCATCCGCTGCAACGTCATCGTCGGCTTTCCCGGCGAGACGGAGGCCGACGTCGACGAGCTCGAGGCCTTCCTCGTCGACGCCAGGCTCGATGTCGTCGGCGTGTTCGGCTACTCCGACGAAGATGGCACCGAGGCCGAGTCCTTTGCGGCCAAGCTGGCGCCGGAGGTCATCGCCGACCGTCTCGACCGCATCACCCGCCTCGTCGAGGAGCTGATGGCCCAACGCGCCGAAGAGCGCGTCGGTGAACACGTCGAGGTGCTCGTCGAAGAGGTCGACGAGTACGAGCTGACCGGTCGGGTCACGGGCCGTGCGGCCTTCCAAGGGCCCGATGTCGACGGCACCACCTCCGTCGTGCTCCCCGAGGGTGCTCCGGTTCCTGAGGTGGGCGACCTGCTCTGCGCAGTCGTCGTCGACAGCGAGGGAATCGACCTCGTGGCCGAGCTGGTCCCTGCCGCTGGTGGTGCTGCGCTCGTGGCGGAGCCGACTTGAGCCCGCACGTTGGGGAAGGCCCCGCGCCCCAGCCCACCGACTGGAACGTTCCCAACGCGCTGACCGTGCTGCGCATCCTCCTCGTGCCCGTCTACGGGGTGCTGCTGCTGCACGACAGCGGCGCCCAGCCCTGGTGGCGGTTCTGGGCCTGGGCTGTGTTCGCCGTCGCCGCCCTCACCGACGGCCTCGACGGCAAGCTGGCCCGAAGCCGCGGTCAGGTCACGAACTTCGGCAAGGTGGCCGACCCGATCGCCGACAAGGCGCTGACCGGCATGGCGTTCATCGGGTTGTCGCTGCTGGGCGACATCTGGTGGTGGGTGACCGTCGTGATCCTCGTGCGCGAGTTCGGCATCACCCTGATGCGGTTCATCGTCATCCGGCACGGGGTCATGCCCGCCGGCCGCGGTGGCAAGCTGAAGACGATGCTCCAGACCTTCTCGCTGGGGTTGCTGACCTTCCCTCTCAGTGTTCTTCCGCTGGCCGAGGTGTGGAGGTGGGGCGCCTACGGCATCCTCGCGGTGGCACTGGTGGTCACGGTCGTCAGTGGGGTCGACTACGTCTTCAAGGCCGTCACGCTGCGTGAGACCAGCGCGCGCACCCGGGCTCGGCGGGCTCGGCGGGCTGCCGCGAAGCGCGAGTGAAGTGCGAGTGACGCGTGAGCTGCGGTGAGGGCAGGGGCGCCGGCGCGACGGCATCCGACCTCGTGCGCCACCTCACCGACGTGGGTGAGACGGTGGCCGTCGCCGAGTCCCTGACCGGCGGTCTCGTGGCGGCTGCCCTCGCCGACGTGCCCGGTGCGTCGGCCGTGCTGCGCGGCGGCGTGGTGGCCTACGCCGCCGACCTCAAGGTCAGTCTGCTGGGGGTGCCGGCCGACTTGGTCGAGCGGGTCGGAACCGTACACCGTGACGTGGCGCTCACGCTGGCCGACGGTGCCCGCACTCGTCTCGGGGCCACGTGGGGCCTGAGCACGACCGGTGTCGCGGGGCCCGGCCCGGCCGAGGGAAAGCCGGCCGGCACGGTGTACGTGGCCGTGGCAGGCCCGTCGGGAACAGTGGTGCGTGAGCTGTGGTTGAACGGGTCACGAGCCGACGTCCGGCGCGAGACCGTCGCCGCAGTGCTGCGGCTGGCGGCCCAACAGATGGGCACGCCTGGGCAATCCGCTGCGCCGTCAGGTGAGCGTGGGGGTACGGTGGACCTGTTCGATGCGCAGCCCGACGATCTTGGGCGGCACGCAGAACCGGCAGGCGAAGAACGAACCGAGGGAGGAAGCCATGACCACGCTGCTACGACGTGAGATCGGCGATGTCCTTCGCGAGCGTCGCCGTTCACAGGGTCGCACCCTGCGAGAGGTGTCGGCCACCGCATCGGTGTCGCTGGGCTATCTCAGCGAGGTCGAGCGGGGCGAGAAAGAAGCGTCGTCAGAGCTGCTCTCCTCCATCTGTGGTGCGCTCGAGCTGCCGCTCTCCACGGTGCTGATCGACGTGTCCGCGCGGATGGCAGAGTCCGAGGGTCTCGTCCAGCCGGTGCCGCTGCCCGTTGCACCTGCGGTCGCCTCAGCCGCCTGACCCGCCCCTCATGACCCAGGCACCGTCGGCCTTCGC
>JBBSTU010000011.1:0-36850 GCA_038235595.1 Actinomycetales bacterium | reverse complement strand
CGCTTCGCTCTCAGCTGCGCGGCGGCGCTCCCGAGAAGGAGATCCCGTTCGCCCAGCCCAACTCGCTGACCCGGGTTTACGCCGTGGCCTCCGGCAAGGGCGGCGTCGGCAAGTCGTCGGTCACCGTGAACCTGGCGGTGGCGATGGCCGAGCAGGGTTTGCGCGTCGGGGTCGTCGACGCTGACGTCTACGGCTTCTCGGTGCCCCGGATGCTCGGGGTCGAGCAGCGTCCGACCCAGGTCGACGACATGATCCTGCCGCCCATCGCCCACGAGGTGAAGGTCATCTCGATCGGCATGTTCGTGCCGGGCAACCAGCCGGTGGTCTGGCGTGGCCCGATGCTGCACCGAGCCCTTCAGCAGTTCCTGGGCGATGTGTTCTGGGGCGATCTCGACGTACTGCTGCTCGACCTGCCGCCGGGCACCGGTGACATCGCCATCTCGACGGCCCAGCTCGTGCCGAGTGCCGAGATCCTCGTCGTGACGACGCCGCAGCAGGCAGCCGCCGAGGTGGCCGAGCGTGCGGGGTCCATCGCCCTGCAGACCCACCAGCGAGTGGCCGGCGTGATCGAGAACATGTCGTGGCTCGAGATGCCCGACGGCTCGCGGCAGGAGATCTTCGGTTCCGGCGGCGGCCAACGGGTCGCCGACTCACTGACCATCAGCATCGGCGCCCCCGTGGCGCTGCTCGGCCAGATTCCGCTCGACCCCCGCGTTCGCGAGGGCGGTGACAACGGCATCCCAGTGGTCATCGGCGAGCCCGACACCGCGGCCGCTGTTGCCCTGCGCGGCATCGCCAAGGGTCTTTCGGCCCGAGCCCGTGGCCTCGCCGGCCGCTCCCTCGGCCTCACGCCGGCAGGCCGCTGAGCCGATCGTTCGACCGTTCGACCGTCGAGAAGACGATGTGTGCGGCACGTATCGTTCTCTCGACGGTTGCGAGCGGGGCCCTTCGCTACCGCATGGGGCCTTCGGCCCCGGGTGGGGCGGCTCAGGCTAGTGACTCGACCCAGGCCCGGTGCAGGTCGGCGAACCGCCCGGCATCCGCCGCGATGAGATCGGCGGGAGCGCCGTCCTCGACGATATGCCCGTGTTCCATCACCAGCACGCGGTCGGCGATCTCGACGGTCGAGAGACGGTGCGCGATCACCACGGCCGTGCGACCCGCGAGGATGGTCTGGAGGGCCCGCTGGACGAGGCGCTCCGAGGGCACGTCGAGCGATGAGGTGGCCTCGTCGAGGATGAGCACCGCCGGGTCGGCCAGAAACGCGCGGGCGAACGCCACCAGCTGGCGCTGACCGGCGCTCACCAGGCCACCGCGGTTGGACACCCGCGTGTCGTAGCCCTCGGGCAGCGCCTCGATGAAGCCGTGGGCGCCGATCGCGCGCGCCGCAGCCTGCACGTCAGCGTCGGTGGCCTCGGGCCGACCGAAGCGGATGTTGTCGGAGATGCTGCCCGAGAAGAGGTAGTTCTCCTGGGTCACCAGCACCACGGCCCGTCGCAGGTCGGCGTCGCGCAGGCGGCGCACGTCGACCGCGTCGAGTCGCACGACCCCGTCGGTGGGGTCGTAGAACCGGGTGGCCAGCTTCGCCACCGTCGTCTTGCCCGCACCCGTCGTGCCGACGAGCGCGACGGTCTGCCCGGCCGGGATGAGCAGGTCGAGGTCGGGCAGCACCGGCACGCCGGCCGCGTACTCGAACCGGACGTGGTCGAAGCGAATCTCGCCGCGGGGTGAGACCAGCGGCACAGGGTCGGTCGGCTCCGGCAGGTCGGGCTCCTCGTCGAGCACTCCAGAGAGCTTCTCGAGCGCGGCCGAGGCCGACTGGAAGGTGTTGTAGAACTGGGAGATCTCGGTCATTGGCTCGAAGAACTGCCGAAGGTAGAGCAGAAAGGCGGCCAGCACCCCTACCGTGACCTCGCCCTGGTAGGCGAGGTAGCCGCCGTAGAGCAGCACCACGCCGATCGTGAGGTTGCCGATGAGGCGGATGCCGGGCATGAACCACGCCACGAGGCGAAAGGCTCGGAGGTTGGCGGCGCGGTACTGCTCGTTGACATCGTCGAAGATCTGCTGGTTGCGCGGCTCGCGACGGAAGGCCTGAACGGCCCGGATGCCGTTCATCGACTCGACGAAGTGGACGATGACGAGCGCCACCTTCTCGCGGGTCGCCCGGTAGGTCTGCGCCGACTCCTTGCGGAACCAGTTCGTCAGCCAGGCCAGGGCCGGGCCGCAGAGCAGGGCCACCAGCCCGAGCTTGAGGTCGAGCACGAGTAGCAGGGTCGCGGTGCCCACGAGCGTGAGCGCCGCGGTCACGAGGCCGTCGAAGCCGCTCTCGAGCATCTCGTAGATGGCGTCGACGTCGGAGGTCTGCCGCGAGATGACCCGGCCCGAGGTGTAGCGGTCGTGGAACGCGGGGCTGAGATGCTGGAAGTGCCGGAACACCCGCTGGCGGATCGTGAGCAGGATGTCTTGGCCGAGCCGCCCGGACCGAACGAGGAAGAGGTTGCGCGAGATGGCCTGGGTGATCGTCGCCACGAGCACGAGACCGACGACCAGCAGCAGCGGTTTGAGGTCGTCGGACTCGCGGATGGGCGGGATGCCGGTGTCGATGCCCTCTTTGACGAGGTAGGGGATCGAGAGGCGGGCCACGTTCTCGATGAGCACAATGAGCACGAGCCAGCGCAGGTCGCGCCGCCAGGGGCGCAGCAGATCACCGAGGAGACGACGTGAGCGGGCGGCGAGCCCAGCGGTCGTCTCGGCGCTCAGCTCACCCTCGATCTCGTCGGCCGCCACACCGCGCCAGTTCTGGCCGGCACCCGCAGTCGCACTGTTCGTCGGCGGCGTGGTGCTCATGTCCGCACCTGCGCTGGCTCGGTGCCGGAGTCGGTGCGGGTGCTGGTACCGGAGCCAGATCCGGATCCGGAGCCGGAGCCGTCGTCATCAGGGTCGTCGACCCCCGCGACGTCGGCGGCCAACAGCTCGCGGTAGGCCGGAACGGTGTCGAGCAGCTGGCGGTGCGTGCCCATGTGCGTCACGGTGCCGCCCTGCAGCAGGGCCACCTGGTCGGCGAGCATCACCGTCGAGGCGCGATGGGCCACGATCAGGCCCGTCGTCTCGGAGAGCACCCGCGAGAGCGCTTCTTCGACGAGCGCCTCCGTGTGCACGTCGAGAGCCGAGAGCGTGTCGTCGAGCACGAGCACCTTGGGTCGGGCCAGCACAGCTCGGGCGAGCGCGAGGCGCTGTCGCTGGCCGCCTGACAACGACAGGCCCTGCTCGCCGATGCGGGTGTCGAGGCCCCAGGGCAGCTCGTGCACGAACCCCGCCTGGGCGAGCTCGAGCGCCGACAGCACCTCGTCGATGGCGGCATCCGGCCGGCCCAGCGTGACGTTCTCGTGGGCGCTCATCGAGAACAGGGTGGGCTCCTCGAACGCCGTGGCCACCAGAGACCGCAGCTCGCGCAGGTCGAGGTCACGCACGTCGACACCGTCGATCGTGATACGCCCACCCGTGACGTCGAAGAGGCGGGCCACGAGCGCGGTCAGCGAGGTCTTGCCCGACCCTGTCGCGCCGACCAGCGCGAGCGTCTGGCCGGGCGCCACGTCGAGGTTCACGTCGCGCAGTACCAGCTGGTCGGGAGCATCAGGGAAGGCGAAGTCGACGTGCTCGAAGCGCAGGTGCCCCCGAGCCTGCGCCACTCGCCGTTCGCCCGCGACGATGTCGGGCTCGGTATCGAAGATCTCGAGCACCCGCGCCGAGGCGGTCATAGCCTCCTGGGCCATCGCGAGAATGACCCCGAGCGACGACACGGGCCAGACGAGCGAGAGCATGAGGGTGATGAAAGCGACGAGCTCGCCGGGTGTCAGCAGCCCGCGGCCGACCCCGATGGCGCCGAGCAACAGCACGACGACGACAGCCAGGTTGGGGATCATCTCGAGGAAGGTCCAGAACTTCGCCGCCAGCCGCACCTTGTCGAGGCTGGTGAGGCGTTGCTCGCGGGCGGCCTCGTCGTACTGCTCGCAGACGTGGCGGCTGCGGCCGAACGACTTGATGACGCGGATGCCGACCGCGCCCTCCTCGGCCAAGGTGGCAAGGTCTCCCTGCTGGTCCTGCACCCGGCGGGAGACGACGACGTAGGCCTTCTCGAAGCGCATGGAGAGCCAGATGATCGGAACGGCTGCGGTGGCGACCACGAGGCCGAGCGGCCAGTACATCATCAACAGCACGATGGTCACTGTCAGCAGCTGCACGATGTTGATGAGCAGGAAGAGCAGGCCGAAGCCGCTGAAGCGCCGGATGGCGGACAGGTCGGTGGTGACGCGCGACAGCAGCTGCCCCGACTGCCAGCGGGTGTGAAAGCTCATCGGCAGGTGCTGGAGCCGGTCGTAGAGATCGCGCCTCAGGCTCGTCTCGAGGCCCAGCACGGCGTTGGACTGCACCCATCGTCGCCAGAAGATGAAGACCGCCTCGAGCACCCCCAGCCCGATGGCGAGCAGACCCAGGGGAAGCACCGGCCCCAGCTCGTGGCGGGTGATCGGCCCGTCGATCAGGGCCTTGGTGACCAGCGGGATGGCGATCGAGAGGGCCACGCCGCCCAGCGACGCGACCAGCATGGCCAGCAGGGCCCAGCGGTGCGGTTTGAGGTAGCCCCGTAGGCGCCAGAGAGAGGAGGCAGTGGCGGCGGCGGGTGGCTGGGCGAGAGAGACGGGCATCGTCTACCGACGATAGTCGGCGCCGCCGACAGCCGCCGAGCCGCCGAGCTGTCAGCGGATGCTCAGGTGGCCTCGCTGTCCCAGGGCGTGGGGACCAACGGGTCGTACCCATTCGGGGTGCTCAGCGCCTTGTCGGCGTTCCGGTCGAGCTCGTCGTCGTCGCTGGTGCCGGTCAGCGCGTCGCGGACGATCTTGCGTGGGTCGTACTGCCGCGGGTCGTACGCTTTCCAGTCGACGTCAGAGAACTCTGGACCCATCTCGTCTTTGAGCTGCTGTCGGGCCCGATCTGCGAAGCCTCTGGCCTCCCGGACGAACTTGCCGAACTTCGCGGCGTACTCCGGAAGCCGCTCGGGGCCGAGCACGACGATGGCGAGGACGCCGAGCAGCAACAGCTCCCACCCGTTGATGTCGAACACTGTGCCTGCCTTCTGCTCATTACGGCCCGGGCCACCCGACGGGCGGCCGCTGAGGTCATTTGTCGGTGGCGGCCTCGAGCGTCATCTTGAGGTCGATCTGCTTGCTGTCACGCGTGACCTGCAGGGTGACGGTCTCGCCGACCGCGCGGGCCCGGATCGAGACGATGAGCTGGTCGGGAGTGCGCACCCGCTTGCCCTCGAACCCGATGATGATGTCACCCGGCTGAACTCCGGCCTTCGCTGCCGGCCCCTTTGCTATGACGGCGTCGGCGGTGTCGACGACCTGGGCGCCCTCGCCACTGTACGTGCGGTCGAGCGAGACCCCGATCACGGGGTGGGTGGCCTTGCCGGTGGCGATGAGCTGGTCTGCGGTACGCCTGGCCTGGTCGCTGGGGATCGCGAACCCGAGCCCGATGTTGCCCCCGGAGGAGCTGGTGGTGCCGGGTACGCGCGCGATGGCCGAGTTGACCCCGATCACCTTGCCCGAGCTGTCGAGCAACGGCCCACCGGAGTTACCGGGGTTGATCGCGGCATCGGTCTGGATAGCGTTGATGAACGAGGCCTCGTCACCGGTGCCGGGAGTGACAGGGCGGTTGAGCGCGCTGACGATGCCGGTGGTCACGGTCTGCTCCAGGCCGAGCGGCGCACCGACCGCGATCACCTGGTCGCCGACCACGACCTGGTCAGACTCACCGAGCACCAACGGCGTCAGGTCGGTGCGGGCGAGCTTGAGCACGGCGAGGTCGTAGCTGACGTCGCGGCCCACGATGGTGGCCTTCTCGGTGTCACCGTTGCTGAGCACGATCTCGATGTCGCCGCCCGTGGCGGCAGCACCGACCACATGGTTGTTGGTCAGCACATGGCCCCGGTTGTCGATCACGAAGCCCGAGCCCGTGCCCGAGCCTTCGGCGCCGGCATCGACCTTGATCGTCACCACGCTCGGCAGCGCGACGGCGGCGATGCTCGCGACCGATCCCGGCGGCCGAACCGTGGCACCCGGGCCGGGTTCAGGCAGACTCGACCCGCCGACCTGGACCCGGTCGTTGAGCAGCTGGCCCCCGAAGCCACCGACGGCACCGGCGACCAGCGCGACCGCAGCGATCAGGGCCACCAGCGGGCCCCGTCGGTTGCGGGTCGGGTCGGCCGGCGCCGCAGCGAAGGGAACCCCTTGCGGTGCGGCATCCGGGGTCGGCCAGGCCGGTCCCCCTGATGGTGCGGCGACCTGAGACCCGGATCGCGAGGACGAGGCAGGCGCAGCGTGAACGGCCGACATGGGAGAGGTTCTGGCGTCGTCGCTGGCCGCGGCTGGCGACTGTGGCGGAGCGTAGCGGGCCACGTGGGCGGCTTCGGCCACCGCGTCAGCCCGGTCGCTGCCCCAGACGGAGTCGGCGCGGGTGGGCACCGAGGGGCCTTCAGACGGGTGTTCGGCCGCGAAGGTGTCGAACCAGTCGCCGTGGGCGGCGCCCGCCGAGGCTGGCTCGCCCGACACGGTCGCTGGGCCCGTGGATGGGCCAGTGAGAGGGCTGGGCGGCGGCGCCGACGGGATGGCCTGGGTGCTGGCGACGTCGATGACACCCGTGTGGTCAGGCGCAGGAGTGGCGAGTCGCTGCGTCTGGCCCGGTTCGGGGTCGCCCGGCACCGACGGCTCATCGTCGCGGGGCGTGACCTGCTCGCTCATGGGATTGAGGGTGCCGAAGGGCCGAGGGACATACGAACCGGGGCGACCACGTTTCGGTCGTAGCCGGCGTAGAGCTGGGGCGCCACCACCCAGTAGGAGGCGGTCGGGCCGGACGACGGGCCCCGCCCGGTGGTGCGCGCTTTCGGGGTCGACGCCGAGAAGCGCGACGACGAACCGACCATGAACCCCGTTGCCGCCAGGCCGCTGATGCCGAACGCGACCGAGCCCAGGCTGGACGCCCCTGAGGGTGCCTGCGCCTCAACCGGCCTCGTCGAACCCTGCAAGGGGGCCACGGCCAGGCCCCAAGCAGCCGCGACCGAGGCGCCGGCCGCGATGGAGGCCACCACGGCAGCCCGAACCGGCGAGCGGTGCAGGGCGGGAGCCGTTGGGCGCACGGTGGGCAGACGGCTGTGCAGGGAGTCGTGCATGGGGTAGGACGACACGAGCGAACCCGACGGCGGGACCGGCACGGGCGGAACCTCCGGCCCGGCGTTGGATCGTGGCGGTTGCCGCAGGCCGGTCGGCGCCATCGCTGACATCCCTGACATCGCTGACGTCGAGACGGCCAGACCCATCAGGGAAGAGCGCAGGCTGGTGGGAATGTCGGTGTGGCTGCGCAGCGCGAGCACGATCCGTCGCTCTTGGTCGGCAGCCGACTGGCAGACCCGGCAGTACACCAGGTGCCGGTCGTAGACGTGCAGCAGGGCAGGCGGGAGGGCTCGGTCGACGTAGCCGCGGACGTGTCCGCGCAGGTGCGGCGTCATCGCCGCGTCACCGAGCAGGGACTCATCAGCGCGTTCCTGTCGCCACGCGACGACCCGGCATCCGCAGCCCGGAACGAACCCGACCCTCGCGGGCGGCCACGACCTCGGGCGCACGGTGAGCCAGGGCCTCGCGCAGCTGGGCGCGACCCCGGTGGATGCGAGAGCGCACGGTACCGAGCTTGACGCCGAGCGTGGCACTGATCTCCTCGTACGAGAGACCCTCGATGTCGCACAGCACCACCGCCGCCCGGAACTCGGGCGTCAGGGCGTCAAGGGCCCGCTGCACGTCGTCGTCGAACCGGCTGTCGTGGTAGGTCTGCTCGGGGCCCTTCTCGCGGCTCGGCAGGCGACCCGCCGCGTCTTCGGGAAGGGAGTCGAAGCGGATCCGCTGCTTGCGGCGCATCTTGTCGAGGAACACGTTCGTGGTGATGCGGTGCAGCCAGCCCTCGAAGGTTCCGGGCTGGTAAGAGCTGAGCGAGCGGAAGACGCGCACGAACACGTCGTGGGTCAGGTCTTCGGCATCATGCGGGTTGCCGGTGAGACGGTAGGCCAGCCGGTAGACGCGCGCCGAGTGCTGCTCGACGATCTCTTCCCAGCTGGGCGGGGTCCAGGGGGTCTCAGGCGCGACCGCACCGGTCACTGGGTCCACCACCGAGTCCGACATCGGGACAGAGTGAACAGGGCCACCGTACTGGGGGCTCGTCGCACTGGTAGTCGCACTCGTTGTCACGCGGAACAGCGCCTTTCGCTGGGACTGGTTGCCGAGGTCAACGCCCTCTGCACCTGATTCGTTCCCCCTCAGTATTTCGGATTGCCCTGTGTCGTTCATGGTTTCTGCTGTGAACCACCTGTGGATGCGGCCTGGCTCGAACCGTCGTCGGGCGCGGCCTCGTGGTGGCGTTGGCCCTGCGTTCGGCGGTCCTGCTTCATCTCGGCCTCGAAGAGGTGTCGGCGGCCGCCGACCAGCGTCTGGCGAGCCTGCTCCTCCAGCCCCTTGAAGGTGTTGTAGTAGCCGTCGTCGTACTCCTCGACGAGCTGGAAGGTCCACCGTCCCTCGATGATGTTGCGCCCCACCAGCTCGGTGGCGACGCGGTCGGCCAGCCCGTCGTGGCCCGCCTCGCGCAGCAGGTCGACGGCCTCACCGAGGGCGAGGTCGGCCATGCCCGTCAAGCGGTGGAAGCCGTAGAGGTGGCCCCTGGCGTGCTCGACCACCTCGAGAGCCTCGGACAGCTTGCCGAGCGCCTCGACGGTCTGGTCGGTGACGCCATCGGGGCGGCGGTGCTCACGTGACGGTTGCTCTGCCATGCCCTCACCCTAGGTCGTTACGCTGACCCCCATGAGTACGCAGAAGGTGGCCGCATGGTCGCACGCCGAGAGTTTCGTCTCGCCCAACGAGCACGTCGACGAGGCGGTGCGACGTGGTGAGGAGCTCGGGGCCCCCTCCGTGGGCAACGGGGTCGGCGCGCTGCTTCGGGTGCTCGCCGCCTCGATCGGGGCCAAAGCGGTCATGGAGGTGGGCACCGGAGCGGGTGCGTCGGGGCTGTGGCTGCTCGGCGGGATGCCGGCCGACGGCATCCTCACCACCATCGACCTGGAGACCGAGCACCAGCGGGCCGCCCGCGAGGCGTTCGCCTCCGCCGGGGTGGCTCACCAGCGAACCCGGGTCATCGCCGGTCGGGCGCTCGACGTGCTCTCGCGGATGACCGACGGCGCCTACGACCTCGTCGTGGTCGACGCCGACCGGCAGGAGTACCCCGACTACGTCGAGCAGGCGAGCCGGCTGCTGCGGCTCGGGGGCACCCTGGTCATGACCTGGAGCGACAAGGAGTGCGACCCCGCCAACCGCGACGCCGAGACCCGCACCCTGCGCGAGGTCGGCAAGTCGTTGCGCGACCACGACGGGTTCACCGTGGCGCTGCTGCCCGTCGGTGAGGGTGTCATGGTCGCGGTCAAGCGCTGATCACACCGGCCTGAACGACAGCAGGCCCCCGACCATCGGTCGGGGGCCTGTCGGCTGTCAGGTGAACCGGGTGGAGACGTCAGTTGACGCCGTCACACCCCTGGATCGCGTTGCGCAGAGCCGCAGCCTCGTCGGGGGTCATCTCGACGACGAGACGTCCGCCGCCTTCAAGGGGCATCCGCAGCACGATGCCACGGCCCTCCTTGACGACCTCGAGCGGCCCGTCACCGGTCCTCGGCTTCATTGCTGCCATGGTTCCCCTTCCATAGGAATCCTGGTTCTGTTGCTCACCATTATTCCAATGGAGGTGAGTCACACCTAATCCGGGTACCCGTTCGGGCAGGTCAGGGGGTGTTGCTTTCCTGGGGGCACCGGATGGGAGAGAGTGTCGACATGACCTCTGCCTCGCCCACAGACCCCGTTGCCGACCCCGTTCCCGTCGAGCGCGAGGCCTCGGTCGTCGTCGACACGGCCGACGGCATCACCCGGGTTCGGCTGAACCGTCCCGAGGCCATGAACAGCCTCGACCTCGACCTCAAGACGGCCCTGCTGGCGGCGCTGCGCGACGCGGCCCAGGATCCGGCGGTTCGCTGCGTCGTGCTCACCGGCACCGGGCGCGCCTTCTGCGTCGGCCAGGACCTCAAGGAGCACGTGCGGGGCCTCGCTCGGGCCGACCACACGCTGGGCACGACGGTGACCGAGCACTACAACCCGATCGTGTTGCTGCTCGCCACCATGAACAAGCCCGTGATCGCCGCCCTGGGCGGAGTGGCGGCCGGAGCGGGGCTCAGCTTCGCGCTCGCCTGCGACTTCCGCATCGCCGTCGAAGGCGCCGGCCTCAACACCTCGTTCGCCGGCATCGCCCTCTCCTGCGACTCGGGAGCGTCCTGGTCGCTGCCGAGGCTGGTCGGCACGGCCAAGGCCAAGGAGCTGCTGCTCATGCCGCGCACGGTTCCCGCCGACGAGGCCCTCGCGCTCGGGCTGCTGACGAAGGTCGTGCCGGCTGACGAGTTCGAGGCCGCGGTCGACGACCTCGCCCACCGGCTGGCCAACGGGCCGACGCTGGCCTACGGGTCGATCCGCCGTGCCGTCGCCTTCAGCGCGAGTGCGCCGCTCGCCGACGCCCTGGCCCACGAGGCCGAGCTGATGGCCTCCACCGGGGCGAGCGCCGATCACCGGGCCGCCGTCGACGCGTTCCTGGCCAAGCAGCAGCCGACCTACACCGGCACCTGAGCGACACGTCCCGACTCGTCCAGACACGACACGACACGGCATCCCGGATGCCGCTCACCTCGCTCCTGCGTGCCGGGCGCTGGTCGTCCACAGACATGACGTCGCGCCGGCCGCGGCTCCTTGGCGGAGCACGACTTCCGAAGGGCTCGGGACCGTTACGGGGGGTAGTCGCTCGGCGGGACGAAGCGCCAGAGCTCGTCGGTCCACCAGTACTGGCCGATGACGAAGAGCACGAGCAGCGGAACCGCCCTGATGAGCAGGCGGGTCCAGCCGTTGCCGCGCCGGTCGGCCCAGCCGGCGCCGAGCACGACCACCAGCAGCGGGAAGAGCGGCACGAGGTAGCGAAAGATGCTCGTGAAGGGGTCGAGCACCGCACCGAGATAGGCCGGATAGGCGATCGACCAGGTGCGCAGGTCGGCCCCCAGGTTCTTCGCCCACGGACCGGCCACCATCGCGACCAGCCCCAGTGGCACGACGACGAGCAGCAACCGCCCGAGCTGCCCCCCGAAGTAGAGCTCTGCCTTGTCGAGCCACGGGGTGAAAGGCTGGACGGAACCGTATCCGCGCCACGCCGCCATCGTGTCGGTGTAGGCGGTCGCGCTGCCGGTACGGGCCCAGGCGACGGCCGGCCACAGCAGGCCCGCCACCCCGCACCCGACCAGGGAGCCCAGCATGGCCCCGTACTCGCGCCGCGTGATCGGCCGTTCGGCCCGCCGTCGCCATCGGAGCACGACCACGACCAACGTGACCACCCCGAGCGGAACCCCGATCGGACGGGAGAGCCCGAGCAGCACAGCGACGACCGTGGCCACGAGCCAGCGCTCCCGCGACAGGGCGTAGAGGTAGCCGACGAGCACCAGCATGGCGAGCGACTCGGAGTAGGCCAGCTGCAGCGTGACCGAGGCCGGGAAGCTGGCCCACAGCACGACGACGCAGTAGGTCGCTGGGTCACCGATGCGCGGGCGGAGCAGCACGGCAATGAGTACTGCCGCCCCCAGACCGCACAGCAGCGCAACCGTGGAGCCGGCGACCGGGAACGAGACGCCGGTGGCCGACATGACGAGCCGGGCCAGAGCCGGGAACAGGGGATAGAAGGCCCACGGGTTCTCACCGACCTTGCCGGTGTCGCCGACGGGCAGCACGTCCGGGTAGCCACCCTCAGCGATGCGCTGGTACCACTGGCCGTCCCACAGAGCCGTGAAGTTCCAGTAGGTGACAGGAAGGTCGTCGCCGCCCGTCATCCCTGTGGGCACCTGATGCTGCATCACGACGAACAGGATCGTCGTCGTGACCATGCGACACAGGGCATACAGCCCGACCACCCAGGCGATGAAGACCCTCGGCGATACCGGTAGGCGGCCGGCGGGGCGTGCCCTGACGTCAGTGATCGCCGTGCTGGTCATGTTGCTCGTCATGGCGCGCTCACACGGAGGGTTCGGAGCGGTGCCGCCGCTCGGCTTGCCCGTCGCTCGGGCGCTCTACGACCGCCTCGACCGCCTCGACCAGCTCGGCCGACCCTCCGGCATCCGTCTGTGTCGTCTCTGCCGACCCAGCGGCATCCGAGTCGATACCGGCCGGGGCCAGGGCCACGTCGCTGAGCGGCGGCGGGTCGGGGTCACCCCGGAGCACGGCGATCTGTTCGTCCTTCTCGCGCAGCTCGCGGCGCAGCCGGTCGACGACCCCGTCGACCTGGCTCATCCGGTAGCCGCGCAGGCCCACGTCGAAGCGCAGCTCGTCGAGGTCGGGGTCGTGCAGCTCGTCGTCGGGCAACGGTTCGTGGCTCAGGCTCGAGGTGGCCCGGCCCATGCCTCCGCCGACCAGACCGAGCACGAGGGCCACGACGAAGCAGACGACGACGACCCCGACGAGCAGGACGAACCACTTCATGACCGGGGTCCGTTCGTGCGGTCCTGGCTGATCAGGGCGACGGCCTCCGCCACGTCGTCGGTCAGCACCAGGCGTTCGAGGTCGTCGGGGCTGATCATGCCGGCCGCCATGACCGTGTCGCGCAGCCAGTCGATCATCCCGCCCCAGTAGTCGGTGCCCAGGAGCACGACGGGAAAGCGGGTCACCTTCTGGGTCTGGGCGAGCGTGACGGCCTCGAACAGCTCGTCCAGGGTGCCGAACCCACCCGGCAGCACGATGAAGCCCTGCGAGTACTTGACGAACATGGTCTTGCGGGCGAAGAAGTAGCGAAAGTTCACCCCGAGGTCGACGTACTCGTTGAGACCGGTCTCGAAGGGCAGCTCGATAC
This sequence comes from Actinomycetales bacterium, assembly GCA_038235595.1. Classification (GTDB taxonomy): domain Bacteria; phylum Actinomycetota; class Actinomycetes; order Actinomycetales; family Dermatophilaceae; genus DSM-29435. Next base: position 23,842 of record JBBSTU010000011.1, on the reverse strand, counting down.
CGAGGCCGACCGAGATGCCCTTCGCCTCGAGGGCCCCCTTGTTCGCCGCCTCCATGGCTCCTGGTCCGCCTCCGGTGATGACGGCGTAACCCGCCTCGACCAGCAGCCGGGCCACGTCGAGCGCACGCTGGTAGTTCGGGTCGTCGCGCTTCGTGCGCGCGGAGCCGAACACGGCAACGGCCGGGCCGAGGTCGGCCAGGGCACCGAAACCCTCGACGAACTCGGACTGGATGCGCATCACCCGCCATGGGTCGGTGTGCACCCAGTCGGCGTCGGAGGAGTTGGCCAGCAGGCGTTGGTCGGTCGTGGTGACCGGCACCTGGCCCCGGCGCAGGGTGACCGGACCGGTCTGACGCCGGTTCGTGCTCACCTTGCCGGCTGGCATGTCGTCGCTCACACGGCCCACCTTAGGTCGCAGCGGGCCCGAGCCAGCGCAGCAGTGCGGCTTCGGCGTCGGTGTACTGCAGCACGGGGCAGCGCTCGTCGTCCATGTGGGCCAGGTTGGGGTCGCCGGGCCCGTAGTTGACGGCCGGGATGCCGAGGGCCGAGAACCGGGCCACATCGGTCCAGCCTTCCTTCGGCCCCACCTCGACCCCGAGGGCCTCGACGAAATGCTGCGCGGCCGGCAGGGTGAGGCCAGGGCGGGCGCCGTCGGCGGCGTCGGCGAGCGTGACCTCGAAGCCCTCGAAGACCTGCTGCACGTGGGCGAGCGCCTGAGCTGTGTTCTTGTCGGGCGCGTACCGGTAGTTGACGATGACGACGCAGCGGTCGGGGATGACGTTGCCGGCGATGCCACCGCTGATACCGACCGCCTGCAGCGCCTCGTGGTAGTCGAGCCCGTCGACGTGCACGGTCTTCTGGTCGTAGGCGGCCAGCCTCGCAAGCACCTCGGCGGCATCGTGGATGGCGTTGTGCCCCTTCCACGGGCGAGCCGAGTGCGAGGCCACGCCCGTGGTGACGACCTCGACCCGCATCGTGCCCTTGCACCCCCCCTCCACCGCGCCGTTGGTCGGCTCGAGCAGCACCGCGAAGTCACCGGCGAGCAGCTCGGGAGTGGTCTCACCGATGCGGGCGAGCCCGTTGAACTCGCCGTCGATCTCCTCGCACTCGTAGAAGAGGAAGGTGACGTCGCGTCGCGGCTCCGGCTGCCGGGCCACCTCGGCGGCGAGGCGCAGCATCACCGCAACCCCGCCCTTCATGTCGACCGTGCCACGGCCCCACAGCTGCCCGTCGGAGAGGCGGGTCGGCAGGTTGGGCCCGGTCGGCGCAGACGTCAGCGGAACCGTGTCGATGTGCCCGGCCAGCACGACCCGCTCGTCTCGACCCAGGTCGGTGCGCGCAATGACCGTGTCACCGTCGCGTCGCACCTCGAGTCGGGGAAGAGCCCGCAGCGCCGCCTCGATGGCGTCGGCCAGGGCGGCCTCGTTGCGGCTCACCGACTCGATGTCGCAGATCGCGGCCGTCAGGGCCACGACCTCGGCCGACAGGTCGAGGGGTCGGGCGGGTGCAGGGGCCGCCGTGACGTCAGAGACGTCAGAGACGTCAGTGACGTCGGAGGCGGGATCGCTGGGTGGCATACCGCGAAGGCTACCGGCCACTCCCCCCAGTCGAGTGGCCACTTCCGTACAGTCGAGTGGCCACTTCCGTTCAGCCGGGTGGCCACCCCAGTCCGACCGGCCGCGCCAAGCCCGGGTGCACCTGGACGCGACTTCGTTCCCTGCGCGTCCCCCTCTAGCCTGGTCACCATGTCGGAGCAGCGCAGAGCCTGGGGATACGGACTGACCACCGTCGCAACGAGCGGGCAGGTGCTCGACACCTGGTTCCCCGAGCCGCTGCTCGGCGAGCGGCCGGAGCACGCCGCTCCCCCGAGTGCGCTCGCGGGGCTGGCGACCCCCGATGAGCTGCGGGGAGTCACGGCCGAGGTGCGACTGGTCGAGATCGACCTGGATGCCGCTCCCGCCGACGCGCCCGACGCCTACCTGCGCCTGCATCTGCTCTCGCACTGCCTCGTGGTGCCGAACTCGATCAACCTCGACGGCCTCTTCGGCACACTGCCGAACGTGGTGTGGACCAGTGCCGGCGCCTGCCCGGTCGACGGCTTCGAGACGACCCGCCTGCGGCTGCGCGCCCGGGGCCACGTCGCGGTCTACGGGGTCGACAAGTTCCCGCGGATGACCGACTTCGTCGTGCCGAATGGAGTGCGCATCGCCGACGCCGACCGCGTGAGGCTCGGCGCACACCTCTCCCCCGGTACCACCGTGATGCACGAGGGCTTCTGCAACTTCAACGCCGGCACGCTGGGCGCCTCGATGGTCGAAGGACGCATCGTGCAGGGTGTCGTGGTGGGCGACGGCTCCGACATCGGGGCGGGAGCCTCGATCATGGGCACCCTCTCGGGCGGGGGCACGGAACGCGTCGTCATCGGCGAGCGTTGTCTGGTCGGAGCCAACGGTGGCATCGGTATCGCTCTGGGCGATGACTGCGTCGTCGAGGCAGGGCTCTACGTCACGGCGGGCACGAAGGTGACGCTGCCCGACGGTCGCGTCGTCAAGGCGCGGTCGCTCTCGGGGTCGAGCAACATCCTGTTCATCCGCAACAGTGTGACCGGTGCTGTCGAGGCTCGCGACCGGGCGGGTAGGGGCATCACCCTCAACGCCGACCTGCACGCCAACGACTGACCCGTAGACAACCACTGACACAGACCAGCTAGGAACCGATGAGCGACGCAGGACCCGGCCCGACCCTTGCGGAGTCGCGCCGGCCCACCTCACGCCGTGCCATTCGGCGACGACGGGCCCTGCTCGCGGGCACCCTGGTGCTCGTGGCGCTCGTCGTGGCGATCCTGTACGGCATCAAGTCGCTGACGGCCTCGCTGCGCAGCCCTGAGTGCACTATCAGCGCGGCCGGCATCACCGAGACCTTCGACCCCGACCAGACCGCCAACGCGGCCCTGATCGCGGCGATCTCGGTGAAACGGGCCCTCCCGTCGCGCGCGGCCACCATCGCGCTCACCACCGCCTTCCAGGAGTCGAAGATCCGGAACCTCAACTACGGTGACCGCGACTCTCTGGGCCTGTTCCAGCAACGGCCCAGCCAGGGGTGGGGCACCGCCGAGCAGATCCTCGACCCGGTGCACGCGACGAACGCGTTCTACGACGCGCTCGTGAAGTTCAAGGGCTACGAGAGCGCCGACATCACCACCATCGCGCAGAAGGTGCAGCGCAGCGGGTACCCGGAGGCCTACCGCGACCACGAGGGCCAGGGCCGCGTACTGGCCTCGACGCTCACGGGGTACTCCCCCGCCGGGCTCACGTGTCGACTCGAGGCGGCGACCACCCACGCTACCTCCGCCGCGGTCAAGGCCGACCTGGCCCAGCAGATGGGGGTGACGACCGCCCGCGCAGCAGACGGCATCCTCACGGTGACGGCTGCCGACGAACGCCGAGCCTGGGCGGTGGCGCACTGGGCCGTGGCCCGGGCGCAGGCCTACGGCGCCACCAAGGTCACCATCGGCGCACGGGCCTGGGACCGCGGCGCCGGTGACGACGGCTGGTCGACCGGTCAGACCTCGCGAACCGTCACCATCACACTGACCTGACCACGCGATCGTCCCGCACCGTCAGGGGTGGATGCCGGTGGGCTCAGAGCGTCGTGGACGTGGTCGTGGTCCCGACACTTTCGGCACCGAACGAGTCGTTCGGTGCCGAAAGTCAACAGGGCGGGCCGGCCTGGGTCAGCCGGGGTAGTTGCGCTCGGGGGCGCCGGTGTAGATCTGGCGCGGGCGGCCGATCTTCGTCTCGGGGTCGGCCATCATCTCGCGCCACTGGGCGATCCAGCCCGGCAGGCGCCCGATGGCGAACAGCACCGTGAACATCTTCGACTCGAAGCCCATGGCCTTGTAGATCAGGCCGGTGTAGAAGTCGACGTTCGGGTAGAGCTTGCGTTCGACGAAGTAGTCGTCGGCGAGGGCGATCTCCTCGAGGCCCTTGGCGATCTCGAGCAGCGGGTCGTTCTGACCGAGCTTCTCGAGAATGTCGTCGGCAGCCTTCTTGACGATCGCCGCACGAGGGTCGTAGTTCTTGTAGACGCGGTGGCCGAAGCCCATGAGGCGAACACCGGCCTCCTTGTTCTTGATCTTCTCCATGAACTTCTTCGGGTCATCGCCCGACTCGCGCAGATCGCCCAGCATCTCGAGCACGGCCTGGTTGGCGCCGCCGTGCAGGGGCCCGGACAGTGCGTGGATGCCGGCCGAGACCGAGTTGAAGAGGTTCGCCTGGGCGGAGCCGACGAGCCGCACCGTCGAGGTCGAGCAGTTCTGCTCGTGGTCGGCGTGCAGGATGAAGAGCAGGTCGAGGGCCTTGGCGACCGTGGGGTCGACCTGGTAGGACTCGGCCGGGTAGCCGAACGTCATCCGCATGAAGTTCTCGACGAGCGAGAGCGAGTTGTCGGGATACATGTACGGCTGGCCGACGCTCTTCTTGTGGGCCATCGCGGCGATGGTGGGCACCTTGGCCAGCAGCCGAACGGTCGACATCTCGACCTGCTCGGCGTCGAAGGGGTCGAGGCTGTCCTGGTAGAAGGTGCCGAGCGCCGAGACCGCCGAGCTGAGCACCGGCATCGGGTGCGCGTCACGCGGGAAGCCGTTGAAGAAGGTGCGCAGGTCTTCGTGCAGCATCGTGTGACGACGAATCCGCTCCTCGAACGCAGACAGCTCGTCAGCGGTCGGCAGCTCGCCGTAGATCAGCAGGTAGGAGACCTCGGTGAAGGTCGACTTCTCGGCCAGCTGCTCGATCGGGTAGCCGCGGTAGCGCAGGATGCCGGCGTCACCGTCGATATAGGTGATGTCGCTCTTGCACGCGGCCGTGTTGACGAAGCCCGCGTCGTAGGTGACCAGCCCGGTCTCCTTGAGCAGTGAGCCCACGGACAGTCCGTTGTTGCCGTCGACGGCCTCGACACCCTTGAAGGTGATCTCCTGGTCGGCCACCTTGACGGTTGCATCCACTGCCTTGGTCACTGTTCATCGCCTCCTCCGGCCGGGCACGGCGCGCCTGACCTGTTCGCGTGCGACGTTACCTCAGCACGGGGCCTCCCCGGAACGTAGGCCGGGTGTGGTGTCCGTGTGCTCAGCCTGTGGACCGACCAGCCTCCGACGCCACGGTCTGGACGGCTCGCGTCGACAGGTGGCTGGGCGATCCGGCCGGCCAGGGAAGACCCCTCGGTCAAGGAGCGAGCCGGGCACAGGCCGTGGCGATGCGCTCGTCGGTGGCCGTCAGGGCGATCCGTACGTGCCGCGCGCCGGCCCCACCGTAGAACGACCCCGGCGCCACGAGGATGCCGCAGTCCGCCAGATCGGCCACGGTCGCCCAGCAGTCCTCGTCGCGCGTCGCCCAGAGGTAGAGGCCCGCCTCGGAGTGCTCGACCCGCAGCCCGAACCGTTCGACGGCGGGGAGCAGCTGCTCACGCCGACGACGGTAGGTCGCCCGCGAGAGCTCGACGTGGGCATCGTCGCGCAGAGCCACGGCCATCGCCCGCTGGACCGGCGCGGGCATGATCATTCCCGCGTGCTTGCGCAGCTCGAGAATGCGGCTCACGAGCGTGCGGTCGCCGGCGACGAGAGCGGCTCGGTAGCCGGCCAGGTTCGACTGCTTCGACAGGGAGTAGACGGCCAGCAGCCCGTCATGGCTGTCGCCGCACACGTCGGGGTGCAGGATGCTCGGAGTGGCGAGCCCGCCGAGGTCGCCCGTCTCGGCCACACGCCAGTCGAGCTCGGCGTAGCACTCGTCGCTCGCGACGACGACTCGGTGACGACGGGCCCACTCGACGACCTTGCGTAGGTGCGGCACGCCGAGCACCTGACCGTTGGGGTTGCCGGGGCTGTTGAGCCACAACAGTTTTGGCGTGGTGGCCGCGGTCAGCGGGCCGAGGCTGGTCAGCGACTGGGCCACGACCGACGTGGCTCCGGCCAGGCGGGCACCGATGTCGTAGGTGGGGTAGGCGACGGCCGGGATGCCAACCAGGTCGCCCGCGCCGAGGCCCAGCAGGGTGGGCAGCCACGCGACGAGCTCCTTGCTGCCGATCGTCGGCAGCACGGCGTCGGGGTGCAGACCGGGCACTGCCCGTCGACGGGCGAACCACTCGCAGATGGCGGCGCGCAGATCGGCGGTGCCCGAGGTCATCGGGTACCCGGGCGCGTCGGCCGCGTCGACCAGCGCCCGTTGCACGACCTCGGGCGTCGGGTCGACCGGCGTTCCGACCGAGAGGTCGACGATCCCGCCCGGGTGGTCACCCGCCCGCGCCTTGTACGAGGCGAGGGAGTCCCAGGGAAAGTCGGGCAGCTCGAGAGGGCTCAGCCGAGAGGTCGCCGGGGAGGTCAGGGCAGTCTCACTCGTCGTGTTCCTGCGGCGGCAGGGCGAGGATGACGGCGTGGTCCTTGTCGATGACCCCCAGCTTCGCCGCGCCCCCGGGGCTGCCCAGGTCGTTGAAGAACTCGACGTTCGCGGTGTAGTAGTCGGCCCACTGCTCGGGAACGTCGTCTTCGTAGTAGATCGCCTCGACGGGGCAGACCGGCTCACAGGCACCACAGTCGACACACTCGTCGGGGTGGATGTAGAGCGAGCGGTTGCCCTCGTAGATGCAGTCGACCGGACACTCTTCGATGCAGGCCCGGTCCTTGAGGTCGACGCACGGCTGGGCGATGACGTAGGTCATGAAAGAACGGACCTCCTGCAGGGGCACTGCGGACGAGTGGTGCGGGCAGATGACGGTGACCAGGGTTGGGCCCCACACGAGTGCGGGAGCGCCATGGCCTACCACTTAGTATGCCGGACATGACCGGTGACCCCGTGCCCCACCCCACCGATGAGACGCCGGACGAGACGCCCGACGAGTCGACGAACGAGCCGACGAACGAGCCGACACCGGGCCACCGGCTCTCGGCCGATCTCACCGTCGGCGGGCGGGTCGTCGTGCGCTACCGGCTCGCGGAGGGTTCGGCCGCGGGGGCGACCGACTTCGTCGGGGCCCTGGTCGCCCGCAACCACGACTTCCTCATCGTCGACACGAAGGCCGAGCGGGTGAAGCTGATCCGCTCCGAGGTCATCGCCGCCCGCGACGTGCCCCCGGCGGCGACGCGGTCGGGGCCGGCCCACCTCAGGGTCTCGGTCGACGACCTCGAGCGGGTAATGGCGACCGGATGGCCGGCGGTCGACCAGGCCGGGCTCGGCGACTGGCAGCTGCGCTCGGCCGGTGGTTTCACGGGACGAGCCAACTCGGTTCTGGCCGTTGGCGATCCGAGCCTGCCCGTTGAGAAGGCCATCGACTTCTGCGAGAAGTGGTACGCCGACCGTGACGCGCCCACGCTGTTCCAGGTCACGGGCGAGGCCGGTTTCGCCGTGGCCGACCACCCGGTCGGGTCGGCCCTGCTCGGTCGCGGCTACGTCGCCGGCGGTGGCCACTCCGACTGGGAACGCATCCTGGTCATGACGGCCTCCGCCAAGAGCGTGCCGCCGCTCACGACCGAGTCGGTGCCCGTGAACGGGGATGCCGTGCTGCGCCCCGACTGGCTGATGGCCTACGGCGAGCAGCGTGCCATCGTTCCGGGCGTCACCGAGGCGGTGCTCACCGGCAGCGCCGGGCAGCTGTTCCTCTCCGTGCGCGACGAGGCCAGCGGGCGCATCGTCGGCGTCTCCCGGATGTCCATCAGCCCGGGTTGGGCCGGCATCTTCGCCGTCTGGGTGCATCCCGACCACCAACGCAAGGGCATCGCCACCGCCATGACGTCGTCGATCGCCCTCGTGGCCAAGGAGAACAACATGGCGGCCATCTTCCTTCAGGTCTCGGGCAACAACCCCGGCGCCATCGCCTTCTACGAGCGACTCGGCTTCGTCGTGCACCACGAGTACAGCTACCTCGGTCAGGCCGACAGCTGACCCGCGACCTCAGTCGAGCAGACCGGGGCGCTCGCCGGCGACCTCGCCCCACGGCATCCAGCTGCGGGGGTCGACCCGGCGAAAGCCCTCGCGGTCGCTGCTGCGCGCGGCGATGAGGTTCGACAGGGCGTAGACGTCGTCACTGACGACCAGCACCTGGGTGGCGTGGGCGCGAAGGGCGTCGTTCTTGACCGTTCGGGCGGCGCCGTCGTGCACCGCGTGCGTCACCTGCTCGTCGGTCACGACCGATCTCGGGAAGGCATCACCGACGGCCGGGAGGGTGAGCGGCATCCCGGGTAGCCCGGATGCCGAAGACGCCAGCGACCGCACGAAGGCACGGTCGTCGCGCGCCCAGGACAGGGGCGTCACGATCTCGAAGGTGCGCCGCGGCAGGTCGGCATCGGCCAGGGACGCGAGCGCCGCTCTGGTCACCCGGTGGGTCTGCACGTGGTCGGGGTGCTCGTAGCCGCCGAACCGGTCGTAGGTCACGACCACGTCGGGGCGCAGCTCACGCACGACGTCGGCCACCAGCCCACCGGCCTCGTCGAGGTCGGCGCCCGCGAAGGCCTCCGGGCGGGCCGCCGCTGCCGAACCCACCATGCCCGAGTCGCGGTACCGCGACAAGCGACCGGCTTCGGCGCCCAGCACGTGGCCGGTGACACCGAGCCGGCGCAGCGCCTCGGTGAGCTCACCGTGCCGGTAGGGCCCGAGCGGGTCTCCGACCGCGCCCTCGAGGTGGCGCAGGTCAGGCGGGATGACCTCGCCCTCCTCACCGAGGGTGGCGGTGAGCACGTGCACGTCGTCACCCCGCGCAACGTGGTGGGCCATGGCGATGCCGCAGGTCAGCGTCTCGTCGTCGGGGTGGGCGTGAACGAAGAGGAGTCGGGACACGCGTCGATCCTCTCAGTGCCGGCCCGGCTGCGCCCAGGCGCCGCCCGGGCTCAGCTTCCTGACTTGGCTGCCGACTTCGCCCGCGAAGCGGTACGGCCACGCACCGTGCCGTCGAGCACCAGCTTGCGGATGCGCACGGCCTCCGGGGTCACCTCGACACACTCGTCCTCACGGCAGAACTCGAGGCTCTGTTCGAGGCTGAGCTTGCGCGGGGGCACGATCTTCTCGAAGTTGTCCGAAGAGGAGGCGCGCACGTTGGTGAGCTTCTTCTCCTTGGTGATGTTGACGTCCATGTCATCGGCCCGAGAGTTCTCGCCGACGATCATGCCCTCGTAGACCTCCGTGGTCGGGTCTGTGAACAGGGTGCCGCGCTCTTGGAGGTTGACCATCGCGTAGGCCGTGACGACCCCGCTGCGGTCGGAGACGAGCGAGCCGCTCGTGCGGGTCGTGATGGCGCCGTACCAGGGCTCGTAGTCCTCGAACACGTGGTGGGCGATGCCGGTACCACGGGTCTCGGTGAGGAACTCGGTACGGAAGCCGATCAGCCCACGGCTCGGCACGAGGAACTCCATCCGGATCCAACCGGTGCCGTGGTTGGTCATCTGCTCCATCCGGCCCTTGCGGGCGGCGAGGATCTGCGTGATCGGGCCGAGGAACTCCTCGGGAGTGTCGATCGTCAGGCGCTCGACGGGCTCCTGCACCTTGCCGTCGACCTCGCGGGTGACGACCTGCGGCTTGCCGACGGTCAGCTCGTGACCCTCGCGTCGCATCTGCTCGACCAGGATGGCCAGGGCCAGCTCACCGCGGCCCTGCACCTCCCACGCGTCGGGGCGCGCGGTCGGCAGGATGCGCAGCGAGACGTTGCCGACGAGCTCTTTGTCGAGGCGGTCCTTGACCATGCGTGCGGTGACCTTCGAGCCGCGCACGCGCCCGACCATCGGGCTGGTGTTGGTGCCGATGGTCATCGAGATGGCCGGCTCGTCGACCGTGATGAGCGGCAGCGGGATCGGGTTCTCGGCGTCGGCCAGGGTCTCGCCGATCGTGATCTCGGGGATGCCGGCCACGGCGATGATGTCGCCCGGCCCGGCGCTCTCGGCGGGCTTGCGCTCGAGAGCCTCGGTCATGAGCAGCTCGGTGATCTTCACCCGCTGCTGCGTGCCGTCGTGGCGGCACCACATGACCTGCTGGCCCTTCTTGATCGTGCCGTTGAAGACGCGGAGCAGGGCGAGGCGGCCGAGGAAGTTCGAGGCGTCGAGGTTGGTGACGTGCGCCTGGAGCGGGGCCTCGTCGTCGTAGGTCGGGGCCGGGATCGTCTCGAGGATGGTGTCGAACAAGGCCTCGAGGTCGTCGCCGTCGGGCATCCCGCCGTCTTCAGGACGCGTCATCGAGGCGCGGCCGGCCTTGGCCGAGGCGTAGACGATCGGGAAGTCGATCTGCTCCTCGGTGGCGTCGAGGTCGAGGAAGAGCTCGTAGGCCTCGTCGACGACCTCGGCGATGCGTGAGTCGGGGCGGTCGACCTTGTTGATGCACAAGATGACCGGCAGCTGCGCGGCGAGCGCCTTGCGCAGCACGAAGCGGGTCTGCGGCAGCGGGCCCTCGGAAGCGTCGACGAGCAGCACGACACCGTCGACCATGGACAGGCCGCGCTCTACCTCACCGCCGAAGTCGGCGTGGCCGGGGGTGTCGATGATGTTGATGGTGACGCCGTCGGTGAGCCCGCGGTCGGCGGCGGCCTTGCCCGTGTAGTGCACGGCGGTGTTCTTCGCGAGGATGGTGATGCCCTTCTCGCGTTCGAGGTCACCGGAGTCCATCGCCCGTTCGTCGACGTGCTGGTGGGCGCCGAACGCGCCGCTCTGCCAGAGCATCTTGTCGACGAGGGTGGTCTTGCCATGGTCGACGTGGGCGACGATGGCGACGTTGCGGATGTCCGCGCGGGTCTTCATGGGCATGAGATCCAGTGTCTCAGGCTTTTCGGGGGTCTTCGTACCACCCGGTGGCCCCTCGGCCGTACGAAAGTGGCCACTCGACTGAGCGGAACTGGCCCCTCGGCCGTACGAAAGTGGCCACTCGACTGGGGTGGGGGGCCTCAGGGGAGCGGGAGGATCGAGGCGGAGGCGAGCCGGCCGTCGTCGATCTGGAGCACACCGAGCGTGCGGTCGGGCTGCCGCCGCTTGTCGGTGGGCGAGCCGGGGTTGACGATGCGCAGTCCGCCCTCGGTCAGGTCCATCGGGATGTGGGAGTGGCCGAACACCACGAGGTCAGCAACCGGGAAGCGCCGCCGGAGCCGCGCGGCCCGCCCTGCCGCCGGCCCGCTGTCGTGGATCATCGCCACCGTAAGTCCCTCCAGCCGCAGCTCGAGCGTCTCGGGCGCTCCCCACTGCGCCACCTCCGGCAGGTCGTTGTTGCCCATCACCGCCCGCACCGGCGCCCACTGCTCGAGAGCCGTCAGCACGTCGAGCGTGCATACGTCGCCGGCGTGCAGGATGAGGTCCGCTCCCTCGAGCTGGGCCGCGACGGCATCCGGCACCCCCTTCCAGAAGCGAGGGCTGTGAGTGTCTGACAGCACCACCACCCTCATCCGCGTTGGTACTGCTCGACGAGGCGGCTCATGGTGGCGTCGATCTTGGCGTCGACCTGCCGGCGGGCGGGGTCGGCGTCGAACCAGTCGACGATCTCGCGTGCGCCTCGGTGGAAGGGCACGGATGCCGTCCAGCCCGGCACAAGGGCCTTGACCTTGCGGTTGTCGAACACCATCGAGTGCGCCTTGTCGCCGAGCAGCGATGCGCCCCAGTCGGGGTCGGCTTCAGCGATCGCATCGGACGTCACGTGCACGAGTCGCGGTTCGACGCCCGCGGCCTCGGCCACGATCTGAAAGATCTGGTTCCAGCTGAGCCACTCGTCGGAGGTGACGTGAAAGGCCTCGCCGATCGCCGCCGGGTGCCCGAGGAGTCCGACGAAGGCCCGGGCGAAGTCGGTGTGGTGGGTCAAGGTCCACAGTGACGTGCCGTCGCCGTGCACCACGATCTGCCTCCCGCGGCGCAGTCGGTCGACGACGGTCCAACCCCCGTCGAACGGCGGTGAGGTGTGGTCGTAGGTGTGCGACGGCCGCACGATCGTGACGGGCAGACCTTCGTCGCGGTAGAGCCCCACGAGCAGGTCTTCAGCGGCGATCTTGCCCCTCGAGTAGGCCCAGTGCGGGTTGCGCAGCGGGGTCGACTCCACGACGGGCAGGTGTGCCGGTGGTGTCTGGTAAGCCGAGGCCGAGCTGATGAAGACGTACTGGCCCAGCCGGCCCCGCAGCAGGTCAAGGCGGCCCTGAACGTCGCCCGGCCCGAAGGCGCGGAAGTCGGCCACCACGTCGAACTCGCGGTCGCTCACCGCTGCGGCGAACGAGGCGGGGTCATCGAGGTCACCGGTCAGCAGCCGGCATCCCTCGGGGGCCGGGCGGGTCGTCGAGAGGCCGCGCCCGAGCACGAAGACCTCCCACCCTTCCTCGAGCGCGCGGGTCGTGCAGGCCGAGCTGATGATCCCGGTGCCGCCAAGAAAGAGAACGGAGGGTGCGGGCATGGGATCTCCTCGTGGTGGTGGGGGTCCGTCGAGCCTGACACACGCGTGACACACGTCGGGCAGGCGCCGGGGGGTCGCCGCCGCCCGTGGCGGCCGGCGTCGCGGCCGACAGCCGCCCGCTTCAGGCGCGGCGCCACCGGGCGGCCAGTGCCTGCACGACGGGCCCGTCGGCCGGCAGCCAACCGACGCTCTCGAGCTCGTCGAGCGGGAGCCAGCGCAGCTGGTCGTGGTCCTCGATCGGGGCGGGAACCCCCTCGGCGACCTCGGCGATCCAGACGATCATCTCGAAGCGGTCGCTGAGCGGCCAGGTGGCCCCGGGCAGCGGGCCGGGCAGCAGGGCACCCACACTGATGGACACTCCGAGCTCCTCGGCGACCTCGCGGTGCAACGCCGAGAGCGGGGACTCGCCCGGCTCGACCTTGCCGCCGGGAAGCTCCCAGCCGCCGGCGAGCGCGGGCGGTTCGGTGCGTCGGGCGGCGAGGAGCCGAGCCGGCCGGGACAGGTCGTCGACGATGGCCGCGCCGACCACGAGGCGCACGGCATTCGAGGGTGGCCCGGGTGGCCCGAGTGGCACGTCGGCTGGTGGTGGGGGCGGCGGTGCGCCCGGTCCCTCGGGCGTCGGTTCAGGACCGGCGGCGGTGTTCTGGCTCATCGGGAAGGGATCGTGTCACACCGGTCCCAGGTCGGCGGCGCGGCCCGGGGCCCGGAACAGCCCGGCCCGGGCCTGACGTGGCGGGCGGAGGCGGGGCATGCTGGATACATGACACGACTGCTGAACGAAGAGGAGATCGAGCGCCAGCTCGCCGACCTGCCCGACTGGAGGCGAGACCCAGAAGCTTACGGCACCATCCGGGCCACCTTCACCGCCCCCGACTTCCCGGCCGGCATCCGCCTCGTGTCGGAGGTCGCCGACGTTGCCGAACAGATGCAGCACCACCCCGACATCGACATCCGGTGGACGGCGGTCAGCTTCGCCCTGTCGACCCACTCCGAAGGAGGTCTCACGCAGCCGGACATCGAGCTGGCCCACCGAATCTCCCAGGAGGCACGGCGACTGCACGCCGAGCCCGGCCCGGCATCCGACGGCTGACGCACGCTGAGACACCACGACACACCAAGAGACACCAGAGGCGCCGACGAGCGCGATCGCCGAATGTGGTCGGCAGGTGAGTGTCGCCTAACATTGGGCTCATGAGACCTGCCTGCCGTTCCGACTCCTCGGAGGGCCATAGTCCCGAGCCGGGCTGCCCTCGCGGCGCCCGGCTCCCCAGGCCGCGTCCCTGTCGCCGAGTACCGGCGGTGGTGCACGCGTGAGCATCGCCCTCGGGGTCCTGCTGATCCTGGCCCTGACGGCCGCCACCGGCTACTTCGTGGCGATGGAGTTCGCCTACGTGGCGGTCGACCGCAACGCCCTGGGCCAGCTCGCGGCCAGTGGCGACGAACCGGCCCGGCGAGCCCTCAAGGTCACCTCCTCCCTGTCGTTCACCCTGTCGGCCGCGCAGTTCGGCATCACCGTCACGGCGTTGCTCGTCGGCTACATCTCCGAGCCGCTCGTCGGCGTGGGGCTGGCCGAGCTGCTCGACCCGTCGCTGTCGTACGCCGCGCGGCTCAGCCTCTCGGTCACCCTCGTGCTGGTCTTCTCAACGGTCGTGCAGATGGTCTTCGGCGAGCTCGCGCCGAAGAACCTCGCGATCGCTCGCACGGTGCCCCTAGCCCGGGCCCTCAGCCGCTCGACCCTGCTCTACCTGACCCTGTCCGGCCCGGTCGTGCGCCTGTTCGACCGGGCGTCGACGAGCCTGCTGCGGCGGGTCGGCATCGAACCCGTCGAGGAGCTCGAGCAGGGCGCGACCGCTGACGACCTGACTCGCATCATCGGCGAGTCTCGCGGTCGGGGCCTGCTCGACGACGACCTCTCGGAGGCCCTCGAGGGCGGACTGCGCTTTCGTGAGCTCGACGCCGGCGACGTCATGACCCCCCGAGTCCGAGTCACGACGGTGCGGGCCGACGAACCCCTCAGCCGGATCGTCGAGCTGCTCGACACCGGGTGGTCGCGCTTCCCCGTCACCGGAACCGACGGCGACGACATCGTCGGTGTGGCCGGGATCGCCGACGTGCTGAAGGTCGATCCCGACGAGCGGGCGAGCACGACCATCGGCTCGGTGATGCCGGAGCCGACCGTCGTGCCGACCAGTGCCCCCCTGACGCGCGTGCTCGACCAGATCCGGGCCGACCACCGGCAGCTGGCCGTCGTCGTCGACGAGCACGGTGGTTTCGCCGGCATCGTGACGTTCGAGGACATCGCCGAGGAGGTCGTCGGCGACATCTTCGACGAGGACGACACTGACGTGCCCGCCGTCACGCCCGTCTCCGACGACGCCTGGCTCGTGCTCGGGCAGATGCGCCTCGACGAGCTCGACACCGCCTCGGGGGTGCGGCTCACCGCCGACGACGAGTTCTCCACGGTCAGCGGGCTCATCCTCGAGCTGCTCGGACGGGTCGTGCGGGTCGGAGACGTCGCGCTGGCGTCCGGACACCGCGTGGTCGACGAGGCCGCGAGCACCTCAGTGGGCGCCGTGTCAGATCCCCCTCCGCCTGCGAGCGCCTCTTCCCGAGAGCCCACCCGTCGCGCACCGGTGTCGGTTCGGCTCACCGTGGCCGAGGTCGACCGACATGTGCCCTCGGCGGTGCGAGTCGAGGTGCTGGGCTCGCCGGGTGACTCGAGCGATACCTCGAGCGCCAACCGGCCCGCCGGTACCGACGACGAGGTGCGCCGATGATCGTCGCCCTGACCCTCTCCGTCGTGCTGCTCGTGCTCAACGCCTTCTTCGTGGCTGCCGAGTTCGCGCTCATCGCGAGCAAACGACACCGCCTCGAAGTTCTGGCCGAGGGCGGGAGCCGGGCCGCTACCGCTGCCGTCAACGGCAGCCGAGAGCTCTCCCTCATGCTCGCCGGGGCCCAGCTCGGCATCACGCTGTGCACCCTCGGCCTCGGTTCGGTCGCCAAGCCGGCCGTGGCCGACCTGCTGGATCCTGTGCTGACGTTCCTCCGGCTGCCAGACTCGGCTGCCTCCGTGGTCGCGATCGTGCTGGCCGTGGCCATCGTGGTGTTCCTGCACATGGTCGTCGGCGAGATGGCCCCGAAGTCGTGGGCCATCTCGCACCCCGAACGGTCGGCGGTGCTGCTCGCGCTGCCGTTCCGCGGGTTTGCTCGCGTGGCCCGTCCGGTGCTCAGCCTGCTCAACGCGATGGCCAACGGCTGCCTGCGCCTGGTGGGGGTCGACCCCCAGAACGAGCTCGCGCAGGTTCACGGCCCCAAGGAGCTGGCGCTGCTCATCGGCAGCGCTCGTGACCACGGCATGCTCGCCGAGCCCGAGCACCGGGTGCTCGCGGGCGCGATCGACCTCGACACCCTCACCCTGCGCACCGTCATGGTGCCGCTCGACCGAGCCGTCGGTCTGTCCGGCACTGCCACGTGCGGCGAGGCCGAGGCCCTCTCGCGAGACTCGGGTCGCTCGCGACTCGTCGTCGGTGACGCGGGCAGCCCGATCGGCATCGCCCACGTGCGCGACGTGGTGCGCACGTCCCGCTCGGTGCCGGTGTCCTCCGTCGCGTCGCCGGCTCTTCGCCTCGACGTCGACCTGTCGCTGCTCGACGCCCTGAGCGTCATGCGGGCCCAACGGGCCCAGCTCGTGCTCGTCGCCGATGCCGGCGGCGCGATCGGTCTGGTCTCGATGGAGGACCTCCTCGAGCGGGTGCTCGGCCAGTTCGACGACGAGACCGACGCCTGAGACGTCTGAGACGTCTGAGACGTCTGAGACGTCTGAGACGGCATCCATCGGCATCCGCCGGCCGAATTAGGCCACGGCTGGATGCCGGCCGGCCGGTTTTCGGAGCCCGGTCACTTTCGGGACGACACGCCGAATCCGGACGACGTCCCGCGATCAGGGCCACCGGACCGGAAAATCTCCTCCGAGTCACGATTTGGCCAAGGAGGTTGCCCACTGCCCCTGTGGGCTGAAAGATGGGGCAGCACCGTCGCGGGGGCGGCGATGCGGTGTTGCTCACGTGGTCGCCGAGCCCGTGCACCACAACCACTCCACGCAACCACAGGCCACCAGAGGGCCAGCCACGCCGCACATCATCCGGAGGTGACCCAACGTGAGCGTTCCACCGGAGATGGACACCTCCACGATGGCGCCACCGGAGGCGGTGCTCGAGGGAGCCGGTCGCATCCAGGGCCGTTCGCTCGGGCAGATCGCGTGGCTGCGCCTCAAGCGCGACAAGGTGGCCCTGGCCGGTGGGCTCTTCGTCATCTTCCTCGTGGTCTGTGCCGTCTTCGCACCGTTCATCGTCGGCGTGCTGGGGCACGACCCGAACGAGTTCCACCAGGACCTCGTCGACGCCGACCTGGGCGTCCCGACCGCGCCGTTCGGTGGTGTCTCCTGGAGCTTCCTCTTCGGGCTGGAGCCGGTCAACGGCCGTGACCTGTTCAGCCGGGTGCTCTACGGCTCACAGATCTCGCTGCTCATCGCCTTTCTCGCCACCCTGCTCTCGGTGGCCATCGGCACCACCATGGGTGTCATCGCCGGGTACTTCGGCGGGGCGGTCGACACCTTGATCAGCCGCACGATGGACATCTTCCTCGCCTTCCCGCTGCTCGTCTTCGCGCTCGCTCTGGCGGGCGTCATTCCCGACTCGGCCTTCGGGCTCCAAGGCGATGCCCTGCGAATCGCCGTCATCATCTTCATCATCGGCTTCTTCAACTGGCCCTACGTCGGCCGCATCGTGCGTGGCCAGACCCTGTCGTTGCGCGAGCGCGAGTTCGTGGATGCGGCCCGCAGCCTCGGGGCGCGCACGCCCTACATCCTGTCCAAAGAGCTGTTGCCGAACCTCATCGCGCCGATCCTGGTCTACGCCACCCTGCTCATCCCGTCGAACATCCTCTTCGAGGCGGCCCTGTCGTTCCTCGGCGTGGGGGTGCAACCGCCCCGGGCCTCATGGGGTGGCATGCTCGCCGACGCCGCGAAGTGGTACCAGACCGACCCGTGGTTCATGCTGCCGCCGGGCCTGGCCATCTTCTTCACCGTGCTGGCCTTCAACCTCTTCGGGGACGGCCTGCGTGACGCCCTCGATCCCCGGTCTCGGTAACCTCCGCGACCAGCACCACCGCACCACCCGAATGCAAGGAGCGCAACCACCCATGAAGAACACCCGCATCCTGGCGCTGGCCGCGGCCACCGCCCTGGCCCTGGGGTTGTCCGCCTGCGCGAACAACACCGGCTCCCCCGGTGGCACCGGCACGGGCGGTGGCGGTGGCAGCAATGCCGCGGCGCCGGTCGCCGACGCGGCCATCGGCAAGGTCTTCAACCCCTCCGACGCCAAGGGCGGCACGCTGCGGTTCGGAATGGCCGGTGACTACGACTCCGTCGACCCCGGTGACACCTACTACGGCCTCTCCTGGAACTTCCTGCGCAACTACGCGCGCACCCTGGTCGTCTTCAAGGCGGGCCCCGGCGCCGAGGGCACCAAGCTCGTGCCCGACCTCGCGACCTCCCTCGGCAAGCCGAGCGACAACAACAAGACGTGGACCTACACGCTGCGCGACGGCATCAAGTTCGAGGACGGGTCACCGATCACGAGCAAGGACATCAAGTACGCCGTCGCTCGCTCGCTCGACAAGGACACCTTCCCGAACGGTCCCACCTACTTCAACGACTTCCTGGCCGATGTTCCCGCGGGCTACTCCGTCTTCAAGGACAAGAACCTCGATGACCTCAAGTCGATCGAGACCCCTGACGCGAAGACGATCGTCTTCAAGCTGAAGACGGGCTTCTCGGGCTTCGACTACTTCGCCCAGCTGCCTCAGACGGCGCCGGTCCCGGTCGCCAAGGACACTGGCACGAAGTACAAGGAGACCGTCGTCTCGAGCGGCCCCTACAAGTTCACCAAGTACCAGTCGGGCAAGCGCTACGAGCTCGACCGCAACCCCAACTACGACCCGGCCACCGACCCCGATTCGGGCCGCAAGGCGCTGCCGAACAACATCACGGTCGAGCTCGGCCTCAACGCCGCCGACGTCGACCAGCGACTGCAGGCCGGCGACCTCGACGTCGACATGGCCGGCACCGGGGTGCAGGCCGAGTCGCAGGGCAAGATCCTCGGTGACCCGACCTTGAAGTCGAAGACCGACAACGCCTCCGCCGCTCGCACCTGGTTCACGGTGATCAACTCCGACGTGGCCCCGCTCGACAACGTCGACTGTCGCAAGGCCGTGGTGATGGCCTACGACAAGACGGGCTACCAGAGGGCCTACGGCGGCAAGACCGGTGGCGACATCGCCACCTCGCTCATGCCGCCCATCATTCCCGGTCACCTCGACATGGACCTCTACAACTTCAAGAGCAACCCGCAGGGCGACGTGGCCGGCGCGAAGGCCGAGCTGACCAAGTGTGGCCAGCCGAACGGCTTCGCCATGAACGTGTCTTACCGGGCCGAGCGGCCCAAGGAGAAGGCGACGGCCGAGTCGCTGCAGCAGGCGCTGGCCAAGGTCGGCATCACGTTGACCATCAAGCCGTACCCGACCGCCGACTACACCAAGCTGTACGCCGGCAAGCCCGACTACGCCAAGGCCAACAAGCTCGGCCTCATCGTCTACGGCTGGGGCGCCGACTGGCCCGACGGATTCGGCTTCCTCAGCCAGATCGTCGACAGCCGCGTCATCCGCCCGTCAGGCAACACCAACCTCGGCATCAAGATCCCCGCGGTCGACAAGCTCATCGACCAGGCTCTGGCCGAGAACGACGCGGCCAAGCGTGACGCCATCTGGGGCAACGTCGACAAGACCGTGATGGAGAACGCCGCCGTGATCCCGGGTGTCTGGAGCAAGGGGCTGCTGTTCCGCCCCGAGAACCTGACCAACGTGTTCGTCAACGACGGCTTCGGCCAGTACGACTACGCCGCCATGGGAACGTCGAGGAAGTAGCCCTCCCCGACACCCCAACCGCTCCCGCCCACCTGAGAGAAGGTGAACGCGAGGGAGGGGCGGTGGCCGATCGACCGGCAGTGGATGCCGGTGGGCTCGGTCGCCGCCCCTCCCCGGACACCGCATGCTGACGTACCTGATCCGCCGCCTCGTGGCGGCTGTCGTGCTGCTCTTCATCGTGAGCGCGGCCACCTTCGCCATCTTCTTCCTGGTGCCTCGTATCGGCGGCGCCTCCGCCGACGACCTCGCCTCGCGCTACGTGGGCAAGAGCGCCGGGCCGGCGCAGATTCACGAGGCCGCCGTGCGGCTCGGCTTCACCGACCCGATCTGGCTGCAGTACGGCCGGTTCGCCAAGGGCATCGTCGCGGGCTCCGAGTACAACACCGGGGCCAGCATCGAGCAGTGCCCGGCCCCGTGTCTCGGCTACTCCTTCCTCACCCAGAACCCGGTGTTGCCCGACCTGATCGACCGCCTACCCGTCACCTTGTCGCTCGCCTCGGGGGCCGCGGTGCTGTGGCTGTTCGGCGGCGTGGCGACCGGTGTCGTGTCCGCCCTCAAACGCGGTAGCCCGCTCGACCGAGGGGCGATGGGCATCGCTCTGGCCGGGGTCTCGCTGCCGATCTTCTTCACCGGGCTGCTGTCCCTGACGATCTTCAGCTACGGCCTCGGCTGGACGGCCGGCGGAGGCAGCTACACCCCCCTCACCCAGAACCCCGCTGGGTGGGCCTACGACCTGCTGCTGCCGTGGATCACCCTGTCGTTCCTCTACGCCGCCGCCTACGCCCGGCTCACCCGCGCCGGCATGCTCGAGACGATGAACGAGGACTACATCCGCACCGCCCGCGCCAAGGGCCTGCGAGAACGGGACGTCGTGATCAAACACGGTCTGCGCGCCGCCCTCACCCCCATCCTGACGATCTTCGGGCTCGACCTGGGGCTGCTGCTCGGCGGCGCGATCCTCACCGAGACGACCTTCTCCCTGCCCGGCATCGGCAAGTACGCCGTCGATGCCATCAACAACAACGACCTGCCCAAGGTGCTCGGGGTGACGCTGCTCGGGGCGAGCTTCATCATCGTGGCCAACCTCGTCGTCGACCTGCTCTACGCCGTCGTCGACCCAAGAGTGCGGGTCTCATGACCGAGACCCGGATGACCGACGACGCCGCCGAGCCCGCCACTCGCGCGGGAGAACGGCCTGACGAGCAGGGCAGGTCGGGCCGCTTCCGCCGAGGCGGCAGGCAGCCTGGCCGCGGCGAGCAGACCCGTCAGCTCGACGGCATCGGGGGCATGGGCACGCCGGCGCCCGACGCCTTCCTGTCGGTGCGCGACCTGCGGGTGCACTTCCCCACCGACGACGGCGTCGTCAAGTCGGTCGACGGCATGTCGTTCGACCTCGCCCGCGGCAAGACGCTCGGTATCGTCGGCGAGTCGGGCTCGGGCAAGAGCGTGACGAGCATGTCGGTCATGGGCCTGCACAAGCCCGGCACCGTGCGCACCCAGGGTTCGATCCGCCTCGACGGGCAAGAGCTCATCGGGGCCCCCGGCGAGACGATCCGTGGGCTGCGCGGCAAGCGGATGGCAATGATCTTCCAGGACCCGCTCTCGGCGATGCACCCGTTCTACACCGTGGGCCACCAGATCATCGAGGCCTACAAGGTGCACAACTCGGTGAGCACCTCGGCGGCCCGGGCCCACGCCATCGACATGCTCGAGAGGGTGGGCATCCCCCAGCCGAAGTCACGTGTCGACGACTACCCCCACCAGTTCTCGGGTGGGATGCGACAGCGCGCCATGATCGCCATGGCCCTCTCGTGCGACCCAGACCTGCTGATCGCCGACGAGCCGACGACCGCGCTCGACGTGACCGTACAGGCGCAGATCCTCGACCTCATCCGAGACCTGCAGAGCGAGTTCAACTCGGCCGTCATGATCATCACCCACGACCTCGGTGTCGTGGCCGAGCTCTCCGACGACATCATGGTCATGTACGCCGGGCGCGCCGTCGAGTACGCGTCGGCCGAGGAGATCTTCAAGCGACCCCAGCACCCTTATACCTGGGGGCTGCTCAGCTCGATGCCTCGGCTCGACCGAGCCCGCACTGAGCGCCTCCGCCCGATCCCGGGCGCGCCGCCCAGCCTGATCAACGTGCCGTCCGGGTGCCCCTTCCACCCCCGGTGCGCCTACGCCGACCGCACCGGTGGTCTCAGCCAGACCCAGCGTCCGCCCTTCGCCGAGGTGAGCGCCGGCCACTTCGCCGCCTGTCACCTCACCCAGGAAGAGCGAACCACGATCTGGGAGAACGACATCCGGCCGACGCTGTGAAGACCTCCGCCGTATCACCAGCACTCACCCCCGGAGCGATCTCGTGACCACCCCCACCGCCACCACCCCCAGCCGCGATGCCAACAGCGGCGATGCGCTGCTCGAAGTGTCGGGGCTGACCAAGCACTTCCCGATCCGTCGCGGCCCGCTTCAGCGCCAGGTCGGCGCCGTGCAGGCGGTTGACGGGCTCACCTTCGACGTCATACGCGGCGAGACCCTCTCCCTCGTGGGCGAGTCGGGCTGTGGCAAGACGACCACCGGCCGGATGCTGACCCGGTTGATCGAGCCGACGGCCGGCACCCTTCGCTTCGACGGGCAAGACATCACGCACTGGTCGGTGGGAAAGATGCGGCCGCTGCGACGCGACGTGCAGATGATCTTCCAGGACCCCTACGGCTCGCTCAACCCGCGGCACACGGTCGGCACCATCGTCGGAGCGCCGTTCCACCTGCAGGGCATCAAGACCGAGAAGGGCCAGAAGGCCACGGTTCAAGACCTGCTCGAGCTCGTCGGTCTCAACCCAGAGCACTACAACCGCTACCCGCACGAGTTCTCGGGCGGCCAGCGTCAGCGCATCGGCATCGCGAGGTCGCTTGCGCTGCGACCGAAGCTGATCGTGGCCGACGAGCCGGTCTCGGCCCTCGACGTGTCGATCCAGGCCCAGGTCATCAACCTGCTTGAAGACCTTCAGGACGAGGTCGGCCTGACCTACGTCGTGATCGCCCACGACCTCTCGGTGGTGCGGCACATGTCTGACCGGGTGGCGGTGATGTACCTCGGCAAGCTCGTCGAGCTCGCCGACCGCGACGAGCTCTACACCCGGCCCATGCACCCGTACACGACCGCCCTGATGTCCGCGGTTCCCCTGCCCGACACCTCGCGCCGACAGAACCGCGAGCGCATCCGGCTCGAGGGCGACGTGCCCAGCCCGATCAACCCTCCACCCGCGTGCCGGTTCCACACCCGCTGCTGGAAGGCGCAGGAGATCTGCCGCACGGTCGAGCCGCCGCTGGTCGACCTCGCTCCGCGTCACCAGGTCGCCTGCCACTTCCCCGAGAACGCCGATCCCCCGATGGTGCGCGAGACCCCCGTGGCTGCGCCGGCCTGAAGGGCTCCGTCAGTCCGAGCCCGCGGCCAGTGGCGAGACAACGGGTGCGACGGGGCTAAGACGCAGCACCTGGGCGATGCAGCGGGTGGCGGCGGTCGACCCTTCGAGACTGACCCGGCCACTGCGCAGGGCCGCGCTGAGCGGCATCCGGCCGAGCCACACGGCGTACAAGGTGGCCACGTCGGACCTGATGGTCAGGCTGACGTCGTAACCCGGGTCGACCATGCACACCGACGGGATTCCGTGGTCGACCACGATCCAGAACCGACGCCGGTCGTCGGCGAAGCGCAGCACCAGAACGTGCCGGTCGCCTCTGAGCACAGAGGTGTCGAGGCGCGAGTGGATCCACCACACCAGCAGCTGCGGACCGAGCTCGTCGGGCACCGGGTCACCGAAGACCCACTCGGCGCCCCACTGCGCCAGGCCGAAGACGACCGGCTCGAGCGCCCGGCCGGCCGGCGTGAGCACGTAGTGCTGGCCCGATCGCTCGACGACCCCCGCTCTCTCGAGGTGCCGCAGTCGCTTGCTGAGCAGGGTGCGCGACAGACCGGGTAGGCCGCGGGCAAGATCGCTGAAGCGGGTCGTGCCCACGAGCAGGTCGCGCACGATGAGCAACGACCACTGCTCTCCCACGACATCGAGCGTGCGGGAGATCGGGCAGTACTGCCCGGCCCCCGGATCATGTCTGGTCATCGCCCGCCTCCTTGATGCGTCAGACCGCGCGTGCTGACGCATCAAGTATCGGTCTCGAACGTGTACCGCGTCAGTCCTGACTCTGTACTGGCCGGGTCTCTCCCTGGGCGCGACCCTGATGGGAGAGCGGCAACGCGGCATCCGGCCGCCGGTCCCGCACCACCCGGAGGAGAGCACCCATGACCATCGACACGCAGGGCGGCACGACCGCCATCGCCGACGTGGCCCTGAAGCATCGGCACGCCGCGATGTGGGCGCTCGGTGACTACCCCGCCGTCGCGCGGGAGCTGATCCCCGAGCTGGGCCGGGTGCTCGTCGAGGCGCCGGCCGTCGGCCCGGGGCAGCGGGTTCT
>JBBSTU010000010.1:0-37176 GCA_038235595.1 Actinomycetales bacterium | reverse complement strand
CCCACCCGACTGGGCCACGACCAAGCCCAAATCAGGAAGTGGGTCGTGCCTGAGTGGGGACGTGCTCAGCGCGGCCATCGTGCGCCGGATGGCGTGCGACGCGACCATCATCCCCGTCGTGCTCGGTTCTGACTCCCAACCGTTAGACGTGGGTCGGGAAGAGCGGCTCGTCACCCGCGCCATGCGCACCGCCCTCTGGCTCAGAGACGGCGGCTGCTCCTTCCCCGGCTGCTCCACCCCCGCCCAGTGGACCGACGCGCACCACGTCAAGCACTGGATCGAGGGCGGCACCACCTGCCTGGGCAACCTCGCCCTCTTGTGCCGGCGACACCACGTTCACGTCCACGAGAAGCACCTCACCGCGACCATCACCGACACCGGTGTCACGTGGCACACCTGGCAACACTGGCGCACCACCTTCACCACCGGGCCCCCCTCGCATCAGAAGCCGTCGAGGGGTACCTGACCAACCGATCAGACCTGCTCCGACTCGTAGCCACGGAGCGGCGCCTCGATAGGGTCGCGGGCATGGTGCACCAGCTCACCCTGCTCGAGGCTCGACGCATCGCGGTGCACGCTCAGCTGCTCGACCGCCCGCGCCCCACCGACCTCGTCGAGGTCGTCGAACGGCTCACGTTCTTGCAGATCGACCCGACCGCCGCGGTCGCGCCAAACGCCGATCTCGTGTTGTGGAGCCGCCTCGGCTCGTCGTACGACCCGGCCGACCTGGTCAGGGCCGTCGAGCACGACCGCTCGCTCGTCGAGACGGTGGCCTACGTTCGCCCTCCCCACGATGTACCCGCCGTGATCGCCGAGATGAACCAGGCCGAATCTCAGCCCTTCATGGCGCAGTGGCTCGAGAAGAACGAACCGTTCCGCCGCGACATCCTGGCCGTGCTGCGCCAGAGTGGCCCGCTTCTCTCTCGAGAGATCCCCGACACCAGCATCGAACCCTGGCCCTCCAGCGGCTGGACCAACAACCGCAACACCACCAAGATGCTCGAGGCGCTCGCCCACCGGGGGCACATCGCCATATCGGGGCGCAAGGGCCGGCAGCGCTACTGGGACCTACCGGAGCGGGTCTATCCCCCCGGCCTGCCCGAGCTCGACCTCGAGACGGCCACCGCACGGCGTAACGAGCGGCGGCTGGCCGCCGTCGGAATCGCTCGCGCCACGGGCCCGGTCAGCCCGAGCGAGAGCCCCTACGTGGGGCAGGCCGGCGAGGAAGCGGTCGTTGCCGGCCTTCCGGGCAGCTGGCGAGTGCACCCCGCCTACATCGGGATGCCGTTCAGCGGGCGCACCGCTTTGCTCTCCCCGTTCGACCGGCTCGTCCACGACCGGGTTCGCGCCGAGCAGCTGTTCGGGTTCGAGTACATCCTCGAGATGTACAAGCCGAAGGACAAGCGACGGTGGGGCTACTTCGCGCTGCCGATCCTGCACCGTGACCGTCTGGTCGGAAAGCTCGATGCCACAGCCGACCGCAAGGGCGGCCGCTTGGTGGTCAACGCGATCCACGAGGACGTTCCCTTCCCGAAGACGACGACCGCTGCGGTGCACCGAGAGATCGCCGACCTTGCGACCTGGCTGGGTCTCGACGTCGTGGCCTGACTCGCCTCGACCCGACCGCTGACCGCACCGTTTCGACCGGTCGTCGCATGAGGGGCAGTCTCGAGTCGCGCCCCTCGAGCCACGGAGGTACCTCTGGGGTGTTCGCAACGAGGCGGACAACACGGCTATGGAGGCATCAATGGTGCACAACCCCAACCACCTGACCGCCAGCGACCCGACACCCACCCTGCCCGCCCGGCGAACCGTGCTCGGCGTGGCTGCCGGCACCGCGGTGCTGGCGCCGCTGCTCGGGGCCTCACGATCTGACGCGGCATCCGACAGCACGAACGCGCCGGCCACCGCGGGTGGGCAAGAGCGCACAGGAACGACGCGCATCGGCGCCGGTACCGACTTCGCCGTGAGGGTCTCCCCTGACGGGAAGACCCTCGCGCTCGACGTGCTGGGGGTGCTCTGGACCTGCTCGTCGTCGGGCGGTGACGCTCGCCGACTGACGAGCAACCTTTACGACATCGCCCAGCCCGACTGGGCCCCCGACGGTACGACGATCGTCTTTCAGAGCTACCGCGACGGCGTCTTCAACCTCTGGACGACGCGGCCCGACGGGTCGCAGATCCGTCAGCTCACGCAGGGCCCCTACGACCATCGTGAGCCGCGTTACTCCCCCGACGGCCGCTTCATCGCGTTCTCCAGCGACTCCCGCGGCAGCTACGGCGTGTACACCTACGACACCACCACGACGAACATCACCGCCGTGGCCGACGGAGCCGAGGAGGAGTACGAGCCGACCTGGTCGCCCGACGGCACGAAGATCGCCTTCGTCGTGGCTGACACCCGCATCGACGTCGTTGACGTGCGCACCGCCGCCCGCTCGACCTACGTGACGGTGCCGGCCGGTCAGGTCATCCACCAACCGCAGTGGCTGAACGGCACCGATATCGCCTACCACCTGCTGCACACCGGCCTCAACGAGGTCTACGTCGGCACCACGGCGCTCGTCACCGGCGAGGAGGCCTTTCCGTTTCGGGTCTCGCCCACCAGCGACGGCCGCTGGTACTACACCTCAGACGGCAAGATCCGGCTGCGACGCACGGGCGCGGATGCCGTTCGCACCATTGGGTTCACGGTCGCGGTGCCGCTCGTCACCCCGACGTACCGCAAGAAGCAGCGCGACTTCGACGGCACCGGCTCGCACGCGGTCATCGGCATCGGCAGCCCGGCCCTGTCGCCGAACGGCAAGCAGGTCGCCTTCCGCGCCCTGAACGACATCTACCTGCTCGACGTCGGCGGCCGGGCCAAGCCGATCTTCAAGGACCAGTGGTGGAAGAGCGACCCCGACTGGTCTCCCGACGGTCGCCGACTCGCCTACGCCAGCGACCGCACCGGCACCCTCAACCTCTGGGTGCGAGAGCTGGCGACGGCCGTCGACCGCCAGGTCACCTTCTTCACGGACTCGGCCGCCCAGTCGTGCCGCTGGTCTCCTGACGGCCGGGAGCTGGCCTTCCTCGACCAGAACGGCGCCCTGTTCACCGTCGACGTCGCGAGCGGCGACGTGCAACGGGTCTTCGAGGCCACCTTCGAGCCGGGTCGTCCGACCTGGTCGCCTGATGGCACGGTCATCGCGCTCGCTGCCGTACGGCCCTACTCCAAGCGCTACCGCGAGGGCCTCAGCAAGATCCTGCTGGTCAACCGCAGAACGGGAGAGGCCACCTACATCGACCCGGCGCCCTTCCGCTCGTTGCAGACCCGCGGTGACGACGGTCCGGTGTGGTCGCCCGACGGACGGCTGATGGCCTTCGCCATGGAGAGCGTGCTGTGGGTCATGCCCGTGGCGCGCGACGGCCGCCCGACCGGTCCGGCCCGCCAGATCACGAACGACGTGAGCGACGCCCCGTCGTGGTCGGGTGACTCGAAGTCGGTGCTCTACCTCAGTGGCGGCGAGCTGCGGCTGGTCAGCGCCGGCGTGCGCACGCCGCAGCGTGGCCGTCAGGTCAAGCTGCCCCTGACGTGGCGCAACGACCCGGGCACCGAACGTCTCGTGATCCACGCCGGCCGGATGTGGGACGGCACGAGCAAGACGGTGCGCCGCAACGTCGACATCCTCGTGTCGGGTCAGCGCATCACCGGCATCGAGGCGCACCGCGCCGGTCGCCCCGGCACCCTCGTCGACGCCAGCGACAAGTTCGTCATGCCCGGCCTCATCGACATCCACCACCACCGCCAGATGCAGGGCTACTCCTACGGTGGTCGCCAGGGCCCCCTGTGGCTGGCCATGGGTATCACCACCACTCGTTCGCCGGGCGACCCGGCCTACCAGATGGTCGAGGAGCGAGAGTCCGTGCAGTCGGGCAAGCGCGTCGCACCCCGTTTCTTCGCGACCGGTGAGGCCGTCGACGGCCAGCGCATCTACTACAACTTCATGCGTCCGACCTTCAGCGCCCGCCAGCTGGGTCTCGAGCTGGCCCGGGCCGAGTCTCTCGACTACGACCTGATGAAGTGCTACGTGCGGCTGCCGACCATGTGGCACAAGCAGGTCATCACCTGGGCCCACCGTCGAGGGCTGCCGGTGACGTCGCACTACCACTACCCCGCCATGGCCTTCGGCGGAGATGCCACCGAGCACATCGGCGCGACAAACCGCTTCGGCTACTCCCGAACCGTCACCAACGTCGGATCCGGCTTCTCCGACGTCATCTCGATGTTCAACGACTCCAGGATGGCTCGCACCCCGACCCTGTTCGTCAGCTCCACGCTCTACCGTGATGACACCTCCCTTGCGACCGACCCCCGGGTCACCCGCCTTTATCCGCTCTGGCGACAGGCGGCACTCGCCACGACCGTCGCCACCGCGAAGACGACCGACCAGACGGTGCAACGGGCCAACCTCGCAAACCAGGTACGGCAGGTCAGGGAGATGGTGCGCGGAGGCGGCCTGGTGACCTCGGGAACGGACTCGCCCATCGACCACCTCGCGATCAGCACGCACATGAACCTGCGCGCGATGGTGCTGTACGGGCTCACCGCTCAGGAGGCACTGGTCACCGCGACCAGCAACTCCGGGGCGTTCCTCGGCGAGAAGCTCGGTCGCATCGCGCCTGGCTGGTTCGCCGACCTCTCGATCGTCGACGGCAACCCCCTCACGAACATCGAGGATGCCGCCAACGTGTCGGCCGTCGTGACCTCGGGCCGGCATCTCACCGTCGAGCAGCTGCTGGCGCCGTACGCCGGGCCGACCGAGACGACAGTGGCCGGCTCGAGCACGAACGGCCGGTCTTCGGGTCAAGCGCGCCGCAACCGGGTGCTCGCGCCGGTTCCGACCCACCCGAGCGCGAAGGCGTTCTGGTGGAATGACGCCGAGGTGCTCGAGTCGGCCAAGGAGTCGTGCTGCCAGGCTCACTGATCCGGGGCTGACGTCGATCTGACGTCGATCTGACGTCGAACGGTCACGAACCGGGGGGCTTGCACCCCCAGGGCCTCGTGGCCGTTCGACGTCGATCATCCGTGGCTGGGCTGACAGAGGGGTTCACGGCTGCGCGTGCTCAACCGTCTCGGTCGGCCAGGTTCGTCAGGGTTGTCAACACCACGTGTGCCCGTCGTTCGAGATGTTCGGCGCGGGCCTGCTCGAGGCCGTGGAGGCGGCCGATCGTGAACGAGCTGTCGCCCCGCTCGTCAGAGCGAGCAGCGTTCGATGCCAGCACCTCCCGAGTCATCCAGGTGTCATGATGCTCGCCCAGCACTTGCTGAAGCCGCTTCGCCGTCTTGCCCACACGACGCACGTGCTTGCCCGTCACCGGCCGGGCCGCCTCCGCCGCGTACCGCAGCCGCTTGGCGGCTTTGCGCACCTCGTGCAACGACTCGACGCGGGCCCGCTCGTCCATCGCAGCGGTGGGGTGCTCGGCCCGGGCGAGCACCCGGGCGAGATCGCGACGGACTCGCTTGGTGGCCTGCTTCCGAGCCGGGTCGTCGGCGCGTGGGGTGAGAGGCGGTCGCGCGACCAGCGCATCGAGGCACGCGAGCAGCCGGGCGTACCGCTCGGAGTCGAGGGTGTCCGTGACCACGGCTGCTTCACTCGGCCGGGACTCCTCGGTCGTCTCGTCGACGACCGAGACGAATGGGTCGACCGGGCCCACCGGGCCGACCAGCAGTCGCTCCCGCTCGGCCAGAAGCAGGGCGTGCAGTCGCTCGTCGACCACTTCACGGTCTCTGGCGCCACCCAGCTCGCCTCCCGCCCAGCGCAGCTCACCCCGCAAGGGCTCGGTGACCGACCGGTCCACGAAGGGCCGGAAGGTGGCCAGGGCGCTCCGTAGCTTTCGCAGGGAGACGCGAAGGTCGTGCACACCGTGCCGGTCGCCGTCTCGAGTCTGCCGTTCGGCCCGCACGAGCGCGTCGCGCTGCTGCTCGAGCCAGCGCACGAGCACCAGGCCCACTGGCCCGCCGGTCGTCAGCTGAGGGCCGGCGGAACGGTGGTCGGCGAGAGACATACCTGATGCCTACCCGAATGCCTCGCTCCCGGCAACGGTGCCGAGCCCTCCGCGGGTATGACCCTCTCAAACCCTGGAGTCAGGAGAACCATCGTGCCCACCGTCTCGCGAACCTTCAGCGTCGCGGCACCACCGCGTACTGTCATCGCCTACCTCACCGACTTCGCCCACGCCGCAGAGTGGGATGCGGGAACCGAGTCGTGCACCCAGAACGGGGCCGGCCCGGTCGAGGTCGGTACCACGTGGCACAACGTGTCGAAGATCGCCGGGGTCACGGCCGAGCTGCAGTACGAGCTGGTCGAGGTGAGCGACGACCAGCTCGTGTTCATCGGCAAGAACGACGGCTCGACCTCGACCGACACCATCTCGGTGACGCCGTCGGGCACCGGCAGCGAGGTCACCTACGAGGCCCACCTCGAGCTGCACGGGGTGGCCAAGCTCGCCGCTCCCGCGATGGCGCTGATGTTCGAGAAGCTCGCCAACGACACCCAGCACCAGATGACCGAGGTGCTGAACCACCTCTGAGACGGGGCCGGCTGTATCAGCCGTGGGGCTTCTGCCTCTGCCCGGCAGACGCACCGTGACCAGGTGTCGAAGCCGAGGAGCACCCGTGAGCAGCCAGCCGTCCTTCGCCTTTCTCGTCCACCCGCGTGGCCGGCTGAGCGACGACCTCGCTCGCGTCTGGCCACCTTTGGGACGCCTTCCGGAGGGCCTCTGCGACAACGCCCTTCGCCGACTGCCCGTGCCACCCGTCGCCATGGCCAGGGTCGAGATCGGCGGGCAGCGAGTCGGCAGTATCGTGCTCGTGCCGTTCGGGGCTCGTCACCTGCTCGACCAACCCCACGAGGGCCGCCGCCGCGTCAGCCGGGCCGTCGACAAGGCGGTCGCGATGGGGTCGAGCCTCGTCGGGCTCGGTGCGCTCACCGCCACCGTGACCGGCGGTGGGGTCTCGCTCCGTCGCCGCACCGATGTCGGCGTGACGAACGGCAACGCGTTCACAGCCGCGATCGTCGACGCCCAGGCCCGACGCCTGTTGACGGATGCCGTTCACCCGGCCTCTGACCGCCACGTGGCCGTGGTCGGCGCGACCGGCAGCGTCGGCAGTGCCGTCAGCCGCCTGCTCGCCCGTGACCGGGCCGTCGGCCGGCTCACCCTGGTCGCCCGCTCGGCTCCGAAGCTGGCGGCTCTCGCCGCTGAGACCTCAGCGCTGGTCTCCACGCTCGCCACCAACCGGATGGAAGCGGTCGTAGACGCCGACCTCGTCATCCTGCTCACCGCCTCCGCCGACGCGGTGCTCGGCAGTGAGCACCTCGCCCCGGGCGCGGTCGTGCTCGATGCCACTCAGCCACGCAACACCTCACCCGGCCTCGCCGCGCAACGCCCTGACGTGCTCGTGGTCGACGGTGGCGTCGTCGACATCCCGTCACTACGCCTGGTCGGCGGCAACATCGGCCTGCCCGATGGGCTCGCGTACGCCTGCTTCGCCGAGACCGCCCTGCTCGCCCTCACCGGTCACCACGGTCACTTCGCGATCGGCACGCCACCGTTGGAGCTCGTCGACCACACCCGGGCCCTCGCCAGTGACCTCTCGCACCTCGGTTTCACGGCAGCGGAGCCCACCTCCTTCGGCGTGCCGGTCACCCTCGGCTCTCGTGACCCGGCCGGGCACCGCCCGCAACCGGGCTGCGGCCTCGCGAAGAGAGCAGCAGCCTGATGCAGCGTGTGGTGCTGCTCGGCGGGGGATACGTGACCCTCCACGCCTACGACCGGCTCGCCCGGCGGCTGGCCGGCCCGCTCGGTCGGGGTGAGGTGGAGATCGTCATCGTCAGTGCCGACGCGAGCCACAGCTTCCACGGCTTCACCGGCGAGGTGGTCGCCGGTGCGCTGCCCTACGAACGCACCCGCACCCCGATCAGCGAGGCGTGTCCGTTGGCCCGGTTCGAACACGGCCGGGCGGTGTCGGTCGACCTCGGTCGTCGTGCGGTGGATTTCGAGCGCCCCGACGGCAGCTCGGCATCTGTGGGCTACGACCAGCTCATCGTCGGTACGGGCGGGCGCGAGCCCGCCGCCACCGTTCCGGGGCTGGCCGAGCACGGCTTCCTGCTACGGGCACCCGGCGAGATCGAGGCGCTGGCCGCCCGGGTCGCGTCGGCCGCGTCGGGTCGCGGCGAGGCGGTGGTCGTGGCCGGCGGCGGCCTGGCCGGCGTCGAGCTCGCTGCCGCGATCGCCGACATCGGCCAGGCCGGCTCCGAGCCGCTGACCGTGCATCTCGTCCACTCGGGGAGCGCCCTGCTGGGCGAGCTGCGCCTGACCCAACCGAGGCTGGCGGCACGCGCCGAGGCAGAGCTGCGGCGGCTCGGAGTGCGGGTGCGCCTCGGCGTTCGGCTGACGGAGGTGACACCCAGCGGGGCGCGGCTGTCTGACGGCACCTTCCTGCCGGCCGGCACCGTGCTGGGCACCATCGGCCAGCGACCGGTCTCGTTGCCTGGTCTCGACGCCCGACTGCGCGACGACCGCGGACGGCTGGTGACGGCATCCGACCTCTCCGTCTGCGAGGGAGTCTGGGCCGCGGGCGACGCCGCCCGCGTGGTGCACGTGACCACCGGCGAACCCGTCGCCTCGAACGCCCTCTGGGCGATCAAGGCCGGCGCTCACGCCGGGGCCAACGCGGCGCGTGCCCTGCACGGCCGAGCCACCCGCCCGTTCACCTATCGAGGGCTCGGCCAGGCGGCCTCCTTCGGCCTGGGGCGCGGGATCGCCGAGCTCTACGGGATGCCGTTCACCGGCGGCCTGGCGTGGCTGCTGCGCCTCACGTTCTTCCTTCGCTTCATGCCGTCACGCCGCCGCGCCGCCCTCGTGCTGGCCGATCTCACGCGGTTCGCACTGCGTGGCGCACGGCACCTACCGGTGGCGCCCGACACCCGGTCGCCCGACTGCACCTCGGGCCGGGTGACCGAACCCGGACACGATCAGGCCCGTCGCCGGCTGGCGGCTTGACGCCGGCCGGTGCGCCCGGGCACCGTGCCTATGAACACTCAAGCGGGGCTGCACCGGCGCACGAGCCGCTACTGGCGGGCCGTTCCTGGTGGCGGCGCGCGCTCGACGACGAGCGGTGAAGGTCACGACCGAGAGGGGCGCAGGTGCGAGCACTGGTCTACCGAGGGCCCTGGGACATCGACATCGAGGATCGGCCCGACCCGCAGCCCGGCCCTGGCGAGGTGGTCGTCGCCGTGGTCGCGACGGGCATCTGCGGGTCTGACATCCACGGCTACACCGGCGAGAACGGGCGACGGCATCCCGGCCAGGTGATGGGCCACGAGACGGTGGGTCGGGTGCTGACGGTCGGACGAGCCGTCGACACCGTGACGGTCGGCGACCTCGTGACCATCAACCCGGTGCTGTCGTGCGACGACTGTGACGTGTGCCGGGCAGGGTCGCAGCAGAGCTGCCCTCACCGCAGCGTGATCGGCGTGACCGCGACCATCTCCTCGGCCTTCGCCGACCAGCTCGTCGTGCGCGCCACCAACGTCGTGAGTCTGCCCGCCGATCTCGACCCCGAGCTGGGCGCTTTGGTCGAACCGCTCGCCGTGGGCTACCACGCCGCGGTGCGCGGCGGCTGCTCCGAGACTGACCAGGTGCTCGTTCTCGGCGCCGGTCCGATCGGGCAGGCCTGCGTGCTCGCCGCTCGGCGTCTCGGCGCGAGCCGCGTCGCGGTCAGCGACCCCAACACGTCTCGTCGTGAGCTCTGCGGCTCGTTGGGAGCGTCCACCCTCGACCCGGCCAGCGGCGACCTCCCGGAGGCGGTGGCCCAGGCCCTGGGAGGACCGGCGACTCTGGTCATCGACGCGGTCGGCATCCAGGCGTCGCTGACCGACGCGATGTCCGCGTCGTCGATGGGGGCGCGGATCGTGTTGGTGGGTATGGGGTCCCCTCGACTCGAAGTGCCGGCCTACGCGGTCAGCACCGAGGAACGCACGATCATCGGGAGCTTCTGCTACTCGCGAACGCATTTCGACGACACGGCGCGCTGGGTCGCGGGCACCGAACACGACCTGTCGAGACTCATCGAGGGTCGGGTCGGCTGGGAGGGGGCTCGGAGGAGCTTCGAGGACCTCGCTCGCGGTGTCAGCCCGGCCAGCAAGGTACTGGTGTTTCCCGGTGGCGTGCCCGTGAGCGACTGACCGTGCGGCTGCTGAGACGAGGGCCGAGGGGACAGGAGACCCCGACCGTCGTGGTGGGTGCGGAGACTTTCGACGCCCGGCCCGTCACCGACGACTTCCATCCGGAGTTCTTCGCTCGACAGGGTCTGGCCGAGCTGCGGGCGGCCGCCGAGACAGGGCGGCTGCCCGTGATCGACCCCGCGGGCCTGCGCATCGGAGCGCCGGTGGCTCGGCCTGCCGCCGTGATCTGCATCGGTCTGAACTACGCCGCCCATGCCGCCGAGTCGGGCTCACCCCCTCCCCGTCAACCGATCGTGTTCTTCAAGCATCCCAACACCCTGTGCGGTCCGAACGACCCTGTGCGCATCCCGCCGGGTGCCACGAAGGTCGACTGGGAGGTGGAGCTGGCCGTGGTCATCGGCGCGCAGGCCCGCTACCTCGACAGCCTCGACGCGGCCCTCGCCTGCGTGGCCGGTTACGCGGTGTGCAACGACCTGTCGGAGCGCGACTTCCAGCTCGAGCGGTCGGGCGGCCAGTGGTCGAAGGGCAAGTGCTGCGAGGACTTCGCGCCGATGGGGCCGTGGCTGTGCGTCGACGAGATCGACGACCCGCAGACGCTGGGTCTGCGTTCGTGGGTGGGCGGGGAGGTGCGCCAACGCTCGAGCACAGCCGACATGGTCTTCAGCGTCGCCGAGATCATCCGCGACCTGTCGAACTTCATGGTGCTCTCGCCCGGCGACGTGATCAGCACCGGCACCCCGGAGGGGGTAGCCCTCTCGGGCCGGTTCGACTACCTGCGACGGGGCGATGTCGTGGAGCTCGAGATCGACGGTCTCGGCCGCCAGCGCCAACTGCTGATCTGAACAAGACCGCCGCGGTGGGTCAGTCAGTGCGAACGGCGGGGTCGGTCAGATCGCGCGAGCGCCACCGGCCGATGACCTAGGACTGGCTGAGGTCGCAGGGGTGGGGGAAGTCGACCCGGGCAGCACTTCCTTGCTTGGCCGACTTGCCCGAGTCACTTGGAGACAGTGGTGTTCGGGTCAGCTTCGGGGTTTGGCCCAGGTGCTGACCGTGTCGATCTGGAAGTGCGGATCCCAGGTTGGATAGGTGCTGCCTACAGCCCGGAAGCTCACCTCGGCGCGCGTGACCGACGATCGACCGGCCCAGCTGGCAATCGGAAGGGTCAGCTCGTTCCACCGATCCGGCGCGTAGCCGGTCGAGGTCACCGACACCTTGTCGGCGCCGGAGTAGAGCGTGAACACGGCCTCGTAACCCGTGGCGCCTGGCGCCCCGCCATAGCTGTCGACCCACACGACGGCCTCTGCGGCATCCGAGAGGTTCAGTGGCGTCGTGGGCTGGAGGAAGACCGTCTTGGGGGCAGAGGCGAGGCCGGGGGTGGCCGTCGCGTCGAGTGCGCCGACACCGGCCTGCGGAGCACCGGGTCCGTTGGCGAACGACGACACCGCCGCCACCGACGCGACCCCCTCGCCGGCCTGCCACCCCTGGGTCGTTCCGTCGTCGAACCCGAACACGGTCGAGGCGGTCGGCGCAGGGGCGTCGAGCACGGTGCGGATGATGCGGTCGCGGAAGCCGACACACAGCACGGGGTCGGCTCCGGCCTTCGGGTTCCACTGGTTTATGTGACCCACGACCGTGATGGTCGCACCGGGTGCCAGTCGAGGTAGCGGGATCCTGTTCTCGAGCAACGAGGTTCCTAGACACGGCTGCCCGGTCAGCACGCCACGAACCGGGCGCGTGTCGCGGTTGGTCACGGTGAAGCTCACCGGCACCCCCTTCTCGGGCACCTGGGCGGCACTCGAGGCCACCGCGATGTTCGTCGGCTGGCCGTGAGGGCGAACTGAGGCCGCGAAGGTGATGTCGTCAACCAGGAACGAGCCCGTCCACACGTCACTCGTGCCGCCGCGGGCCCACACCTTCACGCGGTCGACGGAGCCCTTGCCCTTCCAACGGGAGAGGTCGACGGCGACCGGAGTCCAGCCGGCGCCCATGTCGACGGGCGCGGTCGCCTCGGCGACGAGGTCGGCCCCGGAGTAGGCCTTGACCCTCACCTCGGTCTGGTTGGCCTTGCCCAGGGTGCCCTGCGCGGCCCAGGGCACCTTCACCCGCAGCGAGAGCTGGTCGTTGCGGCGGGCGTCGACCGGCGGCTCCAGCACTCTGTCGGTTCCGCGCCACAGCTTGTTGTATGCCGTGAAGCCCACCCGCAGCGCCCCGCCGTCGGTGGCCGCGCGGGTCACTGACGTGGCGTTGTCAGAGACTCGCCAACCTTGGGTGCCACGGTCGAACGAACCGATGGTCTGTCCCTTGCGGGCCGTCGCACCGACGGTAGCGCCGACGGTGCTGGCCGGCATCCGCTGGGCCAGGGCGCTCGCGTCGAAGCCGGGCACCAGCTCGGACCAGCTCTTGATGCCGATCACGTCGAGAGCGAAGGCGGTTGCCTGGAGCGACCTGGCGGTGTCGATGTCTCGGAAGACCGCGTAGATGAGCTTCTGACGGCCGGGCGGTTCCGCCTCGGTCGGACGCTTGTCGTCCCAGGTCCACAGACCGAGCTTGAGGCCGCCCTCCTGCCGGTTGTCGACGTGCCGGTGCAGGATGAACGCGTCGATACCGGGAGTGAAGCGAACCTTGTAGTAGGCCAGGGCGTAGCAGGCTGCCTGCAGCTTCTCGGCGTCTGCTCCGGTGCCAGGGGTGTTGCAGCCCTGCTCCGAGAGGATGATCCGTCGCGGCTCACCGTCGAAGCGCAGTTCGGGCCGGGCCAGGTACTGCGGCAGCAGCTCGATGTTCTTGAACGTGATGCGCTGGGTCGTGTCGACATTGCCGGTGGCGGTCTGGTCGTTCCAGAACGCCGGGTTGAACAGGTTCTCGGGGTAGGGGTGCTGGGCGATGAGCCAGTCGTAGTCGCCGTGCTCCTTGGTCATTGCGTTGAGCGTGTCGAGCAGAGTCTTGACGGGATAGTAGCGGGTGGGGCGGTCGGGCTGCGGGTTGGCCCCGCAGACGATCGTCCAGCAGTGGGTCAGGGAGGTGTACACCCGCGCCTGGCCGTACGCCTTCTGCGCCGCCATCTCTGCGAGGCGTAGCGCACGGTCGTAGTAGAGCAGAAAGTCGGGCAGCGACTTCTCGCCCATGTTGGCCCAGGTCCACTGCGAGTCGACCTCGTTGCCGATGATGAAGCCGGTTGCCCTGCCGTGCGCCTGTTCGGCCGCGGTCCACCGGGAAGTCACGAACTCGAAGGCGGCCGTCAGGTAGGCCACCCCGTCAGGGGTCTTGGTGTTGAAGCCGAAGATCGGCCCCGCCGACAGATCGGCGTCGGGGTGGACAAGCTCGTTCGTCACGTTGTTGGGGGTCGTGATGTTCTGGGCCAGCAGGATGAGGTTGACCACCTCGCCGTTGTCGGAGAGCGGCTTGATCTGACGGTCGAGCGACTCGACCTCGGATCGGTCGAAGTAGTAGGCCTTTCCGGCCGAGCTGAACTCGATGGTGTTGGCCGAGTCGACCTTCGCCTTGACCATGATGCGGTTCAGCACGACGTTGATACCGGCGTTCTGGTTGCCGATCTCCTCGGCGTCGTCGGTGAGCGCGACCTGCAGACCTTTCTTGCTGAGGGCCTGCGGGAAGGGGTAGTCGGCGGCGGGGGTCGTCTCGTTGTCGTCGACGTAGCGGTAGGTTCCGATCGTCGTTCCGTCGACCGTTGCGACGAACTTGGCGTAGTAGGGGTCGGACGAGACACCGGCTCGAGGGAAGGTGGCCGTGAACCTCCCGTCTGCTTCGGCCCGGGCGGTGACCGTGGGCGCCGCACCGGGAACGGCGGGGTCGGCCTCGGTGCCGAGTGCGTGAACGGTGACCGTGGCGCCCGCCGCACCGGTGCCGGTGACCGTGACACCGGTGTCACGCGCCACGACAGAGTCGATGCCGGAGGTGGTGACCAACGGGGCGGCCGGTGCTGAGAGGGCCGTTGGCGAGGCACCGGGCGTGGCGGGTGAGGCAGCTCGCGACACCGAGACCGGACCCACCAGCAGGGCCAGCGTCACCGCGACGACAGGCGCCGTGACCAGGGCGATTCGTCCGTGGAACAAAGGTCGTACGGTCATCGGGTCCTCCCAGGGCGACATGATGGCTTTGACACGATTCACTTCGCCCCACACCCTGACGACCGGACCCACGATGCGCTAGTGCAGTGACCGGTTTCGGCCAGCCCCTCGATCTGTCCCCGACCTCCGTGGTCCGTACCGTTAGCGTGGCCCCAGCGAGATCATTGAATCGTCTCATTCGAGGTGGCTGCAGCCAGACCACCCACCACGAGCCTCGGAGCGCCCACCGTGACCGACAGCCCCACCGGTCAGCCGACTGCCCTGTCGACCGCCCTGTCGACCGCCCTGTCGACCGCCCCGTCGACCGCACTGCCGGCCTCAGTGCCCGCTCCCGTCGACCTGCGCGTCGACGACGCGCCGGTGTTGGCCCAGGCCGACCGATTCGTGCCCGTGGCGCACGACCGACGTCCGCGGCTGTCGTGGACGGTGCCCCTCGTGCGCCGCGGCCAGGCCCAGTCGGGCTGGCAGGTCAGGGCCAGCGAGCTGGGTCGTGACCCGGCCACCGACCCTGACCCGGTGTGGGACTCCGGCCCCGTCGATGGGCCGATCGACGGACCGCAGACCCTGCACCACCGCTGGGGCGCAGAGCCGCTCGAGGCACATCACGTGCTGGCCTGGCGGGTGCGAAGCATCGACGAACGAGGCGAGACCGGGCGGTGGTCCGACCCGGCGCCCCTCGAGACCGGGCCCTTCGAGCTTGCCGACTGGGAAGCCCGATGGGTCGAGGTGCCGGCGGGTCATGGCATCGAGAACGTCGTCGACCTCCCGCACGACGCCGTCCGAGCCCGGCTACACCTCACAGCCCAAGGCCTCGTGCGAGCGGCTATCGACGGCATCGCGGTCAACCCCGACGCCTGCGACCCCACGCGCACCGACCCGTCGGTGGCGCTGGTGCGCACCTACGACGTCACCGACCTGCTCACTGCCGGGCCCCACACGTGGCAGCTCACGCTCGCCCGCGGCCAGCAGGTTCCCCCCGGCGAATCCCCTCGCGTCCTGGCGGAGCTCGTGGCCACCCTGGCTGACGGCTCGACGGTTCGATCGGGGACGGGCCACGGTTCGCGGTACACGGCATCCTCGATGCTCGTCGAGGAGGCGTTCTACCTCGAGGCGCGAGATGCCCGTATCGATGCCACCTTCGAGGCTGCTCCCGTCGCTGGGGATGCCGCTGTCGTCCCTCCCCCCACCGATGCCGTGGTGGTGCCCGACGTCGAGCCGCGTATCGGGCCCGACGGCGTCTGTGCGGTGAACGGCCGGCCCCTCCCGACCGAGGTGCGTCCCGACCCCGGCCCTCCCCTACGCGTCGTACGACGGGTCGCCGCGACCTTGCTCGGCTCGCCCGAGCCCGGCGTGAAGGTGTTCGACGTCGGTGAGAACGTAGCCGGCCGCAGTCGAGTCGAGCTGCACGGCGCCCCGAGCGGCAGCGAGGTCACGGTGGTGCACGGCGAGACGATGCTGGGTGGCCGGGTCAGCACCCTCAACATCCGCCTCCCGCACGACCGCGAACGCGAACGCCAGGTCGTCTCGCTCGTGTGCGCCGGCGGCATCGACGTCGTCGAGCCCTGGTTCGCGGTGCACGGGTTCCGCTACGTCGAGGTGCGCGACATCCCGGCCGGGGCCTCGGTCAGCGTCAGCGCAGGCGTGCTGCACACCGATGCGCCCCAGACCGGCACCTTCACGTGCGACGACCCCCTCGTCGAGCGGCTCGTCGACATGGCCAGACGCACCCAGCTCAACAACCTGCACGGCTTGCCCGAAGACTGTCCGACCCGCGAACAGTCGGGATGGACCGGCGACGCCGCTGCGTCGGCGGCAGCCTCCAGCATGCACCTCGACCTGGGCGGCACCTACCGTAAGTGGCTCGGCGACCTTGTCATCGACCAGCGTGACGACGGTGCAGTTCCCGGGGTGTCTCCGGCCATGGGGCGCCATCACCAGCCGCCCGACCCGGTGTGGGGGGCCGCCTACCCCGTGGTGCTCGAGCAGCACTGGCTGCACACCGGCGATGAGTCTCTCGTGCGCGAGCACCTCCCGTCACTGGGCCGATGGTGCGACTACCAGCTCGCGCTGATGGACGAGGGGCTCGTACTGCGGCCGGAGATCAGCTACGGCCACGACTGGCTCGCTCCGGAGCAGACCCCACCCGTGCTGATGCAGACCTGCGCCGCGATCTCGTGCCTGCTGGCCACCGCGCGACTCGAGCAGGCCTGCGGCGACGCGGCCGTGGCTGCCTTGCGACGACAGCAGGCCCAGCACTCGGTCCACGCGGCACGAGCCCGACTATGCGATCCGGTCACGGGCCAGTGGGCGAACGGCTCGCAGGGATCGTGGGCCCTGGCCGCGACCCTGCTGCTCGACGGCCACGACGAGGCGCAACGTCGAGCCGTGGCGGCTGTGGCGGCGGCGGTCGCCTCGGGCGAGAATCGCCTCTCGTCCGGCTTCGCCACCACCCGAACCGTGGTGGCGGCCCTCGCGGAGTGGAACCACGGCTCGGGGGTGCTCGCCTGCCTGCGGCAACCCGTGCAGCCGGGTGTCGGCTCGATGCTCGTCGACGGGCCGGGCACCTTCTGGGAGACGTGGTGGATCGACACCGAGAACGTGGGGGTGGCCTCCCTCGACCACATCGGGCTGGCCGCCCCCTTCGCCGAGTGGGCCTGGACCCGGTTGGCCGGCCTGCGACCCACCGGGCCGGGGTGGGCGACGTTCGACGTGGCGCCGTCACCGACGGCGGGAGTCGAGATGGTGAACGCGGTCGTCACGACGCCTCGAGGCCGGGCGGCTTCCCACTGGCGCCGTGACGGCCACGACCTCACGCTCGAGATCGAGGTGCCCGTTGGGTCGAACGCCCGGATTGCCCTGCCCCACAACGGGATGCCGGTCTGGGCCGACGGCGTCGACCTGATCGTCGACGGTGCCGCACACCCCCACCTCCGGTCAGAGAGCGGCGTCCACCCGGTTGGCCTGTTCGTCGTCACAGCCCCGCCTGGTCGCTACCGGCTACGGGTTGAAGGCGCCGGGGTGGTAAGGGGCTCGGCGTTGGCCGTGGGCGCCGCTACTGACGTCGAGCCGGGAGGCAGCACGACGCTCGCGCTCGCCGGCCCGACCGCGGGGGCCGAGCCACGGGTCGATGCCCCCGGCTGGACGGCCACGATCATCGGGAGCCGCCTGCAGGTGACGGCCCCTCCTGACGCCCGGGTGGGTGCCCACGCGACCGTCAGCGTCGGTGAGTCGGCCGGCACGGTTCGCGTCGGGCGATGGGCACGGTGGCTGAGCGACGGGGCTCGCGACGAGCGATGGCGGGTGGCCGGCGGGGCCCGGTCGATCCTCGACCTTCCGAACGGCGTCGTCTGCGAACCGGTGTTCCACGAGCCACTGCCCGGGCCCGTGCTCGTCGTGCTCGCCGAGGCAGCCGAAGACGTGGCCGAGCCGCTGGCGGCCCAGCTCGACCTGCGCGACGCAGCCGGCTCCCCTCTCGATCTTCGCGAGGCGCGAACCGTGTTCGCTTCCGTCGACTTCTGCGTTCCGGGGTGGGCCGGGCGTCGCCCGCAGCCGACCCTGACGCTCGAGAGCGCCGACGGCAGTACGCGGTCGACGTCGATCTCTCCCCTGCCCGTCGGCTGGAACCGGCTCGCGGTCGACGTGGGCGGCTGGTCGGGGTCGGGTGAGCTGGTCGGGCTGACCGTGAGCTGCCGCTGGGTGGGTGAGGTCGACGACCTCGTGGTGGTGCCACTGGGAGAGACCGTTCCCGACCCGGCCTTTCGGATCGGCCGGGTCGGCTGGAGCACGGCTCCCCTCACCTGGTGAGGAGGAGGCGACCCCACGCGTCGGCGACCCAGGCCTGAAACTGCTCGGGCGTCCACGACCGCTCATGCACGAGCAACACCCAGTACTCGGCGGCGTTCATGCTCCACACGATGTCGGCGACCTGACGGTCGCTCAGGTCAGGGCGCAGCTCTCCCGTGGCACGCAGATCGGTCGCGAAGCGGAGCATGTTGACCGCCCGGCGCTCGGAGATCTCCGTCCAGAGGGCGGCGCAATCGCGATCCGTGGCGGCAGCGTCACGCAACGCGAGGAACACCGGGCCCATGCGCTGCTGGATCGAGGTGATGGCCCGGGCGTAGATGGCCAGCTTGTCTCGGGCGCCCGGCGTTTCGGAAATGTGCTGCACGTAGTCACGCTGCTCGGGCAGCACACTTTGGTCGCTGCCGGAGATCGAGGTCTCGACGAGCTCGCGCAGCAGGGCGGGCTTGCGGCCCACCGAGGCGTAGACCGTGTCGACCGAGACCTGCGCCGCACCCGCGATGTCGGTGACCGTCGTGGCGGCGTAGCCCCTGGCCACGAACAGGGTGCGGGCGGCGTCGAGGACGACGAGGCGAGTGGCCCGGGCCTGGGCGGCCCGACGCGGCGAGTGATAACGGCGTGTCGACTCGCCCTTGACGCTCCCCACCATCGGTCGTAACCTCCTTGTATTCATCCGAAGTGCATTCGGATCATCATACAGGAGGGTGGATCATGGTTTACGCCTACATCCAGGACGTGCCCATCGGTGAGGAGCTCTACCGCCGCATCATCGACACGCTCGGGCCCGAACCGATGGCCGGCTCGCTCGCGCACCTGTGCGTGCGCCAACCCGACGGAGCGCTGCGCTACATCGACGTCTGGGAGTCGGAGGAGGCCTGCGCCACGGCCTTCGACGAACGTGTCCATCCAGCGGTCGACTCGGCCTTCGGGGGCAACCGCCCCGCCACCGAACCCACCGTGGAGCGACTGGAGGTGCTGCACGCCCAGATCGCGGGCCGCGAGTCGACCTGGGGCTGAGCGACACCGGGGCTGAGCGACACTGGGGCTGAACAACACCGGGGCTGAACAACACCAGGGCTGAACAACACCAGGGCTGAGCCACACTGGGGCCCAGCCTGCATCAGGCAGTCGGCCTGAGCCTCACGTGATCCGGGTCGGCGACCAGCCGAAGGCCGCCCGCAGCGTGCGGTTCCACCGGTTGGCCCGCAACTGCGGGTGGAGCAGGGCCAGGCCCACGCAGTACTTCGTGACCGTGGCCGGCCGGTGACCGAGACGCCACAGGGTGCGGTCGGCGAGCGAGGCCGCCCCAGTGGTCTTCGACTCGATGAGCACGAGGTCGTCGGGACCGCTGCGCCGTTGTCGGTGGTTCTCGAAGTCGAGATCGACGTCACAGGTGAGACGGCTGCCGGTCGCGGGCTCGACCAGGGTGGCACGGTGGTAGCGGCTCACCAGCGACAGCTCCAGGCGCTGGGCCAGGGCGGCATCCCCGAGACGGCCCCCCACGACCGCACGCGCCCACGGG
This sequence comes from Actinomycetales bacterium, assembly GCA_038235595.1. GTDB lineage: Bacteria > Actinomycetota > Actinomycetes > Actinomycetales > Dermatophilaceae > DSM-29435. The sequence continues at coordinate 17,540 of JBBSTU010000010.1, read as the reverse complement.
TTCAGCCCATACCGCTCGTCGAGCTGGTAGGGATGCCGGTCCTTGACCGTCTCGTCCCGTCCCCCCGCCGTCTTGACCTCGAGCATGCTCTGCGCCGAGTCGACGTAGGTGCGGGTCCGCACCTTGAAGCGGCGGCGTCGACCGCCGACGTGCTGGTGGTAGGCGAGCAGCTCCGGGGTGTCGAAGTAGACGGACTCGTACTCGAAGAGCCTCCGCCCGTCGATGTCCAGCACCTTCATTCGACCATCGAGTCGGGCCACAAGGTGCGCGAACACCGCGGGTGGAACCAGGTACTTGCGGTCGACTCGGGTCTGCAGGTCGGCCGTCGCGATGATGTGCTCGAGGCTGGTGGTCGGTAGCCCAGCACACCCCACGCTCAAGGCTTGGCGAGCCGGTGTCACCGGGCACTCGAAACCGTCGACCCCTCGAGGGTGCGGGCTGACCTGACCGTGGCGTTCGCCGCGGGCTGCGGTGAGTGCTGATGGCGCCGGAACCGGACGTCGACGATGGTCACATCGCGCACGAAGTCGATCTCCTGGACGATGAGGTGGCGCACGTCGACCCCGAGCCGGTGCTCGATCCGAGCTCGCAGCACGGCCTCGTCGGGAACCGCCTCGTCGAGGGTGATGAGCTGTCGACGGGCTCCTGGAAAGGTGCGGGGGTGGTCGACTCCGTACATCACCGCGACGAGCAGCGCCGACAGGGCGGGGGTGACCCACAGGGTCTCCGGGGCGAGCCCGGCGATAAGACCGAGGGCAAGCGCCACGAAGTAGTAGGCGATCTCCTCCTGGGTGATGGAGTCGGAACGCAGCCGGATGATCGACAGGATGCCGAACAGCCCCAACCCGAGGCCGGCGCCCACGGTGGCGCTGGAGAGCACGACGGTCACGGCCAGGACGCCGACGTTGAGGGCGGTGTAGGCGAGCAGCAGGTCGCGGCGTTGGTGACGGTGGAAGTAGAGGGAGACGATGACGGTGATCGCCACGGCATCCGTGAGCAAGGCGATCAGCAGGCTGGTGGTCAACATCGGGAGGCTCCTGTCGGTGGGCTTGACCAACAGGCTGCCGGTCGGGTGTGAGCCGACCATGAGAACGTGATGAGAAGGTCCTCATCACGGCCTAGGCCGCCGGATCAGTCGATGCTGAACCGGTAGCCGGCGCCGCGCACGGTCTCGATGCGGCTGTCGCCGAGCTTGCGTCTCAGGTAGCGCACGTAGACGTCGATGACGTTGGAGCCGGGGTCGAAGTCGAGACCCCAGACCTGCGAGAGGAGCTGCTCCCGCGTGAGGACCTGGTCGGGGTGTCGCATGAACGCCTCAGCCAGGGCGAACTCCCGGGTCGTCAGCTCGACCGACCGGCCGGCCACTCGAGCCCGTCTCGTCTGCAGGTCGAGAGCCACCGGCCCGGCGTGAAGCACGGTCGGCTCAGGGGACGCCCCGGCGCTGCGCAACCGCAGCTGCACGCGGGCCAGCAGCTCGTCGAAGGCAAAAGGCTTCCTGAGATAGTCGTCGGCGCCGCTCTGCAACCCGGTCACCGTGTCATGCACGGTGTCGCGGGCGGTGAGGATCACCACCGGCAACGCACTGCCCTCGGCCCGCAGGCTGCGCAGCACCCACATCCCGTCGCGGATCGGCAGACCCAGGTCGAGCACCAGAAGGTCGTAACGGCCGGAGCGAGCATGCTGCCAGGCTTGTTCGCCGTCGACCACGGTGGTGGTGGTGAATCCCTTGGCGCGCAGGCCCTTCTCGAGAAAGGAGGCTATGCGCGACTCGTCTTCGGCGATGAGGAGGTGGCTCACGTGTCTCCGATCCATCCGGTCTGGGTGCCGCCCGGAGCCACCAACGTCGGAACGCTGGCGTCTTGGTCTTGGTCTTGGTCTTGGTCTTGGTCAGGGTCGTCGGCGTGGTCGTGGCCGAAGGAGTCGTCGCGTTCGGGGTCGACGGGGAAGCGAGCGGGAAAGCTCATGGTGAAGCTGGCCCCACCGCCCTCTGTGTCGGCCACCCCGACAGTGCCGCCGTGAGCGAGGGCGATGGAGCGCACGATCGCCAGGCCGATTCCGGTACTGCCGGCGCCGCGTTGGTCACCCCGGGTGAACCGTTCGAAGACCGAGGCCTTGAGGTCATCCGGCACCCCCAAGCCACTGTCGCGCACGGTGAGCTCGACCTGACCCTCGCGCAGCGCAGACCCGATGCTGAGGCGATCGCCCTCGCTGGTGAACCGCACCGCGTTCGACGCGAGCCGCACGAGCGCCTGGATGAGGCGTTGCTCGTCGGCCACGACCACGGCGTCGGCCGTCTCGCTCACCGACCACCGCCGGGGCGCCAGTGCGCTGGCACGAGCGACCGCTCCGACCACGAGGTCGGTCAGGTCGACCTCACCCGGGGTGAGGAAGTCGGGGCGGTCGGCGGCGGCGAGCACCAGCAGGTCATCGACGAGCCGGTTCATGCGGCCGATCTCTTCCAGCAGCAGCCTGGTCGTCGCCACTCGGTCGGCCGGGTCGTCGCCCATCAGCTCGAGGTGTCCGCGGATCACCGTGAGCGGGGTGCGCAGCTCGTGCGCCGCGTCGTCGAGAAAGGCCCGCTGGGCGCCGAACGCCGTCTCCAACCGGTCGAGCATCCCGTTGAAGGTGACCGCCAGACGGGTCACGTCGTCTCGAGCGTCGGGCAGGGTCTCGATGCGCTGCGTGAGGTCTGACTCACTGATCGCCTCCGCCGTTCGACGCACCTGCCGTAGTGGTGACAGGATCCGCCCGGCCACGAACCACGCGATCCCGCCCGCGATGAGCAGGGCGGCCAGGCTGGCCAGAGCGATCACCCGCACGACCTGGTCGACGTCGGCCAGTGCGTCGTCGGTGTACTCGACGATCACGAGCGACGCGGTCGGCTCACCGGGACCTGCCACCACCGGGACCACCGCAAAGACGGCCTCACCCTGGGCAGTGCTGAGCCTACGAGTCACCGTCGACCGGGCCGACCCGGCGGTCGCCACGACGTCGGGCCGAAGGTCGAGCCTGACCGGCACCGGGTTGCGCGTGCGGTCTGCCGGGCGTCCGTCGACCAGGCTGAAGAGGGCCTCCTGTTGCTCGGGGACCGCCTCCGCCAGGTAGCCACGAAGCAGTCCCTGCACATCGGTGAACGGTCGCCCGGTGGTCGGATCGACCCCCCGTGCGGCGAACTCGCGAAACTTCACGACCTCGTGCTGCAGCTCGGTCTCGACCGCCGCAGCGGCGCGCGCGTTCATGAGGGCGTCCACCACCACGAGGTTCAGGCCCAGCGCGAGGGTCACGATGAACATGAACCAGCCCAGCACCCGTGCTCGCGTGCTGCGAGCTTTCCACTGCGGCCACCGAACCGCCTGCACCGATCTGCCCTCCATGCTGGGGTCACCACCAGTCTGCCCTGCCGTCTGCGTCAACGGCCCCGCAGTCCGGTCAGTCGCCTTCGTCCTCGTCGTCGTCGTGATCGTCGTCGTCGTGATCGTCGTCGTCGTCGTCGCCGTCGTCATCACCGGCCGGCATCGGTGAGTGCCGGGGAACGGTCTGGGCGCCCGATGACGGCGTTAGCCGGGTTGGCGGTGTCACCCGGTTCGGCGGCGTCGACCCTGTCGTCCGGGTCGAGGTGGGTCTGTTCGTCGCGGCGGCAACAGGCGGGCTGGTCGTGGAGAGGGCGCCCGTGGCCGGTGGCGTCGGCCCGCTCGGCGCCGGGGTCGTGGAGCTGAGACGCACCTGAACGGCCGGTCCGAGATCGGGGCCGGCCGGTTCGTCCCCGCCGTCCAACAAGGCCCAGCCGACCACGACCGCGGCCACACTGACGGTGGCGTTGGTGAGCAGGAGTCTTGGTCCACGCATGACACCACTCTGACCCGACATCCACCTACTCGAGCCCGGGATGAGACAGCTCTCATCCCCGGGGCAGGGTTACGAGCCCGGCTCGTCTACGTCACATCTGGGCCCAGTTCGCTCGCTGGGTGAGGCAGAACGGGTGCCCGGCCGGGTCGAGCAGCACGATCCACCCGTCACCGGGCTGGTGTTCAGGCCGGGTCGCACCCCTGGACACCGCTTCAGCGGCCGCCGTCTCGAGGTCGTCGACCGACAGGTCGAGGTGGAACTGCTTGGCGCCGACGGGGTCGGGCCACTGCGGCGCGACAAACCCGTCGACGTGCCCGAACCCCAGCCGACGGTCGCCGACCTTGACCATGCCGTAGCTCTCGTCGGCGTAGGTGACAGCGCCGTCCAGCAGCGCCGCCCAGAACTCAGCTTCGGCCTGGGGATCGAGGCAGTCGATCGTGACCATCTCGAGGATCGGGGTGCTCATGGCGTTCTCCTTCGGTATCGGTCAGCTCAGTCTGGCCCTTCAAACGCCAAGATGCTTGCACGAACCCGACACGTGGCGAAGCCCTAGTCGAGATGGAAGATCTCGGGAAGCGGCGTCATGGCCTCGTCCGGATGCTCATCGTCGAGACCCGCGAAAAGGTCGGCCATGCTGGCCTGCCAGCGGGCGTTGACCTCGCGAGCCGCCATGCCGGCGCGCGCGGCCTCGAAGTCGTCGGTCTCGAGGTACCCGACGAGCAGGCCGTCGTCGGTGAGGAACAGCGAGTAGTTGCCCCACCCGGTCTCACGCAGCGCCTGCTGCATCTCTGGCCAGACCTCGCGGTGGCGGGCCCGATAGTCGGCCACCCGGTCGACCCGCACCGTGAGCAGAAAGCAAACCCTGCTCATCTCGCACCTCCATGCTCAGATTCCGTTGTAGTGGCTGCCGCACTCATCGGCTCGTGGACCACGTGGTGAAAGCCGGTCGCGGTGTGCTCAGAGAAGAGCGCGAACCGCACCCCGCAGAACTCGTCGGCGGTCTCAGCCGACAACGTCGTCATCTCCGCCTGCCCGATGACCAGCAGGTCTGCCGCGGGGGCCGGCTCCTTCGTGCCGTGACTCGCTGCGAACCGGTAGTGCGTCGGTTCACGACGGGTGCCGAGGCACACTGCCCACCAGTTTCCGTCGGCGTCGTCGACGAGGTCGGCGTGACCGCCCGACTGGATCGGGTGCCCGGCGCGGTGCCGATGGGTCAACACAGGGTCCCCCACGAACGGCGCCGTCCCCCACGAACGGCGCCGTCGATGTCGGGTAATAGCGTTCGTGTCGTGTAGAGCCACCCCCCGTCGTGGGCGCGGAGAGCATCAGGTCACCCCGCCGCCCGTCGCGCCGGTAGTGGGTGGGTCGCGTCACGGCGTGGCCGACCAGCCGGCGGCTCACGAGGTCGCGACTGTGCCGGATCGGGATGCCCGGCCAGAACTGCATGGTCGACGTGGCCAGGTAGAAGTCGTCGCCGACCTGGTCGACGGACGGGTCGGGGGCGACACCACGCACCGCGAGGTTGCGAACCGTACTCATGGCGTGGTCTTTTCGGTCGGTGTGAAGCGATGCTTCTCGTCACGCTGCGGTTCTCGCGCCACGGCCTCGGCCTGACCGGATGCCGCTGAGGCGTGGGCCGCCTCGATCAGCGAGACGGTCCAGGCCGCCTCACGGGCCGGGCCGAGGTTCGGCCCGCGACCGGCCACAAGATCGACGAACCGCCGTGCCGGTGCGCGCACCGGATAGGTCGGCTCACTGGGCGGCACCGCCAGCGACCGCGTGCCCGACGGCCCGTGCACGCGGGCTGATGCCCTGAGCAGGTCCTGCTCGATGACGAGCCGCGTTCCGTACCAGGTGATCCGATGACGCGGGTGGTGCCCGTCGGCAAGGGTACCCGTTGAGGCTGCCACCCCGCTACCGCCACCTTCGAAGGTCACGACCAGTGAGTCGACGACATCGACGTCGAGCCCCCGTCGGTCCATGACCGCGAAAACCCGCTCGGACGGTCGTCCCAGAGTCCAGTGAACCGCCCCCATCAGGTGGGTCAGCTGGGTGTGGGCCTGCCCTCCACCGCCGGCGGCAGAGTACGTGAGCCGGTCGGCCGGGCCTCCGCCGCGGTCGTCACCGGTAGCTCCGGCGAACAACCGTTCGGTGCCTGACGAGAACTCGGCCACCACCTGCACGACATCACCGGCCTCCCCCGAGAGCACGAGACGCCGCACCTCGGCTGCCGTGGCCGTGTGCTGGTAGGTGTAACCGACGACGAGATGGCGATCGTGGCGGGCGGCCAGGTCGACGAGGTGCCACGCCTGCGCCGCCGTCGTCGTCATCGCCTTCTCGACGAGCACATGGACGCCGGCCTCGAGAGCAGCTGCGACCACGGCGTGGTGGGTGGCGTGCGGGGTGGCGACCACGACCGCGTCGACTCTGTGGCCCCCCTCCCACAGCTGGTGGAAGTCGGTCTCGACCCTCTCGATGCCGAACCGGCGGGCCACTCGATCGCACCGCTCCGCATCCGCATCGCACACGGCCACGACCTGGGCGTCCGGATGGCTCAGCAGAGCCGGCAGGTGTGCTGAGGTCATCCAACCGCCGGCGCCGACCACCCCGATACGAACCGTCACCGGCGGCTGCCGGCGAGCGCAGGGAGCGCCGGCTCGAGCTGCACGTCGTCAGCGAGCACAAGCCCGAACCCCGGGGCGTTCGGCAGGGTGACCCAGCCGTCGACCGGCAGGTTCTCACCGACGAACCAGGGAGTGTGCTGGGGCCGGACCGCGTCGCCGTCGAGACTGAGCAACGGGTACTCGGCCAGCTGCAGCTCCGGCCGGCTCGCGACGAAGTGGTACGACAGCAGCCCTCCGGCGTGGGGCACGAGCCGCACCCCCTGGGCCTCCGCCACCGCCGCGATGCGGATCAGCTCGGTCATGCCACCGCACCAGGCCGGGTCCGGCTGCACCACGTCGACGCCTGCTTCGCAGAGCCGCCTGAAGCCTGCCGCCGTGTACTCGTGCTCGCCCGTGGCCAGCTGCATGCGGGCCGGCATCCGGTCTCGCAGCCGGCGGTGCCCGGCGTAGTCGTGCGGCTGAAGCGGTTCCTCGATCCAGGTGAAGCCCAGCTCGTCGACCGCGTCGGCCAAGCGGGCGGCGTAGTCGACGTCGAGCGACATCCAGCAGTCGTAGAGCAGAGGGAAGCCCTCCCCCACCGCAGCGCGCGCCTCCCGGGCCGTCTCCACGTTGCGGACGAACCCTTCCTCGCCCTCGCAGGGTGCCCAGGTCAGCGGCAGTTTCGCCGCTGCGAAACCGAGGGCCTTCCCGATGTCTGGTCGTGGCCCGGTCGTGTAGACCTCCACTGCGTCATCGACCGAGCCCCCGAGCAGCTCGACCACGGGCCGCTGCTGGATCTGGCCGTGCAGGTCCCAGATCGCGTTGTCGATGGCCGACACACCGTGCATGACAAGCCCGGCCCGACCGAACCGCAGGGTCGCCGACGTCATCCGGTCCCAGATGCGTTCGTGGGCGAAGGCGCTCTCTCCGATGACGTAGCCCGCCAGCAGGTCATCGACCACGGCGGCGACGGCTCGGCCACCCGCCGTGCTGGCGATGCCCACCTGGCCCGACTCCGACTCGACCACCACGATGATCTCGCCCCCGTTCGGGGCGATGCCGGGTGAGCGATGCTGGCGGAACTCTGCGTACCGAGACATCGGATGGGCGATCTTGCCGGTGATCCAGTGCTCGAGCACGGCGCCCCTGTCTGGGTCCTCCACCCCGGCCGGACCAGCCCCGATGGGTTGCTCACCGGGCGGATCCGTCACGGTGGAGGTCGCAGCGGTGGTTGCGGTGGCCTCTGAGACGACCATCGCACGGACGCTGGTGATGCGGTCAGCGGGCATGATTCGACCGTAAGGCGGTCGGTCGGCCATCGCCACGATCAGGGCCAGTCACGTCCGGAAGCGGTCACCGGCTGCTCGCCGAGTCGTGCTTGCAAGGCATCCCACTCGCCTTCGCCGCCTCGGGGCTCGTAACGCTGAAGTCGTTGCGAGCCCGCCACGAGGGCGCGCAGGCCCGTCAGGTCGCCACTGACGGCGCCGATGGCTCGGGCTTGCACGAGCGCGTTGCCGATGGCGGCCGACTCGACCGGGCCCGCCACCACCGGCAGCCCGATCGCGTCGGCGGTCAGCTGGCACAGCAGGGCGTTGCGCGCACCACCACCCACGACGTGCACGACCTTCGGGCTGCGACCGGTCAATGCGATGGCCGACCGCAGAGCGCGTCGGTGAGCGAGCGCCAGGCTGTCGATGATGCACCGCGTGACCGCAACCGGGCCGGACGGGCTCGGCTGGCCACTGTCGACGCAGGCAGATCGGATCCGGGCGGGCATGTCGCCCGGTGCCAGGAAGGCGGCGGCGTCGACATCGATGACGGGCCCTCCTGACCCCAGCGCCGCGGCTGCGGCCACCAGGGCCCCCACCTCGGCGAGCGGCCCCTTCAGACTGCCGTCTCGGATGAACGTGCCCATGCTCTCCTGCAGCAGCCAGAGGCCCATGACGTTGCGCAGAAAGCGAACCCGGTCATCGACTCCTGTCTCGTTCGTGAAGTTCTGAGCCCGGGCCGCGTCAGTCAGCACCGGGTGCTCGAGCTCGAGGCCGGCCAGCGACCAGGTGCCCGTGCAGATGTAGGCGAAGGAGTCGTCTGCGGCCGGCACCGCCACGACAGCGGATGCCGTGTCGTGCGAGCCGACTGCGACCAGCGGAACCTCAAGGCCGGGGTCGAGACCGATCCGCCGTCGGACCTCCGCGGTCAAGGGCCCCACCGTGCTGCCCGGCCGCCGCAGCGGGGGGAGCAGGCGGGTCGGGATGCCGAGACGCTCGACCAGATCGAGGGCCCACTCGTGACTGGACACGTCGAGCAGACCGGTGGTCGACGCGTTGGTCAGCTCGGCACCCTCGGCCCCCGTGAGCCACCGACCGATGAGGTCGGGCACGAGGAGCAGGCGGTGGGCGCGGTCGATCTCGGCCGCGCCGCGGTCATCAGCAAGGGCCGCGACCAGCTGGAAGACCGTGGTGAAGGGAAGGTGCTGAAGGCCGGTGCGGGTGAACAGCTCGTCGGCCGGAACTCTTTGGTGGGCCAGGCGGTCCGCCCCGTCGGTGCGATCGTCGCGGTAGGTCACCGGTAACGACAGCAGGCTTCCGTCTCGGTCGACCAAACCGTAGTCGACGGCCCACGAGTCGACTCCGACCGAGTCGAGCCCTGCTCCGAGCCGCACCGCTGCCGCGAGGCCGTCGAGGATCCCGTCGTGCAGAGCAGGTAGGTTCCACCGCAACGACCCGTCCTCGGTGACGGGCACGTTGGCGGCCCGGTGCACCTCCTGCATGCGCAGGCTTCCAGGCTCGACGCGCACCTGAACCACGCGAGCGCTGGAGGCCCCGAGGTCGACCGCAGCCACGGTCGCACCGCCGTGTCGAGAGACGGTCATTCCGACCGCTCAGCGTAGGAAGGCGGCCGCGACGCCGGCATCGACGGGGATGTGCAGCCCGGTGGTGTGCGACAGGTCACCGCCGACCAGCGCGAAGACGGCGGCCGCGACATTCTCGGGCAACACCTCGCGCCCCAGGAGGGTTCGCTTGGCGTAGAAGGCGCCAAGATCGTCCTCGGCCACGCCGTAGACCGCCGCGCGCTGAGCGCCCCAGCCGCCCGCGAAGATCCCGCTGCCACGAACCACCCCGTCAGGGTTCACACCGTTCACCCGGATATCTTGCGCGCCCAGCTCGGCCGCGAGCAACCTCACCTGGTGGGCCTGGTCGGCCTTGGCCGCACCGTAGGCCACGTTGTTCGGTCCCGCGAACACCCCGTTCTTGCTCGAGATGTAGACGATGTCGCCGCCGTGGCCCTGCTGGCCCATGACCCGCGTGGCGGCCTGCGAGACGAGGAACGACCCCTTGGCCATCACGTCGTGCTGCAGGTCCCAGTCACGCTCGGTCGTCTCGAGCAGTGACTTCGAGATCGACAGTCCGGCGTTGTTCACCACGATGTCGACCCCGCCGAACGCCAACGAGGTCTCTTCGAAGGCTCGCGCGATCGCCGCCGCATCGGTGACATCGGCCGCGACCCCCAGGGCGTGGTCAGCGCCGCCGAGCTCGTCGGCGACCGACTGTGCTTCAGCGAGGCCGAGGTCGGCGATGACGACACAGGCGCCCTCCTGACGGAGCCGGACCGCGATGGCACGCCCGATGCCGGATGCCGCGCCGGTTACCAAGGCGATCTTCGACGCCAACGGCTTCGGCGGCGGCATGCGCGCCAGCTTGGCTTCCTCCAGGGCCCAGTACTCGATGCGGAACTTCTCAGACTCGGGGATCGGCGCGTACGTCGAGACCGCCTCCGCCCCGCGCATCACGTTGATGGCGTTGAGGTAGAACTCCCCTGCGACCCTCGCGGTCTGCTTGTCCTTGCCGTAGCTGAACATCCCGACACCGGGCACGAGCACGATCGCCGGGTCGGCGCCGCGCATGGCCGGGCTGTCGTCGGTCGCGTGGCGCTGGTAGTAGGCCGCGTAGTCGGCGCGGTACTCCGCATGCAGCTCCTGCAGCCGCTCGGCGACCTGTTGCTCGTCGGCCGAGGTGGGCAGGTCGAGCACGAGCGGTCGCACCTTCGTGCGCAGGAAGTGGTCGGGGCAGGAGGTACCGAGCGCGGTCAGTCTCGGTTGCTCGGCGCGGGAGAGGAAGTCGAGCACCGGTGCGGAGTCGTCGAAGTGGCCCACCTGGGCGCGGTCGGTCGAGGCGAGCCCACGCAGCAGTGGTGCGAGACGCGCCGCGCGAGAACGACGCTCGTCATCGGTCAGTGCCTCGAAGCCGGCGACGATCGGCCCGAACGGCTCAGCCTTGCCTCGGTCGGCCAGGAACTCGTCGGCCGTTCGGATGATCTCAAGAGACCGTTGCTCGCACTCGTCGCTCGTGCGCCCCCAGGCCGTGATGCCGTGACCGCCCAGCACACAGCCGATCGCGTCGGGGTTCTCGCGTGCGACTGCCGCAATGTCGAGCCCGAGCTGGAAGCCGGGACGGCGCCACGGCACCCACAACACCCGGTCGCCGAAGCACTCGCGGGTCAACGCCTCACCCTCCTGTGCCGTCGCCAGGGCGATGCCCGAGTCGGGGTGCAGGTGGTCGACGTGCAGCTGCTCGACAAGTCCGTGCATCGCGGTGTCGATCGACGGAGCCGCCCCACCCTTGCCGTGCAGGCAGTAGTCGAAGGCGGCGACCATCTCGTCCTCCCGCTCGATGCCGGGGTAGACCTGCACCATCGAACGCAGCCGGTCGAGCCGCAGGGCAGCGAGCCCTCCTGCCGTCAGGGTGCCGAGGTCACCGCCGCTGCCCTTGACCCAGACGAGCTCGACCGGCCCCCCGGTGACGGGGTCGACGACGCTGCCCTTGGCGGAGGTGTTGCCCCCGGCGTAGTTGGTATTGCGAGGGTCAGATCCCAGTCGGTTCGACCGCCCCAACAGCTCGGTGACCGAGCTCTCGGCGGTCGGCTCGTTGGGGGTGGTGGTCGGGCTGCTCACAGTCGTCAACGTCTCGTCCTCGTGTTCGTGTTCGTGTTCGATGCTGCTCTGGATGCGGGCCGGGTGGGTTCGGCGCTGGCATCGGGATACGGGGCTTGCGGTGCTCTCAGGCACCCCAGCCGGCTTGGCTCCCACCGACCCGCTCGGTCGCGGCCCGCTCGGCCTCGCCGGAGGCGGCGTACGCAGCCATCGGGTCGCGGTGCAGGCCCTGTTCCTCGCGCATCTGCGCCAGCATCGGTCGTACGTCGGTGTCGTACGCATCAACGAGCACGGCATGTGCGCCCAGCACGTCGCCTGCAGACTGCGCGGAGGCCAGGGCGTCGGCGTCGACGAGCAGCGCCTTGGCGGTGGCCTGCTGCACGTTCATGACCGACCGGATCTGGCCGGGGATCTTGGGCTCGATGTTGTGGCACTGGTCGAGCATGAACGACACCGGGGTGTCGACGTCGAGCCCACCGGCCCGGTTCACCTCGTGCATGATGCGGAACAGCTGGAACGGGTCGGCCGCCCCGACCATGAGGTCGTCGTCGGCGTAGAAGCGTGAGTTGAAGTCGAAGGCGCCCAACCGTCCGGCACGCAGCAACAGCGCCACGATGAACTCGATGTTGGTGCCCGGAGCGTGGTGGCCGGTGTCGACGCAGACCATCGCGCGGTCGCCGAGGGCCAGGCAGTGCGAGTAGGCCGTTCCCCAGTCGGGCACGTCCATCGTGTAGAAGGCGGGTTCGAAGAGCTTGTACTCGATGAGCATGCGCTGGTCGCCGCTCAGCTGGGCGTACACCTCGGTCAGCGCTTCGGCGAGTCGATCCTGCCGGGTCCGGATGTCGTCCTGACCGGGGTAGTTCGTGCCGTCCGAGAACCACAGCTTGAGGTCGCGGGAACTCGTTGCGTTCATGACCTCGATGCACTCGAGCAGGTGGTCGGTGGCCTTGCGCCGCACCCGGGGATCCGCGTTGGTCACGCTGCCCAGCATGTAGTCGTCGTCCTGGAAGACGTTGGCGTTGATGGTTCCGAGCTCGACCCCGAGACCTGCGGCGTGCTTGCCGAGGTCGGCATAGTCGTCGACCTTGTCCCACGGGATGTGCAGGGCCACGCTGGGCGCCACCCCGGTGTAGCGGTGCACCGTGGCGGCATCCTCGACCTTCTCGTAGGCCGTGCGCGGCACCCCCTTCTGCGCGAAGACCTTGAAGCGGGTTCCCGAGTTGCCGAAAGCCCACGACGGCAGCTCGATGCGCTGACGCCGGAGGATGGACGTCGCGTCTGCAACGGTGACCATGGCAGTCCTCTCGCCTGATGACAGCCGGCCTGCCTGGCGCCGGTGCCGGATGAGTGCAGTGTCAGGCCCCGTCACCGTTTTGCCACCGTCATCTCACGGCGGCGTGCACTGGCGGGCCCGTTTGAAACGTACCAATGAGAGATGCCTGCGTCAACGGGCGACGCTGACCGGAATCGGCCCGATCCCGGCGCCGGCGCTCAGGGGTGCGTTAGGTTGAACCCTCTCAAGGAGTAGCGACCAGATCGGACCAGCACCCATGTCTTCTTCCGGCTCTTCCGCTCCGGGCCGACGACGCAGCATCCGCGACGTCGCACAGCGGGCTGGGGTGTCGGTCGGCACGGTGTCGCACGTGCTCAACGGTCGGGCGGTCGTGACCCCCAGCACGCGGGCCAAGGTGCAGGACGCGATCAGGGAGCTGGGCTTCGTGCGCAACGAGTCGGCGCGGCAGCTGCGAGCCGGACGCAGCTCGACCGTCGGCATCGTGGTGCTCGACGTGGGTAACCCGTTCTTCACCGACGTGGCCGAGGGCGCCGACTCCATGGTGCAGGAGCACGGCGGGTCGATGATCATCTGCACCAGCGGGCAGAGCGCCGAACACGAGACGAGACTGCTGCGGATGCTCGAGGAGCAGCGCGTCATGGGGGTGCTGCTCTCGCCGGTCGTCGACGGTGGCGAGCAGCTGCGCACCATGGTCGAACGGGGCACCCACGTCATCCTCGTCGACCGCGGCGAAGGCGCCACCGGTCTGTGCTCCGTCTCCGTCGACGACGTGCTCGGCGGCCGGCTCGCCGTGCAGCATCTGCTCGCTCTCGGCCATCGGTCGATCGGGTTCGTCGGAGGCCCACTGGACCTGACGCAGGTCGCCCACCGTCTCCAAGGGGCGCAGAGCGCCGTCGACCACCATGATGGCGATGCCGCGAGTCTCGTGGTCGACGAGACGAGCACCCTGTCCGTCGCCGAGGGGCGCGACGCCGCCGCCCGGCTGCTGACCACGGGAGGGCGGGCCCCTTCGGCGATCTTCTGCGCGAACGACCTGCTCGCCTTCGGAGTGCTGCAGGAGGCCACCCGTCGAGGGCTGGCGGTGCCCGACGACCTGGCGATCGTCGGCTACGACGACATCGACTTCGCCGCCGCCGCCGCGGTCCCCCTGACCTCGGTCCGCCAGCCTCGTGCCGAGCTCGGCCGCACCGCTGCGCGCCTGCTCGCCGAGGAGATCAGCGACGGTGACCACCACCGCCACCGCCAGGTCTCCTTCTCTCCTGACCTCGTCGTGCGCGCCTCGACCGCCGGTCACCCTGCCTGAACCAGAGGGAGGGGAACGTGGGGTCGGACGTCAAGCAGTGGCCGTGGGAGACGATCACCGCCCAGCTCGGGGCGAGCACCCCCCTCGCCTCGGGGGTCTTCGGAAGGCACGTGTGCGAACCCGGATGGTCGTGGAACCCCACCCTGACCGATTTTGACCTGTGGTTCGTCCTGTCCGGACGAGGCGAGGCCCGCGTCAACCAGGGCGGACCGGTCACCCTCGGCTCCGGCCGTCTGCTGCTCCTGCGACCTGGTGACACCGGGCATTTCGAGCAGGACCCGCGTGACCGGTTGACGGTTCTCTCCTGCCACTTCGACTTCATCGACGACCGAACCGGCACCGTCGCGGACACCACCGACTGGGTGCTACCCAGCCGTTTCCCCGCCATTCGGCGCGTCGGACTGATCGTCGACGCGATGAGTCGGCTGGTACGGGCGCTGCGCGACTCCTCGCCACTGCGTGGCATCACGGCGACCGCAGGGCTGCTCGACATCCTCGTGGAGGTCTACCGCACGGATGCCGCCGCGGCAGGAGTGCGGGTGGGCCTGGACACGAGACTGCAGGACGCTCTGGACCTCATCCTGGAACAGCCGAGCCGGCGTCCCTCCCTGGCTGACGTGGCCGGCGAGGTCGGCCTGTCCCCGCAGCAGCTGAGTCGGCTCTTCACCAGCCAGCTGGGCGTGACGTTCCGTCGAGTCGTGGTGGATGCGCGCCTGGACCGGGCGAAGGTTCTTCTGCGCGAGAGCGCCATGAACGTCAGCCAGGTCGCCCTGGCCCTGGGTTACGCAGACCCGTTCCTGTTCAGCCGGCAGTTCCACGCTCACTTCGGCGAACCGCCCAGCTCCTACCAACGTTCGCTACATGACAACGAACCTTCCTGACATGGTTTTCCGTGGTGTGCACTTCTAACGTGGAACTGTCCTGATGACAGGGCCCCTGACGGCCAGCCCGAGGAGAGAACCGTGTCCATCCTGTCGCAGCGAGTCGACGAGCGCAGAGGAGAGCAGAGACGAGGGCGGGCAGAAGAGCACGTCGAAGGTCTCTACCGCAACGACGTCATAGCACCAGCCCTACCTGACCTCGAAGCCGTTGATGACGACGCCCTCGAGCAGTACCGAGCACTGGGGTTCCTCCCGGTCAGAAGCGTGCTCACCCCACAACAGGTCGAGGAGTCGATCGGTGCCCTGATCGGGCTCATCGAGCAGGCCCCTGACGGCATCAACCTGCAGTTCGAAGCCTGGGCGGCTGACCACCTCGACAGACTCCACGGTGAGGAACGGATGGATGCGGTTCGCAAGCTCATGTCGTTCGCGACCCTCGACCAGCGTCTCAGCGCGATCGCCCACCATCCGAGCGTGCTTCGCATCGTCCGCGCTCTGATCGGCAGTTCCGACGTCGTCCTTCTGCAGGACATGGCCTTGCTCAAACCTCCGGGTGGCGGGCGCGAGAAGCCCTGGCACCAGGACAAGGCGTTCTTCAACATCGACCTCGAGGCACCCATCGTGGGCGTCTGGATCGCGCTCGACGACGCGACCTACGACAACGGGTGCATGCACGTCGTGCCCGGCTCGCATCGGGAGGGCCCGGTGCCCCACTTCGCTCGACGTGACTGGCAGATCTGCGACCACGACGTCGCGACCGCCCGTGACGTCGTCGTTCCGCTGCCCGCCGGCGGTCTGCTGTTCTTCGACGGGTTCATCCATCACGGAACACCCACCAACCGCACCGACACCAGGCGGCGTGCCCTCCAGTTCCATTTCGTCGACCGGAACGCCGTGCGGATCACCGAAGAGGACCGGTTGGCTGTCTTCGGTCTGGAGGGTCGAGGCGCCGAGTGCTGATGGCCTCTCGGCGCTCCAGCACCCCGAGCAGGTTCACTGCGACGGCGTCCGGAGCGATGGCCATCCCGCCGTAGAGCCCGGTGAGGGTGCTGTGGGTGTCGGGCAGGCAGAGGTCGAAACCACCGTCCTCGTAGCGCTTTCGAGTATCGGGCAGGTTGTGCGGCAGCCAGCTGCGGTCCGACGAGTCCAGCAGCCACCGCACCGCCGCCGAGGTGACCCCTTCGTGAAAGCGCGTCCAGTCGATCTCGGGATCAACTGCTGCCCAGTCGATCCCGTGCCTTCGTGACAAGGCGAAGACCTCGAGCACCTCCCACTGCACATGATCGCGCACCCAGTTGGCGAAGTACCAGTCACTCGAGCACAGACAGGGTTTGGTGTCGTAGAGCATCGGCGTCGCTGCCGGCTCCCAGAGGTGGGTGAAGGCCAGCATCGAGCGTAGCCACCATACCGCCCGCTCCCCGAAGCGCTCCACCCCCAGCACTCGACGGCCGACTTCATGCGCCACCGCGGCGTGGCCGGCCGCCAGGAGGTTCGGCGCGTGCAGCGGGGTCTCCCAGTAGTCACCGCCCTCGGGGCGGGTCCACCGTGCACACGCGTCGAGCGCCCGGGCGGCAGCCTCGGCGCAGTCGGCCCGGCCCGACACCTGATGTTCTTCGAGCAGACGCAAGGCCGGTACGACACAGAGGTCGAGGGCCGTGTCACCTTCGAGGCCCATGGGCTCGACGAGATCACGGGCGACCAGCACGTCGTCCTTGCGGTAGTGACGACCGTTGGGATCGAAGGCGAAGGTGCCGTCGGGCCGCTGAGCCTCGAGCAAGGCATCAATGCTCTCGGAGCTACGCGCCGACGGAGGCCCCTCGGGTTGGGAACGGCACCAGGCCACGTGCGACCGCAACCGCGCGTGAACGGCATCCAGCTCGGATGCCGTGCCGCTCGTCGGCGTCTGCGCACCCGCCCGCTCCAGGTAGCCGTCGAGGAAGGCCGGCACCCGGGCGTTGACGTCTCCGTCGGTCTGACCGACTCCGAAGCCCCGTCCCGCGTGGAAGAGATGGCCGGCGTAGGCTGCGGCGATCCGGTCGAGAGCCTCCTGCGCAGGCCACCGCCACTGCGGTTCGGGCAGACCCGTGCACCGCACGTGATCGACGAGCACGTCGAGGCTTCGACCGGGCAGCACCACGCACTCGGCGTCGAGAGCGATCTGCTGGTGCAGGTGCAGCTCGAGCCCGGGGCCGGCGGCGTCGATGCCCACGGCGTTCTGCTCGCCGTGCGCCGCGCTCGGGAGCATGAGGCCGAGCAGGTGGTGCGGCATCCGGTCGATGAAGTTGGGCGAGGCCAGCACCGGTTGGGCCACGTGGCGCGGCAGGCTGAACCAGCCGGTCGCCTCGGCGGTGGGCGACCACGAGAGGCCGACCGCCCACCCACCCGCCGACACGGCCATGACGGGCACCGAGACCTGGTGTGGGTGGGGCGCGCAGCGCAGCGCCCAGGGGTCGCGAAAGTTGTCGCTCCCACTGGTCCACTCCTGCCCCACAGCCCAGTCGACACCCGGCAGCAGGGCGTCGTCCTTGCTGCTGCCGAAGCTGCCCTCGCCCTCACCGACCCGCAGCCAAGGGCCGCGGAGGTACCGCAGCGTGATGTCGGCCGCGGCCGTCAGACGCATCGAGATCCGCAGCGCGGGCCGGTCGGCGGCCAGCTCGAGCACGACGGTGCCGGTAACGAGTGG
>JBBSTU010000009.1:0-37645 GCA_038235595.1 Actinomycetales bacterium | reverse complement strand
CGTGCGTGCTCGAGGTGAACACGGGCCCGAGCGCGAGGCCGTTGGCCCCGAGCTCGATGAGGTGGTCGAGCCACGGCACGAGACGACGGAGCCGTGGCGCGGACGACCGGTCACCTCCGGTGGTGTCGGCCCCGAGCGCCCCCAGAGGGTAGACGTGCCACCAGATGACGTGTTCCGTCCAGTCAGCCATGCCGAACAGCGTAGGGGAGTAGTCACATGGTCAGGCTCGACCCGGGGCAACAAGCCCAAACCACCGGGCGGGAGTCTTCTTCCCATGAGTGCAGCCACCGTGTCGGGCCCCCGCACCTTCCCCCGGTCGCAATGGCCTCGCCGCCTCGGTGCTGATCCTGCTGCAGGTGCTCCTGATGGCCCGCATCCCGATCGTTGAGCAGGCCTGGCGTCAGGACGAGCTCGCCCGGGTGCACCGCATGGTCGTGGTGACTTCAGTGAAGAAGGCCCGGCGGCGGCTGCGCTACGAGTCGTGGCACCTGCTGCACCTGCACGCCTACCTGGGCGCCGGGCTGGCGCTGCCGCACCAGCTCTGGCGCGGCAGGACTTCCGGGACAGCACGGAATCCACGCTCTTGTGGTGGGGCCTCTACGCGGCGGCGTTGGCCGCAGTGGTCGTCTTTCGAGGGGAAGGTGGGGCGGGCCGCTGGTGCGTTCGCTGCGGCACCGCCTCGTCGTGTCCGAGATCGTGACTGAGTCGCCGACGGTCACGTCGGTGGTGCTGACCGGCCGGAACCTGCACCGGATGCCGGTTCGCGCCGGGCCGTTCTTCCAGTGGCGCTTCCTCGACGGGCCGGGTTGGTCACGGGCCAACCCGTACTCGTCCTCGGCGGCGCCCGGTGGCCGCGCGTCGAGGAGGCTCTGGTCATGGGTCAGCGCGCCCAGCGTGTCACCTGTGGTGCGTTCACGACGCTGCTGCCGACCGGCGACGGTCACCTGAGCTACGACCCAACCGGGCTGGTCAAGGGGTGGATGGTCGGCAGAGCAGGCTCGGTCACCGTGACCGGGCCCACCCAGCTCTGGGCCGACATCTGGGCCCCGACGCTGTTCGTGGGTGGTGTACCCGCGCGGCAGGCGTTCGAGGCCGACGCCGTCGGCTACTCGGCGTTCACCTTGTGAAGGCGGTCTTGTGAGGAGCAGCCACTCCGCGTAGCGTCCACATCGTGAACCAGCAGTATCACTCCTCGGATGGCGCCGCCTACACCCACGGTCACCACGAGTCGGTGCTCCGGTCTCATCGCTGGCGCACTGCGACCAACTCAGCGGCCTACCTGTTGCCGATGCTGCACTCCGGCCTGAGCGTGCTCGATGTGGGATGCGGCCCCGGCACCATCACTGCCGACCTCGCCGAGATCGTCGCTCCCGGAAGGGTGCTGGCCCTCGAGCCGACTGAGGCCGGGCTCGACCTCGCCCGCGCCGAGGCCGAACGCCGCGGCGCCTTGAACATCGACTTCGCGGTCGGTGACGTGCTCGCCCTCGATCAGGCCGACGACAGCTTTGACGTCGTACACGCCCACCAGGTGCTGCAGCACGTGCCCGACCCCGTCGGCGCCCTGCGCGAGATGGCCCGGGTGTGCCGCCCGGGGGGCGTCGTGGCCGCTCGCGACGCCGACTACGCGTCGTTCGGGTGGTACCCGCTCCTGCCGGGCCTCGACGACTGGCTCCAGCTCTACCATCGCGTCGCCCGCGCCAACGGGGGAGAGCCGGATGCCGGTCGGCGCCTGCTGGCCTGGGCCCGCGAGGCCGGCCTGAGCGACATCCGACCGTCGGCGTCGATCTGGTGCTACGCCGCTGAGCCCGACCGGCGGTGGTGGGGCGAGAGCTGGGCGGCGCGGGTGCTGGAGTCTGACCTGGCCCGCACCGCACTCGCCAAGGGCCTGGCCGAACCCGATGAGCTGCGGGCCCTCTCGCAGGCCTGGGTCGACTGGTCGCGCAGCGACGACGGCTGGTTCACCGTGCCCCACGGCGAGATTCTGGCGGCGCCCGCGTCCTGACGCTCGGTCGTTCGATGGCCCGGTCAGGAACGAGGGCGACGTGCACCGCGTGGGAGTCAGGCTCTGCGCAGCTTCTCGGCCAGGGCGTGAGTCGAGGTGACGGGCAGGTCACACATGAAGCCCTGACACACGTAGGCGGCCGCCCGACCCTCGACGAGGGAGCGGCCTTGCAGCAGTGGAACGCCGGGGGAGTCCGGCATTCCGTGAACGACCACGAGGCCCGGGCTGGTCGACGCCCGCGCCACCGCCGCCAGTGCCTCTGCGTCGGTTCCGTCGCCGACGATGGCCACCTGTCGGGGGCCGGCCAGCAGGGCCTCGGCGACGGCCAGGGTCCAGCCCCCGAAGCGCGGCTCACGCACCGCCAGGGCCAGACCCGCCTGCGTTGCCTGGCGACCCGCCTCGAAGAGGTCGGTGGACCCGGTCAGGGCGCCCAAGGTCACCAGCGCCCCGGCGAGGGCTGACTGCCCCGAGGGCTCGGCGTTGTCAGCGCCGCTGCGGGGGCGCAGGTAGAGGCTCTCGGCGTCGTCGGCGGTGTCGTGGAAGCCGCCGTCGTCGGAGCCGAAGTGTCGACGAGCCGTGGCCAACAGCTCCTCGGCCGCCTCGAGCCAACGCGGCTCTGCGGTGGCCTGGTGCAGGGCGAGCAGTCCTTCGGCGAGGTTGCCGTAGTCGTCGGCCACTCCTACCGCTGACCCGAGCCGAACCCCACGGGAGGCTCGACGCAGCCGACCGTCGACGAGGTGGGTCTCGAGCAGGAAGGCAGCACATCGACGCGCCGCCTCGACCCAGGTGGGTTCGTCGAACAGGGCGCCGGCGTCAGCCAGGGCAGCGATCGTCAGGCCGTTCCACGAGGTCACGACCTTGTCGTCGCGACCCGGTTGCGGCCGCTCGGACCGCGCGGAGGCCAGCCGTGCTCGGGTCAACCGGAACCACTGAGGATCATCGGGATCGGAGAGCAGCTGCAACGTCGAGCTGCCGTGCTCGAAGGTGCCGGCGTCGGTCACCGTGAACAGCGCAGCCGCCCGCCCCCCGTCCACCTCGCCCAGCACCGCCTGCAGCTCGGCGAGGGTCCAGGCGTAGGTCAGGCCCTCGACGCCGTCGGTGTCGGCATCGAGTGACGAGGCGAACCCGCCTTCCTCGGTGAGCAGCTCGTCGAACAGGAAGGCGACCGTCTCGCGAACTACCTTCTCGGCCAACCGGCTCCGTGTTGCGCGCGCCCAGTGTGCGTAGACCCGCAGCAGCTGGGCGTTGTCGTAGAGCATCTTCTCGAAGTGGGGCACGACCCAGCCGGCGTCGACGGAGTAGCGGGCGAAGCCACCGCCGAGCTGGTCGTACATCCCACTCCGGGCCATGGCCTCAAGCGTGCGGTCGGCCATCCGTGCCGACAGGTCGTCGCCCGTGCGCGCCTGGTGGCGAAGGAGGAACTCGAGCAGCATCGAGGGCGGGAACTTGGGAGCGGTCCCGAAACCCCCTGTGGAGGAGCTGAACTGAGCTCCGAGAACGCTTACGGCCCGGTCGAGATCGGCGGGCTCAGCGGCATACGGACTCGGCGCCTGGAGGGAGTCGGCCAGCGCCGTCGCGATGTGCGTACCGGAGGCCCGCACCTCGTGCTCGCGAGTGCGCCACGCCTCGTCGAGGGCGGCGAGCACGCGGAGGAAGTGGTCGCGGGGAAAGTAGGTGCCGCAGAAGAAGGGCTCGCCCTCGGGGGTGAGGAAGACCGTCATCGGCCAGCCGCCATGCCCTGTCGTCGCCGCGACCGCCGACATGTAGACCGCGTCGATGTCCGGACGCTCCTCCCGGTCGACCTTGACGGCGACGAAACGGTCGTTGAGCGCAGCCGCGACGCCCTCGTTCTCGAACGACTCGTGCGCCATCACGTGGCACCAGTGGCAGGCGGCATAACCCACCGACAGCAGCACCGGAACGTTGCGCTCCCGTGCTTCCCGAAAGGCCTCGTCGCCCCACTCCTGCCAGTCCACGGGGTTGTCGCGGTGCTGAAGCAGGTAGGGGCTGGTGGCCTGGGCCAGACGGTTGGTCATGCCCCTCACGCTAGGTGACGGCGGGCATCCGACGACGCGGTGAGGCGTCTACTCGTTCATCGCCTTGATGATCATCACCGAGAGACTGATGCGGTCTCGCGCCCACCCGGCGTCGCGGTCATCGGCGACGTCGACAGCGTTGTCGGCCTCGCGCACGATGGTCCAGGCCCGCGCCCGGCCGTCGTCGATGCCGGCTCGTTCGCAGATGATCTCCAGGCGCCGTCGAAGCGACCACCGGATCTGTGAACCCGTGCCCAGCTCGTCGGCGCGGTTCCACAACGCGGGCGCCACCTCGAAGGCCACGTCTCCCGCCATCGGCTTGGGGTCGATAGCCAGCCACGGCGCCCGGTAGGCGCCCAGCACGTTCGTGTAGTGCAGGTCGGTGTGCAGCAGCCGAGCCTCGGTGGCGGGCCGGGCCACCAGCTCCTGCGCCAGGGCGGCTGCCTGGTCGAGATAGCGGCGAGGGATGATCGGAGGCGCGGCCCGCAGCTCGACGGCCTGACGGTTCGCGTAGTCGTCGAGCAGCGGCATCCGCGGGTGGGCAGGGCGGCGCAACGTCGAGAGCAGGTCACCGATCACGGCACATGCGTCGTCGATGGGCAGCCGCATCAGGTCGCGGTCGTGCAGCCGTTCGAGCAGCAGCGCGTGACGGCTCGGGTCGGCTCGTACCAGCCGGGCCGCGCCGTGGCCGTTCCAGGCCGCCAGGGCGAGGTGCTCGGTCGCCGCCTCTGGATGGGGCCAGGTCACCTTGAGCACTGCTTCGCCGCTCACGCCGACTGCCTCACGGCCGGAGCCGAGCAGACGCACCGGCACGACGACCGAGCAGCTGCCGTTCATGCTGCGACCGATCGGCTCGAGCTGCCACTCCGTCAGCAGGTCGGTGAGCAGGTCGGGCAGGTCGAGCACCCAGTGCTCGCCGGTCACGCCGCCGGCCGTCGCTGCGGGGTAGCCGCTGACCTCGTGGGCGAAGTGGGCGGGAACGAGGTCGAAGCGGTCGGTGCTCATCGGCTACTCACTCGTCGGTTCCGGGAAAGGGGGTCAGGGGCACCGACCAGTCGACAGCAAGCGACTGCACCCGGGCGCTCCACGTGGCGCTGTCGCGGAGCGAGGCCGCCGTGGGGCTGGGGCCCGCCACATCCACGAGGGAGGCGACGGCAGCCGACATCACCTGCGTGGCCAACCGACTCGCTGCGCCCGCCGTGGTGACCGGGAAGGGCAGGGACCACCCTGTCGGGGCGGTGGTGCTGCCCGCGGCCACTGCCTCCTCGAGGCTCGTCAAGCGCTTCAGGGTGGCCACGGCCCGGCTGCGCTGGCTCTTCGCCGACTGCGCGGCGACGACCTCGAACGCGTAGACCAGCGGTCGGGTGCGAGCAAGCAGGGCCTCGCGCACCGGGCTCGCTGGGGTCGGTATCGCGACCGCCCTTCCGAGCAGGTCCGCTCCACCAAGCCGCAGGCTGTAGGCCGAGGTCAGCAGCGCTCGGGTGGATGGGGTCGCGCCGGCCAGCGCAGCCCAGTCCGCGCCGCCGAGCGAGTCGAGCCGGGCCGCCAGCTCGGTGGTTGACCGGGGTGCCGGTCTGGAGGGGGACGGGGCGGTGATCATCTTCGTCGGGACGCCGTCGTTGGTCAGCCGACCGGTCAGTACCACCACCTGTTCACGGTGCAGGCGCAGCAGGGTGGAGACGGTGGTGGCGGCCGGGCCTCTGGAAAGATCGGCCGCGATCGCCTTCTCGGCGGTGACGATCTGAGACAGGTCAGCGATCACCGACACCAGCAGTGCCTCGTCGGGAGCCGGCCTCCTCGTCGGCACCGGGGGCGCAGGCTCCGGCAGGTCGAGACGCAGCCCGCACCCGGAGAGCGACCCGGTCACCGAGACGGCCAGACTCGCAGCGACCACGCCGCGAGCGGCGAGCTTCAGCAGCGACCGACGGGGCACCCCGTCGACCGGCGGGGCACGGTGGTCGCTGCCGAGTGCGGGTGGGGGTGGCGCACTCATGGCGCGATCCTCGCACGGCTCAAGCGGTGCGCGCGTGCCGACGACGCCCGTTAGAGTGGGTCAACGCAGCGCGCCGCGTCGGGTCGTCCGCCAGGATGCACGTCGACGCAGGCGGATGCCCGAGACGGGCAGCGCTCAACATTCGAGAAGACAGGAGGGGCGATGAGCACACCTCACGACATCAGGCTGGCCGTCGTGCCGGTTCTGGATCCTCTCGGGATCGTCGTCGAGGACGTCACTGTCTCGCAGGCGGGTCGACGCAGTGTCGTGCGCGTTCTGGTCGACACCGACATCAGCGGTCTCGAGACGACCGACACCGCCAGTCCTGTCGGCGGGCTGTCCCTCGACGCCGTCGCCGATGCGACGCGTGCTGTGGGCGATGGCCTCGACGCCTCTGACGTGATGGGGGAGGCGCCCTACGTGCTGGAGGTGTCGTCGCCTGGTGTCGGACGCCCGCTCACCTCTCATGACCAGTTCCGGCGGCAGGTGGGCCGGCTCGTCGAGGTGGTCCACGCCGACGGCACCGACACCGGACGGCTCGTCGACGTGCGGGCCGACACCATCGCCATCGAGGTGGCACCGACCAAGAAGACCCCCGGGCGCACCGTGCAGCTCGCTCTCGACGGGATCGAGCGCGGCATCGTGCAGGTCGAGTTCACCCGGCCCCCGACGACGGCCAACGCAGACCTGGCGCCGGACGAGTCCTCGTCCGAGCCCGAGGAGGAGAACTGATGGACATCGATCTGGCCGCACTACGCTCTCTGGAGCGTGAGCGCGACATCAGCCTGGCGGTGTTGATCCCGGCGATCGAGCAGGCTCTGCTCGTGGCCTACCACCGCACCGACGGCAGCCAGCGCCTCGCCCGGGTCGAGCTCGACCGCAAGACCGGTCACGTGGTCGTCTGGGCTCGTGAGGAGGGCGATCTGCTACCTCCCAGCGACGACGACGAACGGCCGCAGCGTGAAGAACCCGGCCCCGAGTTCGACGACACTCCCGTGGGGTTCGGTCGTATCGCGGCCTCCACCGCCCGTCAGGTCATCGTGCAGCGCCTGCGTGACATCGAGGACGAAGCCGTGCTCGGCGACTTCAAGGGCCGCGAGGGCGATGTCATCTCGGGGATCATCCAGCAGAGTCAAGACCCCCGCAACGTGCTCGTCGACTTCGGCAGCGTCGAGGGCATCCTGCCGCTGGCCGAGCAGATCCCGGGGGAGCGCTACGTCCATGGCGAGCGGCTGCGCTGTTTCGTCGTCAGCGTGAAGCGCGGCGCCAAGGGGCCGCAGGTCGGCCTCTCGCGCACCCACCCCAACCTCGTACGCACCCTCTTCAAGTTCGAGGTGCCCGAGATCGCCGACGGCACGGTCGAGATCGCTGCGCTGGCGCGCGAGGCGGGGCACCGCACGAAGATCGCCGTGCACTCGCGGGTCGCGGGGGTCAACGCCAAGGGAGCGTGCATCGGGCCCATGGGCTCTCGCGTGCGCGCCGTCATGAGCGAGCTGCGGGGCGAGAAGATCGACATCGTCGACTACTCCGACGACCCCGCGTCGTTCGTCGCCTCGGCCCTCTCTCCGGCTCGCGTTCAGAAGGTCGAGATCGTCGACGCCAAGGCGCGTGCCGCCCGGGTCACCGTGCCCGACTACCAGCTCAGCCTGGCCATCGGTAAGGAAGGGCAGAACGCGCGCCTCGCGGCCAAGCTGACCGGGTGGCGTATCGACATCCGGCCCGACATCGAGGCCCCCGCTCCCGAAACGACCTGAGCGGTACCGGGCGGCGCAGGGCCACGCCGGTGGCTCTCGACCCGTGGCTCTATACGGTGCCGCGACGCGGTAGACTGGTACGTGGCCGACCGGACTGGACTCCGACCTGAGCCATCTCGCACGTGTGTGGGATGCCGAGGATCGGATAGCTGGTCGGCCCTGCTGCGAGTGGTCGCGGCGACGGAGTCGTTACCCCCTCACCCTGCGGGTGTGGTCGTTCTGGTTCCCGACCCGAGACACCGGATGCCGGGTCGCGGCGCCTGGGTGCATACCGTGCCCAAGTGCTTCGAGCAGGCGATACGCCGCAAGGCGTTCGGGCGCGCACTGCGTCTGCGGTCAGCGGTTGATCTGAGCGCAGTGGCCGAGCACCTCGGTCTCACTCTCAACAGTGCGAAGAAGCACGTAGTAGCAGCACCACCCGGGTCGGCTTCGCGGCTGACCCGACCAGCATGGTCAGCGCATCAATCATCAGAACGAACCACAAGGCGGGTTGAAACGCTATGAGCACCCGATGAGTCCTCAGCGATGAGCAAGCCCCAGTACTAACGACGGTTCGGCCACTCCTGTCAGGCCGGACCAAGACAGGAGAGATGTGGCCAAGGTCCGCGTTTACGAGCTCGCGAAAGAGCTCGGACTGGAGAGCAAGGCTCTCCTCGCACACTTGAAGAGCCAGGGAGAGTTCGTCCGTTCGGCGAGCTCGACCATCGAGCCTCCAGTGGTGCGCAAGATCAAGGAGCAGTTCCCCGCCGAGCTGCGTTCCGGTGGTGGCACCGCCACGCCGGCCAAGCCCGCCCCGAGCGCACCCGGCAGCGCGTCGCCGTCGGCGCCGCAGCGCCCCGCGGCTCCCGCGCCGGGTGGGACGAGCCCATCCGCTGCCTCACCGGCGCCGTCCCAGCCGGCCAGCCCCGCCCCACCGGGCCCGGCCCGCACGGCTCCTGCCCCGAGCGCAGCACCTGCCTCCCCGGCTGCTGCTGCCCCTGCGACCACTCGCCCGGCCGCTCCTGTGCCGCAGGCGGCTCCCGCCGCAGCAGCGCCGCCCGCTCCCGCGCGACCCGGTGCCCCGGCACCGGCAGCGCCCACGAGCCCGTCGGCGCCGACCGGCGTGCAGTCCTCGCGCGATGGCGGCCAGCAGGGCCCGGGCGTCCCCGCCTCACCGCGGCCCGCGCCGCGACCGAACCAGCCGCGTCCGGGCAACAACCCGTTCGCCCCCAGCCAGGGAATGGGCAAGGCGCGTCCTCCGCGTCCCGGTGGCGACGCCGCACCACGCCCCGGCAACAACCCGTTCAGCCCGAGCCAGGGGATGCCGCGCCCGCAGCAGCGTCCTGCTGGCGGCCCGCGTCCGGCGGGGGGCGCCCCCGGCGCCAGCCGTCCCGGCGGCGCTGCCGGTGGGCCTCCGCGTCCTGGCGGTTCCCGCCCGAGCCCGGGCATGATGCCCGAGCGCAGCACGGTCGCCCGACCGGGTCAGCGTCCGGCCCCCGGCCGGGGCGGTCCTGGCGGCGGTCCCGGTGGTCGTGGCGGCTTCGGAGGTGGCCCCGGTGGCGGCGCTCCCGGTGGTCCCGGCCGCGGCGGCTTCGGTGGCCCCCGTGGCGGCGGCGGTCGTGGTTCGACGGCTGGTGCCTTCGGTCGCGGTGGCGGACGTCCGGTTCGCGGGCGCAAGTCCAAGCGTGCGAAGCGCCAGGAGTTCGAGCAGATGCAGGCCCCGAGCCTGGGCGGCGTCAGCGTTCCCCGCGGCGACGGCAAGACGACCGTCCGCGTTCGTCGCGGTTCGTCGCTGACCGACTTCGCCGACCAGATCAACGCCAACCCGGCGTCGCTGGTCACCGTGCTGTTCCACCTCGGTGAGATGGCCACGGCGACGCAGTCGCTCGACGAGGAGACCTTCAAGGTGCTCGGAGCCGAGCTCGGCTACGTCATCGAGGTCGTCTCGCCGGAAGACGAGGAGCGCGAGCTGCTCGGGTCGTTCAACATCGACCTCGACGCCGAGCTGGAGGGCGAGGACGACGACGAGCTGTTCGCTCGTCCGCCGGTCGTGACCGTCATGGGCCACGTCGACCACGGTAAGACCAAGCTGCTCGACGCGATCCGCAGCGAAGAGGTCGCCGAGGGCGAGGCCGGTGGCATCACCCAGCACATCGGTGCCTACCAGGTCGCCACGACCCACGAGGGTCAGAAGCGGGCCATCACCTTCATCGACACCCCGGGTCACGAGGCCTTCACGGCCATGCGTGCCCGTGGTGCTCGGGTGACCGACATCGCGATCCTCGTGGTGGCGGCCGACGACGGAGTCATGCCACAGACCATCGAGGCGCTCAACCACGCGCAGGCAGCGAACGTGCCGATCGTGGTGGCGGTCAACAAGGTCGACAAGCCTGACGCCAACCCGGCGAAGATCCGCCAGCAGCTCACCGAGTACAACCTCGTCGCGGAGGAGTACGGCGGCGACACGATGTTCGTCGACGTCTCAGCCAAGCAGGGCACCAACATCGAGGGGCTCCTGGAGGCCGTGCTGCTCACGGCCGACGCGGCGCTCGACCTGCGAGCCAACCCCGACAAGGACGCTCGTGGTGTCGCTATCGAGGCGCACCTCGACAAGGGCCGCGGCCCCGTCGCGACCGTGCTGGTCCAGTCGGGAACCCTGCACGTCGGTGACTCCATCGTGGCGGGTAACGGCTACGGCCGGGTTCGCGCCATGCTCGACGAGCACGGCAACAACCTTGACGAGGCGGGGCCCTCCCGCCCGGTCATGGTGCTCGGACTCACCTCCGTGCCCGGCGCCGGCGACACCTTCCTGGTGGCGCCAGACGACCGCACCGCGCGTCAGATCGCCGAGCGGCGTGAAGCGGCGACGCGGGCGGCGAACCTGTCGAAGCGTCGCAAGCGCATCTCGTTCGAAGACCTCAACGAGGCCATCGCAGCGGGCAAGGTCGACACCCTCAACCTCATCCTTAAGGGCGACGTGTCGGGTTCGGTCGAGGCGCTCGAGGACGCCCTGCTCAAGATCGAGGTGAGCGACGACGTCGACCTGCGCATCATCCACCGCGGTGTGGGTGCGATCACGCAGAACGACGTCAACCTCGCGACGGTCGACCACGCGGTGATCATCGGCTTCAACGTCCGCCCCGCGGAGCGCGTGGCCGAGATGGCCGACCGGGAGGGCGTCGACATGCGCTTCTACTCGGTGATCTACCAGGCCATCGACGACGTCGAGGCGGCCCTCAAGGGCATGCTCAAGCCCGAGTACGAAGAGGTTCAGCTGGGCACGGCCGAGGTCCGCGAGGTCTTCAAGTCGAGCAAGTTCGGCAACGTGGCCGGTTCGCTGGTCCGCTCCGGAGAGATCCGCCGCGGCACCCGGGCCCGCATCGTGCGAGACGGCAACCTCATCGCCGAGGGCATCGAGATCACCGGTCTGCGCCGGTTCAAGGACGATGTCGTGGAGGTCCGCGAGGGCTTCGAGTGCGGTATCAACCTGGGCAACTTCAACAACATCGAGATCGACGACGTCATCGAGACGTTCGAGATGCGCGAGAAGCCGCGCGCCTGCCCTGGGCCGCGAATGCACGACGACGGCGCTCCTCCCTCGGGAGGAGCGCCGTGCGTTTAACGGACGTCTCGGCAACACGCTGTCCTGCGCAGCTGCCGTTCGGCAGCATCCGGTCAGCAGCATCTGATCGGCAGGGCGCTCCCACCCCGTCGAGGCGCGCCCAGACGTTAGCGTGGGGCGGACCACGACGAGGAGGCGCCATGGCCATGGAGACCGCTGCACCGACCACCGAGGCTCGCACGGAGAAGTGGCAGCTCATCGGGCCCGGTCTGATCGTGGCCGCGACAGGAGTCGGCGCAGCCGACCTGGTGGCCACCCTCATCGCCGGTCAGAAGTACGGCTACGCCCTGTTGTGGTGCGTCGTCGTGGGGTGCGTCATGAAGGTGGTGCTCGTCGAGGGGGTCGGCCGCTACACGCTCGCGACCGGCCGGACGATCTTTGAGGGCTGGTCGAGCCTGGGTCGGTGGACCACCGTCTACTTCGGGCCGTACATCGTGATCTGGGGCTTTGTCTACGGCGCCGCCGCGATGGCCGGCACGGGCCTGCCGTTGCACACCCTCTTCCCGTTCCTCTCGGTCCCGGTGTGGGGCATCCTCTCCGGCCTGACCGGCCTGGCCCTCGTCTGGTGGGGCCGCTACTCGATGTTCGAGAAGGTGTGCGCCGCGCTCGTCGGGCTGATGTTCGTCAGCATGATCGGCGCGGCGGCACTCACCGTGCCGAACCTGCCCGACCTGCTGAAGGGGCTGGTGCCCACGATCCCCACCGGCTCGGTCGTCAACGTGCTGTCGGTGGCCGGAGGGGTCGGCGGCACGATCACGCTCGCGGCCTACGGCTACTGGATCCGCGAGAAGGGCTGGACCACCACCCGGCACATGCGCCTGATGCGCATCGACAACCGGATCGCCTACGTCGTCACCGGCATCTTCGTGGTGGCGACCCTCATCGTCGGGGCCGAGCTGCTCTACTCCGCCAACATCGCCGTCAAGACGGGCGAGAAGGGCTTGCTCGACCTCGGCAACGTTCTCACCGACCGCTACGGCGTGTGGGCCGGAAAGGTCTTCCTCATCGGCTTCTGGTCTGCGGCCATGAGCTCGCTCGTCGGAGTGTGGAACGGGGTGTCGCTGATGTTCGCCGACTTCGCCGGCCATGTGCGGGGTCTGGCGCTCGATGACCCCGAGCGCCGGGCCGGCGGACGCTGGTACCGGGCCTACATCCTGTGGCTGACGTTCCCTCCGATGGTGATGATGTTCCTCGGCCAGCCGGTCTACCTGATCCTGGCCTACGGCGTGCTCGGCGCGTTCTTCATGCCGTTCCTGTCGATCACCCTGCTCTGGCTGCTCAACACCGACCGCATCCCGCGCGAGTGGCGCAACCGGGCGTGGTCGAACGTCGTGCTGGTGCTCTGCGCCGTGGCCTTCATCACCCTGGCGGCGACCGAGCTGCAGAAGGCCGTCGCGAACCTCTGAGTCTTCCTCGTTAGGGTGGAGGGTGCCCGTTCAGGGCGGCGGAAGCCACCGCCCGTCACGAGGAGAAGGAGCCAGCCATGGCAGACCCAGCCCGCGCCCGCAAGGTCGCAGACCGCATCAAGGTCATCGTCGCGGAGTACCTCGAATACCAGATCAAGGATGAGCGTCTCGGCTTCGTCACCATCACCGACACCCGGGTCACCGGCGACCTCCAGCACGCCTCGATCTTCTACACCGTCTTCGGCTCTGACGAGGAGCGCGCCGCCTCGGCCGCCGTGCTCTACGCCAACCGCGGCCGGATCAGGTCGGCCGTCGGCAAGGGAGTCGGGATCCGCCTGACGCCGTCGATCGAGTTCATCGCCGACGCCCTGCCCGAGGGCGCTGCCCACCTCGAGGACCTCGTGACCCAGACCCGCGCTCGCGACGAGGAGCTCGCGCGAGCGGCCGCCGGAGCGCGCCACGCCGGCGAAGCGGACCCGTACAAGAAGCCCGTCGACCGTGACGCCGACGCCGACGCCGACGACGCCGAGCACGACGACGCCGGCTCCGACGCTGGGGTCAGGTGAGCGACGCCTCCGGGCTGCTCGTGGTCGACAAGCCCGCAGGCTGGACCAGCCACGATGTCGTCGCCCGGGCCCGGCGGCTGTGCGGAACCCGGCGCGTGGGCCACGCCGGAACCCTCGACCCGATGGCGACCGGAGTGCTCGTGCTCGGGGTGGGCCGGGCCACCAAGCTGCTGACGTTCCTGGTCGGGCTCGACAAGGAGTACACGGCCACCATCCGGCTCGGCCAGGCCACCGTGACCGACGACGCCGAAGGCGAGGTCACCAGCTCGGTCGGCGTGGGTGACGCCGCGGTGACCACCGCTGCGGTGACGGATGCCGTGAGCGCGCTGACGGGTGCCATCGAGCAGGTCCCGAGCTCGGTGAGTGCGATCAAGGTGAAGGGTGAGCGCAGCTACGCCCGGGTGCGCAAGGGTGAGCTCGTCGACCTTCCGGCGCGGCCAGTGACCGTCACCCGGTTCGACGTTCTGGCCAGGCGGCCTGCGACCGCAAGGGGGCTCGACGGCGCCCTCGTCGAGGTTCTCGACCTCGACGTCGTGGTCGAGGTCTCCTCCGGCACCTACGTTCGGGCCCTGGCTCGTGACCTCGGGGAGCACCTCGGCGTGGGCGGTCACCTGACCGCTCTGCGGCGCACCCGCGTCGGCCGCTTCGACCTGACCACGGCGAGCCCCCTCGACGACCTGAGCGGGCGGGTTGATCAGGGGGGTGTGGGCAGCCTGACCCTCATCTCCCTGGCTGACGCCGCCCGGGCGCAGCTGGAGGTGCACGAGATCAGCGGCGAGGAGGCCGTCCGGCTCGGGCACGGCCAGCGCATCGCGAGCAGGTCGGGGCGCGGCGACGCGGTGGCCGCCATCGACCCCGACGGGCGGCTCGTCGCGGTGCTCGACGAGACCACGACGATGGCCCGGGCCCGGGTGGTCTTCGAGCCCGCGACGGCGGCGTCTGCAGGCGCGGCGCAGGCGCCTTTCCCGGCATCCGGCTGATCGCATGTACGAAGGCTCCGACGCGGCCACTACAGTGGTCGCCGTGCAGCGGTGGTATGGAATGGGCGACGTCCCGACGGGCCTGAGCCCCACCGTCGTCACGCTCGGCAACTTCGACGGTGTGCACCGCGGGCACCGTGAGGTGCTGACCCGGGTCGTGCGTGAGGCGAGCCTGCGCGGGGCCATGCCGGTCGCCGTGACCTTCGAGCCCCACCCGGTGGCGGTGCTCTACCCCGACCGGGCACCGGCTGCCGTGATGTCGGTCGAGCAACGACTCGACGCCCTCGAGTCGGTCGGGCTCGCCGCCGTGCTGGTGATCGAGTTCACCCGTGAGTTCGCCCAGCAGACCCCGGAGGAGTTCGTGCGTTCGACGTTCGTCGACGCCCTGGGTGCAGCCGTGGTGGTCGTCGGCAAGGACACCCGCTTCGGGGTACGCAACTCCGGCGACGTGCAAACGCTGCGCGATCTCGGTGCGGTGCACGGCTTTGAGGTGATCACGCTCGACGACGTCGGTGGGAGCCCACCAGAGGTGACCACCACCGAGGCCACCCGCTGGAGCTCGACCCAGCTGCGTGCCGAGCTGCTCGGCGGCAACGTCGAACACGCCACCGAGATCCTGGGCCGGCCGCACGCAGTGGCCGGCACGGTCGTGCACGGTGACCACCGGGGCCGTGAGCTGGGCTACCCCACGGCCAACCTCAGTCCTGACCACGAGGGCCTCGTGCCCTGCGACGGGGTGTACGCGGGCTGGCTGATCCGGCCGGCGCTGGCCCCGAACGATCCTGATCGCACCCTTCCTGCCGCTATCTCGGTGGGCACCAACCCCACCTTCGACGGTCAGCAGCGGCGAGTCGAGGCCTATGTGCTCGATCGCACCGATCTCGACCTCTACGGCGAACGCGTCTCGATGTTGTTCGTGGCCAACCTGCGGCCGACCCTGAAGTTCGACTCCGTCGACGCCCTCGTCGAGCAGATGAAGCTGGACGTCTCGCGGTGTCGCGAGATCCTCGCCTCGATCGTGCCCTCCTGACCCGCACCGACCACATCCGGGGTGCCCGGGGTGGCAGGGGTGGTCAGCGCACGGGGTTCGGGCGTTCGTTGCTGCGGGTCGACCTCGGCCTGTTCATCGGTGCGGCGGGCCTCTCGGCGATCGGGGTTCTGCTCGTGTGGTCGGCCACCCACGTGACTCACGGGTCGTCGTTGGCCCTCAGGCAGGCCCTCAGCGTGGTGGTCGGCATGGTCGCTGCTGTCGCCGTGACCCGTCTGGACATGCGGGTCGTTCGGGCGATGGCCCCGGTCGTCTACCTGCTGGCCGTGCTCGGGCTGGCGGCCGTGGTCTCACCTCTGGGCACAACGGTGAACGGGTCACGCTCCTGGATCCGGCTCCCTGGCGGTTTCACGCTGCAGCCCTCCGAGCTGATGAAGGTGGCGCTCGCGATCGGTCTCGCCATGCTGCTCGCCGAGCGGTCCGACCGGTTCGGCCCATCGCCACCATTGCGCGCGTCTGGGCGAGGGCCGGGCCGCGTACGCCAACGCCAACGCCATCGCGACGTGACGCTCGCCTGGGTGGTGGCCGGCATCCCCATCGTGGCTGTGCTGGCCCAGCCGGATCTGGGCTCGGCCGTCGTGCTCGTGGCGATGGCGGTGGTCATCATCGCCACGGCAGGTGCGCCGCCGGTCTGGACCGTCGGGGTGTCGCTGGCCGGCGTCGGGGTGGTGCTGGCGGCGTTCCTGACGCCGATCCTGAGCGGTTACCAGCGAAACCGCCTGCGGGCCTTCCTCGACCCCTCCCTCGACCCTCAGGGCATCGGGTACCAGACCCGACAGGTGCGCATCGCCATCGGGTCGGGCGGGCTCGGTGGGCAGGGTCTGTTCGAGGGGCGCCAGACCCAGGGTGGCTTCATCCCGTTCCAGGAGACCGACTTCGTCTTCTCCGTCGTGGGGGAGGAGCTGGGCTTCATCGGGGCGGTGGGGGTGATCGTGCTGATCGGCTTCATCGTCGTGCGCGCGATGCTGGTCGCGGGCCGGGTCGACGCCTTCGGCCGCCTGGTGGTGACCGGCATCGCGGTGTGGTTCGGGGTGCAGGCGTTCGAGAACATCGGGATGAACCTCGGCATCACCCCGGTCACGGGGCTGCCGCTGCCGTTCGTGTCGTACGGGGGGTCGTCGATGGTCGCCGCCTGGATCGCGGTGGGGCTCGTCGGCAAGGTCTCCTCGGTGCGTCGCCTGCCCGGGAGCGAAGGGCAGTGAGCTACCGAGGGGTCACGGTGCGGTCTCCTTCAGCACGCAAGAGGTGACGGAGCCGGCGTTTCTTGACACGATCTGCCCAACGGCAGCGCCAGCGACACGACGCGACGGCTGACCGCAGCGACGAAGGAGTCCGAATGCCCCTGCACGCCCACGCCGACCAGGCCGTCGACCAGGCCATCCTCGAGCGCCGAGCGCCGAGCGTCGGTGCCCTGTTCCGCAACCGGGTTCGGGCCACACCGGATGCAGCGGCCTACCTGTACTTCGAGAACGGTGGCAGCCACCTGAGCACCATGACCTGGCGTCAGACCGACACCGTCGTGCGTGAGTGGGCCGCCGGCCTGATCAGCCTGGGCGTCGAGGTCGAGGACCGGGTCGCGGTGGCCTCGACGACGCGCGTCGAATGGGTGCTGGCCGATCTCGCCATCATCTGCTGCGGGGCGGCCACCACGACCGTCTACCCCACGACGATCGGAGGGGACGTCGCCTTCATCCTCAACGACTCGGGCTCGTGCATCGTGTTCGCCGAGGACGACGCCCAGGTCGCCAAGCTGACCGAGCGTCGGGCCGAGATCGGCGAGGTTCGGCACGTCATCGCCCTCACCGGCAACGGCAGCGATGACGGTTGGGTGATCAGCACCGACGACCTCGCAGAGCGAGGGCGGGCCCTGCTCGTCGAGCAGTCCACGGCCGTCGACGACCGCATCGACGCCCTCGGCCCCGAGAACCTCGCGGTGCTCATCTACACCTCGGGCACCACCGGTCGGCCCAAGGGGGTGCGTCTGGTGCACGACAGCGTTGTCTACGAGGGCGCGGTGATCGACGCGGTCGGCTCGCTCACCATCGACGACCTGCAGTTCCTCTGGCTGCCCCTGTCGCATGTCTTCGGCAAGATGCTGCTGGCGACCGGCCTGCAGATCGGCTTCCCGACCGCCGTCGACGGGCGGGTCGAGAAGATCGTCGAGAACATGGCGATCATCAAGCCGACCTTCATGGCCGGCCCTCCCCGGATCTTCGAGAAGGCCTATGGGCGGGTCTCGCTGATGTTCGCGCAGGAGACCGGCGTGAAGAAGTCTCTGATCGACTGGGCTCTCGGCGTCGGCGGCGAGATGCGCGACGTGCGCGAACGCGGAGACTCCCCCTCGACCGCGCTCACGCTGCGCCACCAGGTGGCCACGAAGCTCGTGCTCCGCAAGGTGCAGGAGCGCTTCGGTGGCCGGGTGCGGTTCATGATCAGTGGTTCGGCCCCGCTCAACGCCGACGTCGCCAGGTGGTTCGCTGCGGTCGGCCTGCTCGTCGGGGAGGGCTACGGCCTCACCGAGACATCGTCGGGCACGACCGTCAATACCCCGACGCCGGGGGAGTACGCCTTCGGGTCGGTGGGCTGGCCGATGCCGGGCACCTCGGTGCGGATCGCCGACGACGGCGAGATTCTCATCAAGGGGCCGGGGGTCATGCGGGGTTACCACAACAACCCCGAGGCCACCGCTGAAGTGCTCACCGACGACGGCTGGTTCAGCAGCGGCGACATCGGGCGCATCGACGAGCGCGGGTTCCTCTACGTCACCGACCGCAAGAAGGACCTCTTCAAGACCTCGGGCGGCAAGTACATCGCTCCGGCGGCGATCGAGGCGACCTTCAAGGGGAAGTGCCCGTTCGTCAGCCAGTTCCTCGTGCACGGCGCCGGACACAACTACGCCACGGCGCTCGTCACCCTCGACCCCGACGCGATCACCGGGTGGGCCGCAACGCAGGGCATGGCCGGGAAGTCGTACGCCGAGATCGCCACTTCACCCCAGGCCCGGGCGCTCGTGCAGAAGTACGTCGACGACCTCAACGCCGGACTCAACCGCTGGGAGACGATCAAGAGCTTCGCCATTCTCGACCACGACCTGAGCGTCGAGGGCGGCGAGCTGACGCCGAGCATGAAGCTGCGGCGCCGCATCGTCACCGACAAGTACCGCGACGAGATCGACAAGCTCTACACCGACGCCTGACGAGCGACCACCGCTGGCTCGAGGTGATGCGCGACCGCCGATGGTCGCGCATCACCTCGACCGGTGGTGCATCTCGACGTGCTCGACAGCGCTTCCTGCAGCGGCTCGGGGTGCCCGGTCGTGTAGAAGGCCAGCGACGCGCGCGTGAGGGCGAGGGCCAGGGCGAAGTCGACGTAGGGCCGGTCGGGTCGGTGAACCGAGAGAGCACCACCTCGACGCTGGGGTCGGGGTCGGGAAGCTGCGTGTCGTAGCCGTAGGTGTCGGTCTGGGTCTCGTTGACCACGACGACGGCGCCGAGGGGGTCGATCACCTCGAGCGAACGCGCGTCCGGTGCTCGCTCGTGGCAGCGGAGTGCAGCAGCACCTGCCCGGCGCCGGCGTGCATCGCGGCCCAGTCGGCCTGAGTCGTTGACCGGGTGATGCCGGCCGACAGCCCGAGCGCCTCGAGGTAGGCGCGCATCCGGGCCACGTCATCGGTGAAGCGGATGCCGGCCATGGTGACTGGTGTGGTGATAGGGGCGGTGAGAGCGTCGTTCATGGCTTCTCCTTGCGGTCTGTGTACTCGGTCAGCGCCGCCTCGACGAGGGCCGACAGGCTGATGCCCTCGTCGATGGCGAGGTGTTTGACGCGGGTGATGAGGGGGTGGGGCAGGTAGACGTTGAACTGGGCTTTGCCGGGGCGAGGGTCGGTTGCCATGTGAGCATGCTAGCAAAATAGTAGATGCGTCGACAGTGCGAACGTCGATCGCACGTAGGACGGCACGTACGATGGCCCGATGATCGGAGACTCGGTATGGGGTGACCTCGAGCCGCTGCTCGAGCGGGTGAACAAGCCCATCCAGTACGTCGGTGGTGAGCTGAACTCGACCGTCAAGGAGTGGAACGTCGGAGGCTTCGGGCCCGACGGTGCCGACCTGACCACCCGCTGGGCCCTGATGTACCCCGACGCCTACGAGGTCGGGGTGCCCAACCAGGGCGTCATGATCCTCTACGAGGTGCTCAACGAGCGGGCCGACGTCATCGCCGAGCGTACCTACTCCGTGTGGCCCGATCTCGAAGCGCTGCTGCGCGAGGCGGGCCTGCCGCAGTTCACCGTCGACGCCCACCGGTCGGTGCGTGACTTCGACCTGTTCGGTCTCAGCTTCTCGACCGAGCTGGGCTACACCAACATGCTCACCGCCCTCGACCTGGCCGGCATCCCGCTGCACGCCGCCGATCGCGGCATCGACGACCCGATCGTCATCGCTGGTGGTCACGCGGCCTTCAACCCCGAGCCGGTCGCCGACTTCATCGACTGCGCCATCGTCGGCGACGGCGAGCAGGCGGTGCTGACCGTCACCGACATTGTGGGGGAGTGGAAGGCGTCGGGCCGCCCCGGTGGGCGCCGTGAGGTGCTGCTGCGGCTCGCGCGCACCGGCGGCGTCTACGTGCCGGCGTTCTACGACGTCAGCTACCTCGCCGACGGCCGCATCCAGCGGGTCGCCCCGGCGCCCGACGCGACCGGCGTGCCGTGGCGGGTGTCGAAGCACACCGTCATGGACCTCGACGCGTGGCCGTACCCGAAGCAGCCCCTCGTGCCGCTGGCCGAGTCGGTGCACGAGCGCATGTCGGTCGAGATCTTCCGAGGCTGCACGCGAGGATGCCGGTTCTGCCAGGCCGGCATGATCACTCGACCCGTGCGCGAGCGGTCGATCACCGGCGTCGGTGAGATGGTCGAACGAGGCCTCGCCGCAACAGGGTTCGAGGAGGTGGGCCTGCTCTCGCTGAGCTCGGCAGACCACTCCGAGATCGCGGCGATGACCAAGGGGCTGGCTGACCGTTACGAGGGCACCCAGACCGGCCTCTCGCTGCCGTCGACCCGGGTCGACGCGTTCAACATCGACCTGGCCAACGAGCTGACCCGCAACGGGCGGCGCTCGGGCCTCACCTTCGCGCCCGAGGGTGGGTCGGAGCGTATCCGCAAGGTGATCAACAAGATGGTCACCGAGGACGACCTCATCAAGACCGTCGCGGCCGCCTACGGCGCCGGCTGGCGGCAGGTGAAGCTCTACTTCATGTGCGGGCTGCCGACCGAGACCGACGAGGACGTGCTGCAGATCGCCGAGCTGGCCAAGCGGGTGATCGAGACCGGTCGACAGACCTCAGGGCGACGCGACATCCGCTGCACCGTGTCGATTGGCGGGTTCGTGCCCAAGCCGCACACTCCGTTCCAGTGGACGGCCCAGCTCGGCGCCGAGGAGACCGATGCCCGGTTGGCCAAGCTGCGTGACGCGATTCGCGCCGACAAGCGTTACGCCAGCTCGATCGGGTTCCGCTACCACGACGGCAAGCCCGGCATCGTCGAGGGTCTGCTGTCGCGCGGCGACCGGCGGGTCGGGCGCGTCATCGAGACGGTGTGGCGGGCGGGGCAGCGGTTCGACGGCTGGAGCGAGCACTTCTCCTACGAGCGCTGGATGGCGGCCGCCGAGTCGGCGTTCGCCGAGCTGCCGGTCGACCTCGCCTGGTACACCACGCGTGAGCGCGACCAGCACGAGGTGCTGCCCTGGGACCACCTCGACTCGGGCCTCGATAAGGACTGGCTCTGGGAGGACTGGCAGGACGCGCTCGATGAGACCGAGGTCGACGACTGCCGCTGGACCCCCTGCTTCGACTGCGGAGTCTGCCCGCAGATGGGCACCGAGATCGAGGTCGGCCCCACCGGTCAGACCCTGCTGCCCCTCACGGTGATGGGCTCCGGTCGGCAGGCCCTCGCCGAACAGCACTGAGCCCGTACGAAAGTGGCGACTCGACCAGTCCAGGTCGAGTGGCCACTTTCGTACGTCGAGTTGCCGAAGCTCCAGGTCGAGTGGCCACTTTCGTACGGTACGAAAGTGGCCACTCGACTGGGGGTGGGCCGTCAGATGGGGTAGCCGACGTGGGCCAGGGCCTGGCGTACCAGTACGCCGTGCGACCCCGACATCTCACCGCGGATCGCGATCGAGGCGGCCTCCTCCGGCGTCACCCACGAGAGGTCGAGGGCATCCTGCTGGGGCCGGCAGTCGCCGGTCACCGCGACGACGAACGCCAGCGACACCGCATGCTGCCGGGGGTCGTGGAACGGGGTGACCCCCGGGGTGGGAAAGAACTCTGCCACTGTGAACGGCTGCGGAGACAGGGGGATTCGTGGCAGGGCCATCGGCCCGAGGTCGTTCTCGAGATGTCGCATGAGCGCGTCGCGAATCTTCTCGTGGTAGAGCACGCGGCCACCCACGACCTCCTGACCGATTCCGCCGTCGGTGTCGGCCCGCATCAGCAGACCGATATGGGTCACGCTCCCTCGGTCGTCGACGCGCACCGGGATCGCGCTGACGTAGAGGATCGGTAGCCGATCTCGGGCGTTGTCGAGCTCTTCACGGCTGAGCCAGGCTCCGGTCGTCTCCACGTCAGTCATGACCTCATCCTGTCAAACGTTGCCGGTCGTGCCGATCGCCGCACCACAGTGTGCTGGCCTAGGGTGGGAGACGGAGCATGACGGGTCACGTCGCGCCCGAAACCTCTGCTGAGAGAACGGTGTGCCATGGAGTGGTGGGGCTGGCTGATCGTGGTCGTCGTGGTGGTGGCAGTGCTCGCGGTGGCGGTGCTGCTCGTGCAGAGCCGTCGCCGACGGGGTGGGGTCATCATCGACCGCAGCGGCAAGGGGCCGAGCGGCCCCCACGGTTCGGGCGGTTCGGCCGGCGGGCCTGGAGGGGGTGGCGCATGAGCCGCCTCATGCGCACCAGCGAGATCACCCAGCGGCCCGTCGTGACCTTGGCCGGTGACGACATCGCCCAGGTCAAGGACATCGTGTACGCCGCCGACGGAGGCTCCGTTCGCGGTTTCACCCTCGCTGGTCGTGGGCTCTTCTCCGGTCCCCTCTCGACGGTGCTGCCGTGGTCGAAGGTGGCCTCGCTCGGAAGTGACGCCGTGATGATTCGCGACGAGCACGCCCTGACCGACCCCGCCGCGCTGGAGGCCGGTTCGGCGCGGTCGATCGGCAAGGGTGGCAACATCCTCGGTTCGCAGGTGCTGACCGACACCGGCACCGACCTGGGCCGGGTGGTCGACGCCATCGTCGAGGTGGCCGGTGGTCATGACCACTGCGACGTCGTCGGCTACGAGATCGAGTCGTCGGAGGCGCTGGAGAACGCCGGCACGAAGGTGCTCATCCCGCTGCCCGACACGGTTGCGGCATCCGGTGAGCACCTCATCGTTCCGGCCTCGGCCCGCAACTTCGTGCGTAAGGACCTCGCGGGCTTCGGCGCCGCGGTGGAGGAGTTTCGCAAGCAGCTCGAAGGAGGGGGAAGCTGATGCTGTTCTCCAAGTCCCGCAAGCACAAGGTCGTGAGCACCGGCACGGCCGAGACGGTGGCCCGGGTCAAGGGCTTCGTCGTCGACCCGGCCACCCGGCACGTCGTCGCCCTGGTGGTCCGCAAGAGCAAGCAGGGCGACACCTTGCCCTGGACCCGCATCTCCGGCTTCGGGCCGGATGCCGTCACCGTCGCCGACGAGGCCGCGATCGGCCCGGCCGACGAGCCGATCGCGGCCCTCTCGGGCAAGTCGAACACGATGCTGAAGAAGCAGGCGATCTCCTCGTTCGGCGACCACATCGGCACCGTCACCGACGTCGCCTTCGACGGCGACACCGGGGCCATCCAGTCGGTGCTCGTCGACGGCGAGCCGGTTCCTGCCGACCGGCTGCTCGGGGTCGGCTCGTACGCCGTGGTGCTGGAGGCCGAACCCACCCCCTGAGCTCAGGCCGACGACCCGGGAAACACGACACCGGGGTTCATGATCCCAAGCGGGTCGAAGACGCCCTTGAGCCGGCGCTGCCGGTCGAGCTCGGCCGTACCCAGCTCGAGGCCCAGCCAGGGCGCCTTGAGGGAGCCGATCCCGTGCTCGCCGCTGATCGTGCCGTCGAGGGCGAGCCCGAGACGCACGAGGTCGTCGAAGGCTTGCCACGCCCGAGCCTGGCTGTCGGGGTCGTCACGGTCGTAGACGATCGACGGATGGAGGTTGCCGTCGCCGGCATGACCACTCACCGGGATGGTGACCCGGCGCCGGTCGGCGACGTCGAGGGCGCCGCGCATGAACTCACCGAGCCGACCGACGGGCACGCAGATGTCCTCCGCGATGCGGGCGCCCATGGCCTCGAACGCCGTGCTCATGACCCGGCGCCCTTCGAGCAGCACCTCCGACTCGCCGGGGTCGTCGGCGACCGCGACCTCGGAAGCGCCTGCGGCAGTGAGTAGCTCGGCGTAGCGGGTCACGTCGTCGGAGACGTGGCCGGGGCGGTCGGCCTGCACCAGCAGCACGGCTTCGGCGTCATCGGGGAAGCCGTAGTCACCGAAGGCCTGCACGGCGCGGATGCTGCTGCGATCCATGATCTCGAGCAGGCAGGGTCGGTGCCGGTCGCGTCGCAGGGCCAGGATGCCCGCCACCGCATCGTCCAGCGAGGTGAACACCGCCAGCGCCGTCAGGGCCGGGTCGGGTGCCGGCTGCAGGCGCACGACGACCTCGGTGACGACGCCGAGGGTTCCCTCCGAGCCGACGAACAGCCCCGTCAGCTCGTAGCCGGTGACCCCCTTGGCGGTGCGATGGCCGGTGGTCATCACCTCTCCGCCGGGGAGCACCACCTGCAGCGCCTTGACCCAGTCAGACGTGACGCCGTACTTCACGCAGCACAGGCCGCCGGCGTTGGTCGCCACGTTGCCCCCGATGGTGCAGGTCTCCCACGAGGCCGGGTCGGGGCCGTAGAAGAGCCCGTTCGCTGCGGCCGC
Organism: Actinomycetales bacterium; assembly: GCA_038235595.1. Classification (GTDB taxonomy): domain Bacteria; phylum Actinomycetota; class Actinomycetes; order Actinomycetales; family Dermatophilaceae; genus DSM-29435. The sequence continues at coordinate 13,271 of JBBSTU010000009.1, read as the reverse complement.
CCGCTTGAGGTCGGCGTTGACGACGCCGGGGCTCACCACGGCATAGCCTTCGACGGCGTCGATCTGCGGCTCGCCCGCCAAGGCCTCCACGTTGAGCACGATGGCACCCTCGGTCGCCGCGGCGCCGCCGACCCGAGACGTCCGTGCCCCCTGCGGCACGACCGGCGTGCGAGTGGCCTGGGCGTGTTCGAGCACGGCGACCACATCACCGAGGTCGCGCGCCCGCACCACGGTGAAGTCGCCCGGCAGCGACGGCTCAGACGCCGTTGACGAGGCGTCAACGGCATAGGAAGCGGCCACGTCGGGGTCGGTCACCGCCTTGCCGATGAGGCGGTCGGGCAGTTTCGAGGTGGGGGTGCGCACCCTCTCAGGCTAGACTTCCGAGCACAGGCGTTCGAGCCGTCATCAGCGGCGAGCCTCCGGAAGAACAGGACCGTGCGAGCGGGCCCCACTAGAACCGGACGGATGGGCTTCGTCATAGCCTTCGGCAAGAGCGGTCGGATGCCGCTCACGGGAGTGAGCACACGGCATCCGGCAAGCGGGGTGGCACCGCGGCGGAGACGTCGTCCTCGTGTTGGAGCACGACCACACGAACGCCAGGAGCCGAGCATGACCTACCCCCAGGTCACCACCAACGACGAGCCGTCTGCCGACGCAGCGACCGGTCGTGCCACGAGGGTCCCCTCGAACCCGCGGTTCCCCGAGATCGAGGAACGCGTGCTGAGGTACTGGGACGCCGACGGCACCTTCGTCGCGTCGGTCGAGAACCGCGACGCGGGCACCGACGGCGACAACGAGTTCGTGTTCTACGACGGCCCGCCCTTCGCGAACGGGCTGCCGCACTACGGCCACCTGCTCACCGGCTACGTCAAGGACATCGTGCCGCGCTACCAGACGATGCGCGGCAAGCGCGTCGAGCGCCGGTTCGGTTGGGACACCCACGGGCTGCCGGCCGAGCTGGAGGCGCAGCGCCAGCTGGGCCTGAAGACGAAGCAGGACATCCTCGACCTCGGGATCGACCGGTTCAACGAGGCCTGCCGCAGCTCGGTGCTGAAGTACACCGGCGAGTGGCAGGAGTACGTCACCCGCCAGGCCCGCTGGGTCGACTTCGACCACGACTACAAGACCCTCGACCCCGGCTACATGGAGTCGGTCATCTGGGCCTTCAAGACGCTTCACGACAAGGGTCTGGTCTACGAGGGCTTCCGGGTGCTGCCCTACTGCTGGAACGACCAGACGCCGCTGAGCAACCACGAGCTGCGCATGGACGACGACGTCTACAAGATGCGTCAGGACCCAGCGGTCACCGTCGGGCTGCGCCTCGAGACCGGCGAGCTGGCCCTGGTGTGGACCACGACCCCGTGGACGCTACCGGCCAACCTCGGCATCATGGTCGGCCCCGACATCGACTACGTCGTCGTGGAGGCTGATCTTCCGACCGGCACCACGGAGCGCTACGTCATCGGTGCCGCGCGCCTCACCGCCTACGCCAAGAACCTCTTCGGCCCCGACGTCGACCTGGCCACCCTCGACGAGCGGGTGCTCGAGCGGCTCACGGGCGCCGACCTGTTGGGTCGCTCCTTCACGCCGCCGATGAGCTACTACCTCGGTCATGAGCGCGCCCACCGGGTGTTCGCCGCCGACTTCGTCACCACCGAGGACGGCACCGGGCTCGTGCACACCGCGGGCGCCTTCGGTGAGGAGGACAAGATCGTCACGGATGCCGCGGGCATCGTTCCCGTGATGCCCGTCGGCCCCGACGGCCGGTTCACCTATCCGGTCAGCGACTACGAGGGCATGCAGGTCTTCGACGCGAACCTGCACATCATCGACGACCTTGCGGCCGCGACCCGAGGCGAGGGCGACACCGGCTCGGTCACGCCGGGCACGGTGCTGCTGCGCCGCGAGACCTACGACCACAGCTACCCGCACTGCTGGCGCTGCCGTGAGCCGCTCATCTATATGGCCGTCTCGAGCTGGTTCGTCGAGGTGACGAAGCTCAAGGACCGCATGCTCGAGCTGAACCAGCAGATCGAGTGGACCCCTTCGCACATCCGCGACGGTCAGTTCGGCAAGTGGCTGGCCAACGCCCGTGACTGGTCGATCTCACGAAACCGCTTCTGGGGCAGCCCGATTCCAGTGTGGAAGTCTGACGACCCGCGGTATCCGCGCGTCGACGTCTACGGCTCGTTCGCCGAGCTGGAGGCCGACTTCGGCCGCCCGGTGACCGACCTGCACCGGCCGTACATCGACGAGCTGACCCGGCCCAACCCCGACGACCCGCGCACGCCCGAGCTGGGGCAGTCGACGATGCGCCGCATCGAGGACGTCTTCGACGTGTGGTTCGACTCCGGCTCGATGCCCTACGCCCAAGTGCACTATCCGTTCGAGAACACCGAGTGGTTCGAGCACCACTACCCGGGCGACTTCATCGTCGAGTACATCGGCCAGACCCGCGGCTGGTTCTACCTGATGCACGTGCTGGCCACGGCCCTGTTCGACCGGCCGGCGTTCAAGACCTGCGTCAGCCACGGCATCGTGCTCGGCTCCGACGGCCAGAAGATGAGCAAGTCGCTGCGCAACTACCCCGACGTTCGGGAGGTCTTCGACCGTGATGGCGCCGACGCCATGCGGTGGTTCCTCATGAGCAGCCCGATCCTGCGCGGGGGCAACCTCATCGTCACCGAGCAGGGCATCCGTGACGGTGTACGCCAGGTGATGATCCCGCTCTGGAACGCCTGGTCGTTCTTCGCGCTCTACGCCAACACCGCGAACGGTGGTGACGGCTACGAGGCCAAGTGGTCGACCGCGTCGACCGACGTGCTCGACCGCTACCTGCTGGCCAAGCTGCATGACTTTGTCAGCGACATGCAGCAGCAGCTCGACGGCTACGAGATCGCCGCGGCCTGCGACACGATGCGCGGCTTCCTCGACGTGCTGACGAACTGGTACATCCGGCGTTCGCGCGACCGGTTCTGGGGCGGTGAGACCGCCGAGTCGTACGCCGCCTTCGACACCCTGTGCACCGCGCTCGAGACGGTGACCCGAACGGTGGCGCCGCTGCTGCCGCTCGTCACCGAGGAGATCTGGCGCGGGCTCACCGGCGGTCGATCGGTGCACCTCACCGACTACCCGCAGGCCGGCGACCTGCCGGCCGACGAGGCGCTGGTCTCGGCCATGGACCACGCGCGCGAGGTGTGTTCGGTGGCCTCGAGCCTGCGCAAGGCACGGTCGCTCCGCGCCCGGCTGCCCCTCGCGCGCCTGACCGTCGTCACTCACGACCCCTCGGCGCTGGAGCCGTTCCGTGGCCTCGTCTGCGACGAGGTGAACGTCAAGGCGCTCGACCTGGTCGACCTCGCCGCCGCCAGTGAGGCCGACTTCGGGGTGAGCCAGCGTCTTTCGGTCAACGCCCGTGCCGCTGGCCCCCGGTTGGGCCGGAACGTCCAGCTCGCCATCAAGGGCAGCAAGTCGGGCGACTGGTCGGTCACCGACGGTGTCGTCACCGCGGGTGGGCTCGAGCTCGTCGAGGGGGAGTACTCGCTCGAGACCGTCGTCACCAACGGCGGTGCGGGCACCGCCGCGAACGCGGAACCGGTGCGGCGGGCCACGGCGATGCTGCCCGGTGGCGGGTTCGTCGCACTCGACACGGCGGTGACGCCCGCGCTGGCCACCGAGGGCGTCGCCCGTGACCTGGTGCGGGCCGTGCAGCAGGCCCGCCGGGATGCCGGCCTGCACGTCAGCGACCGCATCCGCCTCACCATCTCGGGCGAGTCGGAGGTGTTCGAGGCCACCGTGACCCATCGCGAGCTCATCGTCGAGGAGACCTTGGCGGCGGCCTTCGCGTCGGGGGGGCCGGAGCACCCGCTTCCCGCCGGCACCGGAACACTGGTGGTCGTCGGCGACAACCACGCCGCCACGATCCTGGTGGTGAAGGCGTGAGCACTACTGACAGCGCGAAGAGCCCGGCATCCGTGCAGATCCGCACGGCGCGCGGCGACGACCTGTCGGGGGCGATCTCGGTCGGGCACCGCACCTGGCTGGCCACCTACGAACCGATCGCCGGGCCCGAGTACGTCGCGATGGGTCTGGCCAAGTGGTGGACCCGAGACGCCGTGACGGCCTCGATCCGCGCTGGTCGCACGATCGTGGCGGTGCTCGGCGACGAAGTGATCGGAGTCGCCACCCACGGGGTGCAGGACGATCACGTGGTGCTCTGGAAGCTCTACGTGCTGCCGGGCCAGCACGGCAAGGGCATCGGTTCGGCTCTGCTGCAAGAGGTCGAGCAGCGGGCCGTTGCGGCAGGCCATCGCACTCTCGTGCTGTCGCACATCGCCGGCAACGAGCAGGCGGCCCGGTTCTACGTCAAGCACGGCTTCGTGACGACCCAGGTTGAGAAAGGCGGTTCCGGCATGCCCGACAGCGTCTGGATGTCCAAGGATCTCGGTCACGGAGCGGACGCGACATGAACGGGCGCCCCGACGAGGCGGCCCGCGCGGCAGCCGCGAACCTCGAGCAGATGAAGCGCATGCGTCAGATCGAGGAGGCGATCATCGCTCGCGCCCCCGAGAACGACATCGGTCCGTCGCTCGAGCGCATCGCGGCCGTCATGGAGCTGGCGGGCGACCCGCAGAAGTCCTTCCCCGTCATCCACCTCACGGGCACCAACGGCAAGACCTCGACGAGCCGGATGATCGACAGCATCCTGCGTGAGGCCGGCCTCTCGACCGGTCGGTTCACCTCGCCGCACCTGCACGACATCCGCGAGCGGATCACGTTGATGGGCAAGCCGATCCCGCGTGAGAAGTTCATCGCCGCCTATGACGACGTCGCGCCCCTGGTCGAGATCGTCGACGCGCGCTCACTCGCGACCGGCGGTCGCCGGATGAACTTCTTCGAGGTGCTCGTCGCTGTGGCTTTCGCCGCCTTTGCGGACGCCCCGGTCGATGTCGCCGTCATCGAGGTCGGGCTCGGCGGCTCGTGGGATGCGACGAACGTGGCTGACGGCCAGGTCGCCGTCATCACGCCGGTCGACCTCGACCACACGCACCTGCTGGGTGACGACGTCGTCGACATCGCGCGCGAGAAGAGCGGCATCATCAAAGCCGACTCCATCACCGTCTCGGCCGAGCAGGCGCAGGACGTCGTCGGCGTGCTGCGCGAGCGGGCCGACGAGGTCGGGGCCCGAATCGTGTTCGAGGAGCAGGACTTCGGCGTGCTCGCCCGCGAGCCCGGTATCGGCGGTCAGCTGGTTTCGCTGCGCGGCCTGGCGGCCGAGTATCCCGATCTGTTCCTGCCCCTGTTCGGGGCCCACCAGGCCCACAACCTGGCGGCCGCGGTGGCCGCGGCCGAGGCCTTCCTCGGTGGCGGGGCCCAGGCGCTCGACCACGACGTGCTGCGCACGGCGTGTGAGGCCATGAGCTCGCCCGGACGCCTGGAGATCGTGCGCCGGAGCCCCACCGTGCTCGTCGACGCCGCCCACAACCCGCACGGCGCTCATTCTCTGGTGGCAGCCCTGGAGGAGTCTTTCGCCTTCACCACGACCGTCGGGCTGGTGGGGATCGTCGCCGACAAGGATGCTGCCGGCATCCTCGAAGTGCTAGAGCCTGCCTTCGACCACATCGTCGTGACACGCAGCAGCTCTCCGCGGGCCATGTCTCCCGATCGCCTGGGCGAGCTGGCGACCGAGCTGTTCGGTGAGTCACGCGTCACCGTCGTGCGCGACCTGCCCGACGCCCTCGAACAGGCCGTCACCCTGGCCGAGGAGAACGGCATGGGGGGAGGGGTCGTGGCGACGGGCTCGGTCATCACGGCCGGTGAGGTGCGGATGCTGCTCGGCCGCACCGACGTGTAGCCGTAGGCTGAGAGCGTGCCCCCCATCGTCAAGCTCGTTCTGATTCTCGCCCTCGTCGCAGCCGGCGTGGTGCTCTACGGGCGCATCGTCGGCCGCCGCGACAGCGAGCGAACCCGCAGCGGCCTGACGGAGGTCGTGCGCGCCGAGGTGAGCCGTGAGATCTCGGCGGGGCACAAGATCAACGCCATCAAGCTCTATCGCGACGCCACGGGGGTGCCCCTGGCCGACGCGAAGAAGACCATCGACAGCTGGTTCGTGCCGGGTGTCGGCCCGGGAGTGCGCGACGCGGCCTCGTCGTGGACCGAGGGGCGCCTTACCGGTGAGGCCAGAATGCGCATCAGCGAGCTGGTTGCGGGTGACCGCCGCGATGACGCCATGCGGCTGTACGCGGAGGCGACCGGCGCCAGCTCGAGCGAGGCGCAGGCCATCATCCGGTCGTGGGACACGACCCAGAACTACTGAGCGGGGATCGTATGCGGGGCCTGGTCTTCCACGGCATCACGGGCAAGTTCACCTATCGGATGCTGGCCACGGTGCTGGCCGGCCAGTCGGTCTGCCTGTTCCTCGGAGCCCTGGTGGCGCGGGCGGTGACGGCATCCGGCGGTGGTGAGGGACGCGGCACCACCTACCTGGTGGTCGGCTGTGGTCTGGCGGTGCTCTGTGTGCTGGCGGCCGGCTCGATGCGCCGGCCCTGGGGGGTCACGTTCGGCTGGGCGATCCAGGGGCTGACCCTGCTCAGCGCTCTCGTCGTGCCGATGATGTTCTTCGTGTGGCTGATCTTTCTGGCTCTCTGGGTCGGCTGCTTGGTGCAGGGCGACAAGGTCGACCGACTGGACGCGCGAAGGGCAGCGGCGGCCGGCGCGGACGGGCCCAGCCGGGCCGCCGAACCAGATGGCTCCGGACGGCCGATAGGGTGACCGGGTGACCACCGAACGCTCTCTCGTCCTCGTCAAGCCCGACGGCTACCGCCGTGGTCTCACCGGTGAGGTGCTGCGCCGCATCGAGGCGAAGGGCTACACGCTGGTGGCACTTGACGTGCTCACCCCGACGCTTGAGGCCCTCGCCGCGCACTACGCCGAGCACGAGGGTAAACCGTTCTATGAGCCGCTCGTGGAGTTCATGAGCTCGGGCCCGGTCACGGCCGTGGTGATCGAGGGCCACGACTCCATCAAGGGCTTCCGCAGTCTGGCGGGGGCCACGAACCCCACCGACGCGGCACCCGGCAGCATCCGGGGCGACCTTGGCCGCGACTGGGGCCTGAAGGTTCAGGAGAACATCGTGCACGGGTCTGACTCGCCTGAGTCGGCGGCTCGCGAGATCCCGATCTGGTTCCCCCACCTCGGCTCCTGATCGCTGGGCTGTGCCTGCTCACGGGCACGTCCGTGCGGCGTTGAGCGAGGACGGAATCTCTATAAGCAAGATGCATTGACAGAAGTCTGGCAGGACGTCAATCTAAGAGACACATCTATTGACGTTAGAGACGAAGGGGCCCTCACGGCCCGGTCCGCTCCTGACCAGACCGAAGGGCACGCCATGTCCGTTCAAGCCACCATCCAACGAGGCAGCCCGGTGACCGGGCACGGTCGCCGCCGCGCTCGCGTCCTCACCCGCTGTGCCGGCGTGCTCGTGGCCGCGGGCGCCATGGTCGCGACGGCCCTCGTCGCCGCCTCGCCCGCAGGAGCGAGCGTGGCAGCGCCTGCCAGAGCCGATCTTCAGCTCGTCGGGCCCATGAGCACGTCAGCGCCCACCACGACCACCAGCGGTTGGGCGGCGACCGCTCCGTTGAGCACTGCTCGCGCGCGCCACACGGCCACCCGCCTCGCCGACGGGCGGGTCCTCGTCGCCGGAGGGGTGTCGAGCAAAGCCGTGCTGTCCAGTAGCGAGGTGTACGACCCTGGCACCGGCACCTGGCAGGCCGCTGCCGACATGCCCGTTGCCGTGGCCGACGCCGCCGCCGTGACCCTGGCCGATGGCACGGTTCTCGTCGCGGGGGGCGCGGGCACTGCCACCGAGCTGTACAACCCGACCACCAACGTCTGGACCGTGGGCCCGCAGATGCCGGCGCCCAGCTACAGCACCACCTTCGCCGCGATGCTGCCCAACGGTCACATCTTCGTGCTGGGCGACTCAGCCGCCGAGTACAACCCGGCCAACCGCACCTGGCGGGCCCTGGGCACGGCGCCTGCCATGACCAGGCCGTCGAACAACGACACGACCATGCTGGTCAGCGGTGACATCGTGACCCTCAGGGCCATGCAGTACTCCTGCTGCATGCCAGGCGCGCCGATGACGGGGCCATCGGTATACCACTGGGCCACCGACACCTGGACGACCCTGCCCGTTCCACCGGTGAATCCCGGCGACCGCAACGTCACCGTTGCGGCCCTGCCCAACGGCAACGTCATGCTCGGTGGCGGCGTCTTGAACTACCTCTGGTTCCCCGCCAGCGCCGGCACGGTCATGGAGGTCGACCCGACCACCGGCAGATGGACCATCGACGCCGGCACCCTGTACGGCGGCGACGTGCTCGTCTCACTCCCGAACGGTTCGATCCTGGCCACCGGCGGTAGCAGCAACGCTGACGTCGACTACGTCTACAGTCCAACGGCCCGCACCTGGGCCGAGGTGCCCGGTCGAAACTCTGACCACGCCACGCTCACCCCCCTGGCCAACGGAACGGTCCTGGCCGCGGGCGGGTACAGCGACAGGAACTACGACTCGTCTTACGTCGTGCTCCAGAACCAGGCCGCCATCTTCACTCCGACGTCCACGTCCATCCCGCCACCGGCGACCCACCACATCGGGGACCTGGACAATGCGACCGTCGCTTCGTCGCTGAGAAAGTGGCAACCAAGGGTGACCGCCATGGTGCTGGACTCAACCGGGAGAGCCCTCGCAGGTGCAACCGTCGGTGGCACCTTCACCAGCCACAAAGGGACGCTGACCTGCGTCACGGCGACGAACGGTACCTGCACGCTGGGCGGCTTCTCCCTCAGCGGGTCCACCAGGTCGACGGTGTTCACGGTGACCAACGTCGCCACGGCCTCGTCAACGTACGCGGCGAGCGCCAACAGCGACCCCGATGGTGACAGCAACGCAACCACTATCACCGTGCAGCGCCCTTGACCCGCACCGACCGCCGACTCGTCTCAGTCGTCCACGGAGAAGATCTCCCCGGGTACACCACCCGGGGAGATCTCCTACCAGACGAATGCGTGCCCCCCGGGCGAGTGAGACTGACCAGGGTCGAGACCGTGGTCGGAGTGTCGTTCTGCTGCCCGGGTGGTGCTCCTTGCCGGGCTGACCGGCCTGGCACACGACGACTCATCCAGCCCTGCGATGATCCTGGAAGTGTGCCCTCAGGAGCGTTCGAGTTGCCATCGATAACGTCCGGATCTGATGTCCGGACGTTTCGCGGCGCGATCGGTGTCGACGTAGTGGTCGTCATACGGGCCGGACGGTAGGCACGCGGCACTTCGGCGTACGCGGGTGGGCGGTTGTCAGCTCGTGGCGAGGAGGGGGCGCAGTCGTCCGGTCCGCAAGGTTTCGACGCGTCCGGCGGCCAGGCGTTGCAGGACGGCGCTGACAGCGAAGGCGACGAGGAGGCCGACCAGGAGTGAGCCGGCGACGTCGTGAGGGTAGTGCGCGCCGACGTAGACGCGGGTGGCGCTCTCGATCAGGGCAAACAGGGCGGCGATCGCGCAGAGCTTACGGTTGACCAGGTACAGCGCAGCTACCGTGGCGGCGGCGAAGACGCCGAGCCCGTAATTGGTCCAGGCTTCGGCCGTGCTGTTGAGCCACGTGGTGTGCCGGGCGAAGTCGGTGACGGCGGTGAACCACGAGACGTCGATGCCCGAGCCGTCGAAGGCCCGCTGGTGTCAAGGGCCATTGGTTTTTGCCCAGGGGCGGTCGTGAAACCTGCCCGGTGACGGTCACGAACTCTGCCCGGTGATGGCCATGGGATCTGCCCAGCGCTGACCATCGGGGCGGGTGCTCAGCTCAAGGGGCTCACTCCTTGGCCGGACAGGGCTTGGGACAGTCGCGCGCTCTCGCCGGTGGTCTGACACACGTGGGCGTGGTGCAGGAGCCGGTCGCGGTCGCGAGGGTCTTGGGCATCAGCTCATCGAACGCGGCCGGGTGCAGGTTCGAGCTGATCGCGATGGAGCGTTTCTCGTACGCGGCATCGACCAGGCGGTACAGGCCTTCGTCGGCGTCGTGGGCCACCGGGAGCGGGCCAATATCATCGACCTATGCGGATGTCCGCATAGGTCGACGAGCTGGGCTACATGGAACTGGACCGGCGCGGCGCCGAAATGCTCTTCCAGGTGTTGACCGAACGCGAAGAGAAGAACAGCATCGCGATCGCGTCCAACGAGTCGTTCTCCGGGTGGACCAAAACCTTCACCGACCCCCGCCTCTGCGCTGCGATCGTGGACCGGCTCACCGTCAACGGGACCATCATTGAAACCGGCACCCACTCCTACCGCCTGGCCCACGCCCGCCAACAAGCAGCCAGCTGACGGGGCCGCCGCGCTTCAATCGCGTCCGGGCTCATGGCAACCATTGATCGGACGTGGGCCGAAGGCGCTGACCACCGTTTCGCTCGAGTGGAGCCAGGTGCGCGTTCAGCTGGGCGTGGTGAGCGAACCGCCGAGGGCGTTGAGGGCGTCGCTGACGATGGCGTAGTAGGCCCACTTCCCGCGCTGCTCACGGGTGACGAGCCCAGCGTCGACGAGCTGGCGCATGTGATGGCTCACGGTCGGCTGGGACAGGCCCACGACCTCGGTCATGTCACAGATACACGCCTCCCCGCCCTGGCTGGCGGCGATCAGCGACAGCAGCCGGACCCGGGTCGGGTCCCCGAGTGCTTTGAAGGACCGGGCCAGCCGTTCGGCCTCGGCCTGGCCGAGGACGCCCTCGGTGACGCTCGAGCCGCACTCCTGACCCAGCACCGGCAGCACCAGTCTGGTGCTCGCGGGTGCTGTGGTGCTGCTCACGGGTGGGGTCGTGTCGGGGTCATGGAACCGATCCTCCCACACGCATTGACAACCGTCGATGCTTGATGTCACCCTCAACACATTGACTTCTATCGATGCAAGGAGTGGTGATGAGCACCAACAGCCATCTTCATGATCGGGGCGAACTGCAGGAGCAGGTGCGGGCCCGATACGCGCAGGCGGCTGCTTCGGTCACCGCTGGCGGGCCGAACCCGTTGGCCGTGGTGACCTCCGGCTGCTGCACGCCCATCCAGTCCGCCACCGAGCACACCGAGCACACCGAGCACACCGAGCAGCACGCCGGTCGGGAGGCGAGGTGTGGTGAGTCGTGGTGCACCACAGGCGGTTTCGCCGTGGTCTCCGGGGTGGTGGATGAGGCGTTCGGTGCAGGCTTGTACGGAACGCAGGAGCAGGGTGAGGTCCCGGCCGAAGCGTTGGCAGCGAGCCTGGGCTGCGGGAACCCGATCGCGGTCGCGGCCCTGCAGGCGGGTGAGCGGGTCCTGGACCTGGGCTCTGGTGGCGGGATCGACGTGCTGCTCTCCGCGCGGCGGGTCGGTCCGACCGGGTTCGCCTACGGGGTCGACATGACCCAGGAGATGCTGGATCTCGCGGAGGCCAACCGGGCCAAGGCCGGCGCCACGAACGTGCAGTTTTTGAAGGGCACCATTGAGGACGTGCCGTTGCCTGATGGGGCGGTCGATGTGGTGATCTCCAACTGCGTGGTCAACCTCTCCACCGACAAGCCGGCCGTTCTCGCGGAGATGTTCCGCGTGCTGACCCCGGCTGGGAGGATCGGGATCTCCGACGTCGTCGCCGAGGACCACCTCACTCCCGCCGACCGTGCGCAGCGCGGCTCGTACGTGGGGTGCATCGCTGGTGCCCTGTCCCGAACCGAGTACCTGGAGGGCCTCGCCGAGGTCGGGTTCATCGCGGCCACCGTGGACTTCACCCACGAAGCCGCACCAGGGATGCACTCGGCCATCGTGCGCGCCACCAAACCCCTCACCACGCCCACCGAGCACGGAACAGAGCCCCACCCGGGGTTCGTCGCTGGGCCGACCTGGTGAGCGACACGCTCGAGGCGCCGGTGATGGCGCAGCTGACCCGGCTGGACCGGTTGCTGCCGGTCTGGATCGGGATGGCCATGGTCGCCGGCCTGCTGCTGGGACGGGTCGTCCCCGGCCTCGGCGAGGGCCTAGCCGCGGTGCAGGTCGACGGGGTATCCCTGCCGATCGCGCTCGGGCTGCTGGTCATGATGTACCCGGTGCTGGCCAAGGTCCGCTACGACCGCCTCGGCGCGGTCACCGGCGACCGGCGCCTGCTCGGGTCCTCGCTGCTGCTGAACTGGGTGATCGGCCCGGCGCTGATGTTCACCCTCGCCTGGACCTTCCTGCCCGACCTGCCTGCCTACCGCACCGGGCTGATCATCGTGGGCCTGGCCCGCTGCATCGCGATGGTCATCATCTGGAACGACCTGGCGTGCGGTGACCGGGATGCGGCCGCCGTGCTCGTCGCGATCAACTCCGTCTTCCAGGTCATCGCGTTCGCCGGCCTGGGCTGGTTCTACCTCTCGGTCCTGCCGGGCTGGCTCGGCCTGCAACAAGCCGGGCTCGACACCTCGACCTGGGCCATCGCCCGGTCCGTGCTGATCTTTCTCGGCGTGCCCCTGCTGGCCGGCTACCTGACCCGCCGCTTCGGGGAAGCAGCCCGCGGACGCGACTGGTACGAAGCAACGTTCCTGCCCCGGATCGGACCGTGGGCCCTCTACGGGCTGCTGTTCACCATCGTGATCCTCTTCGCCCTCCAAGGCGAGGCGATCACCTCCCGGCCCTGGGACGTGGCCCGAATCGCACTGCCGCTGCTGGTCTACTTCGCGCTCATGTGGGGTGGCGGGTTCGCCCTCGGTGCCGGCCTGCGCCTGGGCTACGCCCGCACCACGACGCTGGCGTTCACTGCTGCGGGCAACAACTTCGAGCTGGCCATCGCCGTCGCCATCGCCACCTACGGCGCCACCTCCGGCCAAGCCCTCGCCGGCGTCGTCGGACCCCTGATCGAGGTGCCGGCCCTGGTCGGGCTGGTCTACGTCAGCCTCGCCCTGCGCCGCCACTTCACCAGCGCTACCAGCCCCACCCATGACACCCACCAGAACACGGCGCACCAGCGCCCATGACGAGCGCCGCGGTCCCCGGGTGCTCCTGAAACCCCACCACGAGCTGAACCGCCACCTTCACACAGCAGCAGGAGCACCCATGCCACACACGGCACCCGAAGACCCGTCCACGGACCCGTACCAGGGCCTGGTCGAGGACCTGGCCTACTCCTACGACGGCGTCTTCTCCCACGAGACCATCGCCCAAGCCGTCGCCGACGCGCGGGCCCTGCTCGAACCGGTCTCCACGATCCCCACGTTCCTACCGATCCTG
>JBBSTU010000008.1:0-39172 GCA_038235595.1 Actinomycetales bacterium | reverse complement strand
GCCAGCAGCTGCAGCGGGCGGCTGAAGTCAGTGGCGGCCACCTTGACCTCTCGCGGGTAGAGCGAGTCGCCCTCGATCGCGATGCCGAGGCCGTTCAGCTGGCAGCGCAGCTGGTGGGTGCGGCCGGTGCGCGGCGTCAACCGGTAGAGTCCCCGCCCTCCGCGACGCTCAACCAGCTCGATGACCGTCTCGGCGTTCGCGTCACCTGGCACCTCGCGCGCCTGGTGCACCCCGTGCTTCTTGGCCAGACGGGTGCGCCGCACGACCGGCAGCTCGAGGTCGGGTCGAACCGGCGCCACGGCCAGGTACTCCTTGTGCACCAAACCCTGGGCGAACAAGGTCTGGTAAGCGCCACGCCACCGTTGCTCGGTCGTGAAGAGCAGCACCCCCGCGGTAGGGCGGTCGAGACGATGCGCCGGCGCCAGACCGGGGATGCCGGTGACGACCCTCACGCGCGCCAGGGCACTGTTCACGACGTGGGCGCCTCGCGGCATGGTCGCCATGAAGTGCGGCTTGTCTACGACGACCAGCCGTTCGTCACGGTGGCGCACGTCAAGCTCGAACGGCAGCGGCACCTCCACCGGAAGATCGCGGTGCGCCCACACCACCGAGCGCGGCACGAAGGGAGCGTCGACACGCACGGGTTCACCTGTGGCGTCGACGAACTCGCCGAACGTCAGCATCGCGTCGACCTCGTCGGCCGACAACCCGGCTGAAAGCCGCTCAACGAGGTGGTCTCGCAGGGTCAACCACGGGCCACCCTGCGGCATCCGAAAGCGTTGGGCGTCGACGCCGTGCCGTGGAGGCAACGGCGACGCGGGGATGCCGCCCCGGGCCACGTCAGACCACCGCGCCGTCGGTGACCGCGGTCCCTATATCGACCTCTACCTCGCAGCCCAGGAACCGGCCGTAGCCAGCCGCCGCGTGCTCGATCTCGCCGCGCCGCGCCGCGCTCAGGGGCGCGAAGGGCCTGACCTCGACGGCCACGTGCGACCCGCGCGGGGTGCGGTGCCAGGTGCCGGCCACCACTCCGTCGACGACGAGCGTGGGTTGGAACACCATGTTGCGCCCGGGCACGACCTTCGCCACGTGCTCGGACGGCAGAGCCAGCTCGCGCGACTTGTAGCCGAGCAGAAACTCGTCCCACTGGGGCAGCAGGTGCACCCCGGTCGGCGCCGCGACTGCCGGCGCATCGACGTGGGTCAGCCAGACCTGGCCGTCGACCTCCTCTCGCTCGAGACGCGCCTCGATCAGGGCGAGCGCCTCGCGGGTGAACCCCAGCGGTTGCAGCAGCCAGCCCGCGACATCCTGCTCGGTGACCGGGCCGTGCCCGCGCACGTAGCGTTCGACGACGGTCGCCATCGCCTCCTCTCGGCTGGGGGCGAGCGAGTGCGGCACCCAGGCGTCGACGAGCACGAAGCTCGGTTGCCTGCCGACGAGCGGCCCCTGGCAGAGCAGGCCGGTCATGCAGTGGTGGCCCACCAGGTGGTAGGCCCGCTGGTCGCTCGGGTCGATGCCGTGTGCGGCGAGCAGGGCAATGACATCGGGGCGGCTCATCGGCGCGACGAGGTGGCTCTCGAAGAGCTCCCTCGCCCCCGCGATGTCGTGGTCGGTGATGCCGAGCTGCCGGTAGCGTCCCGCGAGCGAACGGATGCGGGCGGCAGCGAGCAGCTGACACATCCAGCGGGCGTCGGCCGCGGCCACCCAGTGGATGGTGCCGCGCATCGGCCAGGTGCGCACGATCTCGCGGTCGGTCACAGCCTGCTCCACCTTCGCCAGCGTCAACCCCGACCGCACCCCGAGCGACCATGTTCCCGAGCCGTAGTCCTGTGCCTGCACTGCGCCGAGCTCGCGAACCACCGACAGCGCGGATGCCGGCCCCGACCCGGTGCCGAGAGGCGGGCTCAAGCCCAGCGCGGCCATTCGGGCCCGACGCAACCGTCGGCGGTCGGGCGACTTCACAGCGAGACCCGCTCTGCAGCATCCGGGCTCGTCATGAGCGTCACCCCACCGTCTCAGCCGAGGTCAGCCGAGAACGGCGGGGCCGAACTGCGCCTTGAGGTCGCCGAAGAGGGCCGACGTAGCAGTGACCCGGTGGGTGTCGCCCAACGACATGAGCACCGACCGGCCCGGCTGCACCAGCTTGAGCTGCACCTCGGTGGCTCCTGGGTGCTCGCGCAGGATGTCCTTGAGACGCTCGGCGCGTGCCGTGGTGACCTGGGCCAGCGGCAGGGTCAGCACGACCGGGCCGCGCGGCCCCTCCCTGATGTCGGGGATCGTCAGCTCTTGGGCGAAGATCGAGATCGAGTCGTCGCGGGCGCTGACCCGGCCCTTGACGGCGCAGACGGTGTCTTGGGCGAGCATCGTCGAGTAGGTCATGTAGGCCGACGGGAAGAAGAGGCACTCGATGGCGCCGTCGAGGTCCTCGACGGTGGCGATGGCCCACAGGTCACCCTTCTTCGTGCGCTTCAGCTGCAGGCTGGTGATCAGGCCGGCCACCGTCACGGGGGTGCCGTCGGGCTTGCCCTCCTCGCCCATGAGCGCCGCGATCGGGGTGTCGGCGTGCGTGGCGAGGATGTGCTCGATGCCGAAGAGGGGGTGGTCGGACACGTAGAGCCCGAGCATCTCGCGCTCGAAGCTGAGCAGCGCCGCCTTGTCCCACTCCATCGTCGGCACCGGGGGCAGTCCGTCGAAGGCGTCGGCGCCGGGGCCGGTGCCGTCGTCGCCCATCAGGGCGCCGAAGAGGCTGTCCTGGCCGATGGCCTCCTGCTTCTTCACCTCGACGAGAGCCTCGATGTAGCGCTCGTGCACCTCGACCTGGCCGCGACGGCTCTCACCGAGAGAGTCGAAGGCACCACCCTTGATGAGCGACTCGATGGTGCGCTTGTTGCACACCACGGCCGGCACCTTCGAGAGGAAGTCCTTGAACGAGGCGAAGGCGCCCTTCTCGTCGCGCGAGCGCACGATGGCCTCGACGACGGGCAGCCCGACGTTGCGGATGGCCGCGAGACCGAACCGGATGTCGGTGCCGACGGCGGCGAAGTTCGCGATCGAGGAGTTGACGTCGGGCGGCAGCACCTTGATGCCCATGTGCCGACACTCGTTGAGGTAGAGCGCCGACTTGTCCTTGTCGTCGCGCACGCTCGTCAGCAGCGCGGCCATGTACTCGGCCGGGTAGTTGGCCTTGAGGTAGGCGGTCCAGTAGGAGACGAGGCCGTAGGCCGCCGTGTGCGCCTTGTTGAACGCGTAGTCGGAGAAGGGCACCAGCACGCCCCAGAGCGCGGCGATGGACGCCTCGTTGAAGCCCTGGTCCTTCATGCCGCCGGCGAAGGTGCCGTACTCGGCGTCGAGCACCTCCTTCTTCTTCTTGCCCATGGCCCGGCGGAGCAGGTCGGCGGTGCCCAGGGTGTAGCCGGCCAGCTTCTGCGCGATCTCCATCACCTGCTCCTGGTAGATCACCAGGCCGTAGGTCGTGCCGAGGATAGGCTCGAGCGCCGCGATCATCTCGGGCTGCAGCTTGCCCTCGAGCTGTGGGTCGAGCGGCGTGAGCTCTTGCCGGCCGTTCTTGCGCAGGGCGAAGTTCGTATGGGCGTTGACGCCCATCGGCCCCGGGCGGTAGAGCGCGAGCGCGGCCGAGATGTCCTCGAAGCTGTCGGGCTGCATGAGGCGCAGCAGCGAGCGCATGCCGCCGCCGTCGAGCTGGAAGACCCCGAGGGTGTCGCCACGGCCGAGCAGCGCGAAGGTGGCCGGGTCGGTCATGTCCTTCGAGAGGGCGTCGAGGTCGATGACCTCGTCACGGTTGAGGGTGATGTTCTCGAGCGCGTCGTCGAGGATCGTCAGGTTGCGCAGGCCGAGGAAGTCCATCTTGACCAGCCCGAGCGCCTCACAGCTGGGGTAGTCGAACTGGGTGATGATCTGACCGTCCTGCAGCCGCCGCATGATGGGGATGACGTCGACGAGCGGCTCACTGCTCATGATGACGCCGGCCGCGTGCACCCCCCACTGGCGTTTCAGGCCCTCGAGCCCGAGCGCGGTCGCCACGACCTCCTTGGCCGCAGGGTCCTCGCTCGCCACCATCCGGAAGTCGGCGGCCTCGTTGTAGCGCTTGTGCTGGGGGTCGAAGATGCCGGTGAGCGGGATGTCCTTGCCCATGATCGCCGGCGGCATCGCCTTGGTCAGCTTCTCGCCCATCGCGAACGGGTGGCCCAGCACGCGGCTGGCGTCCTTGACCGCCTGCTTGGCCTTGATGGTGCCGTAGGTGACGATCTGCGCGACGCGCTCCTCGCCGTACTTCTCGGTGACGTAGCGGATCACCTCACCGCGCCGGCGCTCGTCGAAGTCGACGTCGAAGTCGGGCAGCGAGGGCCGCTCGGGGTTGAGGAAGCGCTCGAAGATGAGGCCGTGCGGCACCGGGTCGAGGTCGGTGATGCCCATCGCGTAGGCACACATCGAGCCGGCGCCCGACCCACGCCCAGGACCGACGCGGATGCCGTTGCGCTTGGCCCAGTTGATGAAGTCGGCCACGACGAGGAAGTAGCCCGCGTAGCCCTTCGAGACGATGACGTCCTGCTCGAACGCGGCCTGCTTGTGCGCGTAGGAGGGCACCCCCTCGGGAAAGCGGCGGGCCAGCCCGGCCTGGACCTCCTTGATGAACCACGAGGTCTCGCTCTCGCCCTCGGGGCAGGGGAAGCGCGGCATGTAACGGCCTTCGTCTTCGGTGAAGGACACCTCGCACCGCTCGGCGATGAGCAGCGTGTTGTCGCACGCCTCGGGCAGCTCGCGCCATACGTGACGCATCTCGTCGGCCGACTTGAGGTAGAACTCGTCGGAGTCGAACTTGAACCGGCCCGGGTCCATCAGGGTCGAGCCCGACTGCACGCAGAGCAGGGCGGCGTGGGCCTTGGCGTCTTCGGCCCGGGTGTAGTGCAGGTCGTTGGTGGCCACCAGCGGCAGCTTCAGGTCGCGAGCCAGGCGGATGAGGTCTTTCTGCACCCGGCGCTCGATCTCGAGCCCGTGGTCCATCAGCTCGCAGAAGACGTTCTCTTCGCCGAAGAGGTCACGCAGGTCAGAGGCCGCCTGACGAGCCTCGGCGTACTGGCCGAAGCGCAGCCGGGTCTGGATCTCGCTGCTCGGGCAGCCGGTCGTGACGATCAGGCCCTTGCCGTAGGTGCTCATCAGCTCGCGGTCGATGCGCGGCCACTTCGTGTAGACCTGATCGAGGGAGGCGATCGAGCTCATGCGGAAGAGGTTGTGCATACCCTCGTTGTTCTGGGCGAGCATCGTCATGTGGGTGTAGGAGCCGCTGCCCGAGATGTCGTCGCGGCCGCCGTTGCCCCAGCTGATCTTGGTGCGGTCGCTGCGGTGCGTGCCCGGCGTGATGTACGCCTCGACCCCGATGATCGGCTTGACCCCGGTGCCCTGCGACTTCTTCCAGAACTCGTAGGCCCCGAACACGTACCCGTGGTCGGTGGTCGCGAGCGCCGGCATCCCCATCCGCGCGGCCTCGGCGAAGAGGTCACCGATGCGCGCGGCACCGTCAAGCATCGAGTACTCCGTGTGCACGTGCAGGTGCGCGAAGTTTCGGTGTGCTGGCGGGGCGGGTTGGGTCGACATCGTGGACGAGTCTAAGCCTGCTCGCAGACACCCCTCGGCGTGTCGCCAAGGGGTGTCGTTCGGCAGCCGGCCCGATGCCGCACCACCGTACGGAACTGGCCACCCGACGGGGAGGGGCAGAGTCTCAGGCTCTGGTTGAGGATGAGGTGCTAGAAGGTCGCGACGATGTCGAGCGCCCGCTGGAGGTCGTCGGGGTACGGGCTCTCGAAGTGCACGTACTGGCCGGTGTCGGGGTGCTCGAACCCGAGCCCGACCGCGTGCAGCCACTGTCGGTCGAGCTTCAACCGCGCCGCAAGGGTGGGGTCTGCCCCGTACATCGTGTCGCCACAGCACGGGTGGTGCAGGGCGGCGAAGTGCACGCGGATCTGGTGGGTGCGACCCGTCTCGAGGTGAACGTTGAGCAGGCTGGCATGCCGGAAGGCCTCGATCACCTCGTAGTGGGTGACCGAGGGCTTGCCGCTCTTCATGACTGCGAACTTGTACTCGTGGCCGGGATGACGCCCGATGGGGGCGTCGATGGTGCCGACGACGGGGTCTGGCAGTCCTTGCACGAGCGCGTGGTAGGTCTTGTCGACCGTACGGCTGCGGAAGGCCTGCTTGAGACGCGAGTAGGCGACCTCGCTCTTGGCCACCACCATCAGGCCGGACGTGCCGACGTCGAGCCGGCTGACGATGCCTTGACGCTCGGGAGCACCAGAGGTGGAGATGCGGTAGCCGGCGGCGGCCAGCCCGGAGACCACGTCAGGCCCGACCCAGCCGACACTGGGGTGGGCGGCCACCCCGACCGGCTTGTCAACCACCACGAGGTCGTCGTCGTCGTGCACGATCGTCATGCCCGGCACGGGAGAGGCGATGACCGCGAGGCTGGGGCTCGCGGCGACGCTCGGCAACGACACCTCGAGCATCGAGCCGGCCAGCAGGCGTTCGGACTTGCCGACCGACGCGCCGTTCTGGATCACGTGGCCCTGCGCGGCCAGGTCGGCCGCCTTGGTGCGGGAGAGCCCGAAGAGACGGGCCACCCCCGCGTCGACCCGTTCGCCCTCGAGGCCGTCGGGCACCAGCACGGTTCGAACCTCAGACATCGCTTCTCTCGTTCTGCGTTTGGTCGCCGCTCTCGCTCTCGGCGGCGGCATCGTCAGGGCGGTCGGCGCGCTCAGAACGGCCGCCGCCGCTGTCACCGTCCCGATGACCATCCCGATGACCGTCGACACCGATCCCGAGCAGGGCGAGCAGCACGATGAGACAGGCCGCGCTGACGATCCAGATGTCGGCCACGTTGCCGATGAACCAGCGGTTGTAGTCGATGAAGTCGACGACGTGGCCAGATCCGCCGCCGGGCGGACGGACGAACCGGTCGGTGAGGTTGCCGACAGCGCTGCCGAGCAGCAGCCCGAGGGCGATCGCCCACGCGCGGGAGCCCAGGCCCTTCGCGACGAACACGATGGCGACGAGCACCCCCAGGGCGATGGCGGTCATGACCCACGTGTTGGAGGCGCCCAGGGACAGCGCAGCACCGGGGTTTCCGATCAGCTTGAACCGGATGAACTCGCCGATGAACGGCCGCGGCTGACCGTCAGCGAGCCGGTCGAGCGCGATGGCCTTGGACACCTGGTCGGTGGCATAGGCCAGCACCGCCACCACGACGAGGAGTAGGAAGAGGGCACGACGCCGGGAGCCCGGTGCGGCCGTCTCCGGCGTCGACGAAGTGCCGTCGGGGTTCAGTGGCGATCCTGTTTTGCTTGGCATGACATGCACAGGGTCGCACGCGGACGGGCCTGGAGTCGAAGCTTGCCGATCGGGTTGCCGCAGTTCTCGCAGATGCCGTAGGTTCCGGCGTCGAGCTGCTCCAGTGCGTGCTCGGCCTGGTCGAGCGAGGCCCGAGCGTTGTTGGCCAGCGCGATCTCGTGCACGCGCTCGGCCGTCATCGACCCGGCGTCGGCCTGGTCGTCGCCCGCTCCGTCACCTGAGTCGCGCAGCAGAAGGTCGAGCTCTTCCTCGGCCAGCCGCACCTCCTCGCGGTGGTTGTCGATCTCCTCCACGAGGATGCCGCGCATCTCGGTGATCTCGTCAGCGCTCCACGGGCTCTCGTCGTCCTTGACCCGGAGACGCTCGGTGAGCTTGCCCACCGAGGCCTTCGCTTCGGTCGTGGTCTTCGCCGACGTTCGCTTCGTCGGCCTGGCCTGCGTCACGGATGCCTTCTTCGCTGCGGCTCTCACCGCGGTTGTCCTGACCGGGGGCGCCGTGGCGGTGCTCGCCTTGGCCGCCCTGGTGCGGGTGCTGGTGCTGGTGCTGGCCGGTGCGGCCGTACTGCCCTTGGTGCGCTGAGATGGGGGCGCTGTCTTCTTGGCCGGCGCTGTCTTCTTGGCCGGCGCTGTCTTCTTGGCCGGCGCTGCCTTCTTGGCCGGCGCTGCCTTCTTGGCCGGCGCTGTCCTCTTGGCCGGCGCTGTCTTCGTCGCGGTGGTGACGGCCTTCCGGGTCGTGGTCGATGAGCCGCCGCCTCGGGATGCGACGGCCTGCTTTACTACGGCCTTGCCCGCCGCTGTCTTCTTCGCCGCCATCTCACCCTCCGTGGCTCATGCCATCGACACCCCACAAGTGGGCCTGACACTAAGGCCCCGCTGTCCAGACCACAAACACGACACCAGCGTGGCGCGGCGTGGCTGTGGTCGCACTTCGAGGGGCGGCCGCTCACCCGCACGATGAAGGGTCGCCGGACGCGTCCGGGCGACCCTTCATCGTTGCAGCACTCGTGCTGGTGGCGCAGCGGATCAGCCGTGCTGCGCGTTCTCGGGCACTGCGTCAGCGTGCTCGGTCGGCGTGGCCGGCTCCTGCCCGCTCTTGCCGAGGTCGTGCAGCTGGCCCTCGATGTAGGACTTCAGGTTGCTGCGGTAGTTCCGCTCGAAGCCGCGCAGCTCCTCGATGGTGCGGTCGAGCAGGCTCTTGCGCTGGTCGAGGTCCTCGAGCACGGCGGTCTTCTTCTGCTGCGCCTCGGCCACCATGCCCGTGGCGCGTTCACGCGACTCGGTGAGCATCTCGTCGCGCTGCGCCGTGGCGGCCGCGATCATCTCGTCGCGCTGCGCGGTCGCGGCGGCGATCATCTGGTCGCGCTCGGTCGTGGCGGCCGCCGCGAGCTCCTCCGCCTGGCGGGCGGACTCGTCATGTTTGGCCTGACCGGCTCCGGCGAGCTCGTCGAACTTCGCCTGCCCGGTCGACAGCAGCTCGTCGTGCCGCTGCTGCGCCTCGGTGATGAGGGCGGCATGGCGGCTCTGCGCCTCGCTGATCAGCTCGTCGCGTCGAGCCTCACCGGCTGCGACGTGCTCGTCGTGCAGTCGCTGGGCCAGTGCAATGACCCCGGACGCGTCGAGGCCGGCGGTCGAGGCCGACGCCATCCCCGTGGAGGCCGCTACGTCGGTGCCGTTCGCGTCAGCCGCAGCGCTGTCGTCGGCCGAGTGGTGCGCAGGGTCGTCGGCGCTGCTGTCGCCCGACGCGGTTGTGGCGTCGGCTCGCGCCGACGCCTGCTCGATGCGCTCCTTGGCGTCGCGCTCGGCGTTCTCGGCATCGGCGCTGGCCTTGGCCGCCCGGTCGGAGGCCGCCTTGAAGGCTCGTTCGGCGTCTTCGATCCGTGCGGTGATCGAGCCGAGCTTGGCCTCGTCGTCGGCGCGCGCGCCCTTCAGCTTCGCCGTGGCGGGGTCGGAGCCGCGAACGGCCGGCTGGTTCTTGCTGGCCCGGCAGTCGTTGAGCTGCTTGAGGTAGTCGTCGCGCTGCTCGATCAGCGAGCGCATCTCGGCGACGATCTCGTCGAGGAAGTCATCGACGTCCTGCTCTGCGTAGCCCTTTCGGAACTGAGTGGGCTGGAAGTGCTTGTTGAGCACCTGCTCGGGCGTTAGGGCCATGGGTCACCTCGGTAGACGAAATGGATCAGGGTCACGTTATCCAACGTCCGGTCCAGCAACCAACGCAGATCGGTCTCAGGTCAGGAAGGTGGGAACGTTGAGGGCCACGGAGGTGAGCAGCATCAGCACCAGGAACGACAGGTCCAGACGCACGCCGCCGAGGTTGGGGGACGGCACCACCTTGCGGAGGGCTCGCAGCGGCGGATCGGTCACGGTGTAGACCGCCTCAGCGATCACGAGCACGACGCCGCTCGGCTTCCACGAACGCGCCAGCACCTGTACCCAGTCGATGATGAAGCGACCGATGAGGGCGATGAAGAAGGTGAAGACCACCACCCCGTACACAGTCCAGAACGCGTTCATGTCTCCAGTCTCGCCGATCCGTGCCGACAAGGCACCATCGACCCTTGTGACGAAGGGTCGACCGAGAGGCGGTCAGCTCTGGTTGAAGAAGTTGCGGGTGCTCGCAACGGGAACCTCGGGCTCATCGGCCGAGACCTCGACGTGGGCGGGCGAGAGCAGGAACACCTTCGAGGTGACCCGCTCGATCGAGCCGTGCAGGCCGAACACGAGGCCCGCTGCGAAGTCGACCAGCCGTTTGGCGTCGGCGTCGTCCATGTCACTGAGGTTCATGATGACCGGCACCTGGTCGCGGAACCACTCGCCGATGTTCTTGGCCTCGTTGTAGGTGCGGGGGTGGATGGTCGTGATCCGGCTCAGACCGCCGACGTCGGAGTCGCGCACCACGGCCGCCACGGGCCGCTTCATGGGTAGCTGAGTGACGGCGGCCGTGTGCTCGCCGGCGTCGGTGCCCTCGTAGACCTCGTGGTCGTCGTACCCGTCGTCGTAACGCTGTTGACGAGGGTCCTCCTCGCTGAGTCCGAGGTACACCATCGTCTTGCGCAGTGCCCCTGCCATGGCCAACTCCCAAGGAAAAACGTCTGAAACTTCGAAATGCGGTCGCGAGTGACGTTACCGAAGGGGTGCCCGTGATCCGAGGATTGCGGTTCCGACACGCAGGTGAGTTGCCCCGGCTGCCACCGCCGGCTCCAGGTCGGCGCTCATCCCGGCCGAGATCCAGCCGGCCCCTGGGTGTCTGGCCCGGATGCCGTCGGCGATGTCACGCAGATCGGCGAAGCACACCGCGGGGTCGGCGCCCACGGGAGCGACGGCCATCACCCCGCGCAGACGGAGCCGGTCATGGGCGGCGATGCGGTCGGCGAGCTCGCTCACCTGCTCACGTTGTGCCCCACCGCGGGAGGTGTCGCCGTCGAGGCTCACCTGCACCAGCCCGTCGAGGTGGCGGTCGCCCGACTCGGCCCCGCGAGCGAGGGCGTCGATGACCTTGGCCCGGTCGAGGGAGTGGACGGCGTCGGCGTAGCCGGCCACGCGACCCGCCTTGTTCGACTGGAGCTGCCCGATGAAGTGAACGGTGAGCGGCTCTGCAACGGAGCTGCTGTTGTCGCCCAGCGCAGCTCGCACGTCGGCGACCTTCCCGGCCGCCTCCTGGTCGCGGTTCTCACCGATGTCGCGCACGCCGAGCTCGTGCAGGGTCAATATGTCGGATGCCGGAAAGTGCTTGGTCACCACAATGAGGTGCACCTGGCCGGGATCGCGGCCCACGGCGTCGCAGGCACGCGCGACTCGCTCGCGAACCGCTGTGAGGTTTCCGGCGAGCTCGTCCCGCCGTGTTGCGCTGGTCATGTCGATGCTGCCTCTCGGAGCATCACGACGCCGGCGAACCGGCCCGTGACGTGGTCGCGGCGGTAGGAGTAGAGGTCGTCATGCTCACGCGTGCACCCGGGCACCCACGTGATCGCAGCACCGGCGCCCACCAGCTGTTCGACGACACCGGCGGCGACGTCGATCGCGTCGGTGCCGGTCCAGGAGCGAGCACGAGAGGATGGCGCCACGGCTGCGGCCCGGTCAGCGAGGTCGGCCGGCACCTCGTAGCACCGACCGCACACGGACGGGCCGACGGCCGCGCTGATCTGGCTCGCCCCGAGCTCACGCATCGCCTCGATCACCCGCAGCACCACCTTCGAGATGAGGCCCGGTCGCCCGGCGTGTGCCGCGCCGATGACCCCGGCGCCTTCGTCGTACAGCAGCACCGGCACACAGTCGGCGACGAGCACCGCGAGAGCGAGCCCGGTCTCGCGGCTCACGACCGCGTCGGCGTTCGGCGCATCCTCGGCCCAGGCGCCGCGTGCGACGACCACCTGGTCGCCGTGCACCTGGTTCAAGAAAAGCAGCCGCTGCCGGGGCACGTCGAACGCCGCGGCAAGGACCGCTCGGTTCGTCTCGACGTCGACCGCGTCGTCACCGACGTGCCCGCCGAGGTTGAGGCCGAGGAACGGCGGCGAGCCGGCGCCGGCCGATCGGCCGGTGAAGCCCAGCTCGACCGTTCTCGCGGGGGTGGTGACGGAGGTCGTCGCTACCGCCGAGCGCCAGAAGAACACCCGGCCAACCTATCCGGTGGCCGGGTGCGGGACTGGTCTGGGCTCGGCAACCGGGGCCGAGCCCAGACCAGTGGGCGGACGAGCTCCTACTTCAGGAAGTCGGGAACGTCGAGGTCGTCACTCTCTTCGAAGCTGACCTGACGCGGAGGCTGCGAGACCGGCTGCGCGGCTGGTGGCGCCTCGGCGGGCTCGGGTGTGCGGGCCTGCTGGGCCGGCTGGGTCGCGGCAGGGGTGGCCACCGGGTAGCTCGGGGCCGGAGTCGCCGGGCGCTGGGCCGCCGCGCTGGGCCGGCCTCCCATGACCTGGCCCAGGGCGCGACCGTCTTCGCGTTTGGTCGGCCCGCCCGCGTCGAACCCGGCCGCGATGACCGTCACGCGCACCTCGTCGCCCAGGGCGTCGTCGATCACGGCGCCGAAGATGATGTTGGCCTCCGGGTGAGCGGCCTCCTGAACCAGTCTGGCCGCCTCGTTGATCTCGAAGAGACCGAGGTCGGACCCGCCCTGAACCGAGAGCAGCACCCCATGGGCGCCGTCGATCGAGGCCTCGAGCAGCGGCGAGCTGATGGCCAGCTCGGCCGCCTGCACGGCGCGGTCCTCACCACGGGCCGAGCCGATGCCCATGAGCGCCGAACCGGCGCCCTTCATGACCGACTTCACGTCGGCGAAGTCAAGGTTGATCAGGCCGGGTGTGGTGATGAGGTCGGTGATGCCCTGGACTCCCGAGAGGAGAACCTGGTCGGCTGAGCGGAAGGCGTCCATCATCGAGACGTTCCGGTCGCTGATCGACAGGAGCCGGTCGTTCGGGATGACGATCAGGGTGTCGACCTCCTCGCGGAGGCTGCCGATGCCCGATTCTGCCTGGTTGGCGCGACGACGACCCTCGAAGGTGAAGGGCCGGGTCACGACGCCGATGGTCAGGGCGCCGATGTCGCGGGCGATCCGGGCCACGACCGGGGCGCCGCCGGTGCCGGTGCCGCCGCCCTCCCCTGCGGTCACGAAGACCATGTCGGCGCCGCGCAGCACCTCCTCGATCTCCTCGGCGTGGTCTTCGGCCGCCTTCTTGCCGACCTCGGGGTCGGCGCCGGCGCCGAGCCCCCGAGTGAGCTCGCGGCCCACGTCGAGCTTCACGTCGGCATCGCTCATGAGCAGCGCCTGGGCGTCGGTGTTGATGGCGATGAACTCGACGCCCTTGAGGCCGACGTCGATCATCCGGTTGATGGCGTTGACACCGCCACCGCCGATGCCGACGACCTTGATGACGGCCAAGTAGTTCTGCGGTGCTGCTGCCACGTGAGTGGGCCTTCCTCGGTGATGGTGCACGGTTCTGGGTGGTGCGCAAGAGATGGGAGGGGTCGCCATGGATCGTACGGCGTACCGGCGGGTGGGTCGGTGGCCTTCCCCGCCACCGAGACGAACCGCTTGACGTTAAAGGTAAACCTAAAGGTTACAGTTTGGTCACGGCGTGTGACCTGACCGTATGACGTCAGACGGGGTCGATCAACCCGGGGGTCGGCGTGTCGGCATCCCACTTCGTCGCCCCTGACCGACAGGGCTCTCCCGCCGACCCCAACCACACCTTGCGACCCATGCGTAGCACCACGCCCCAGACCGCACCGAAGGAAGGGCCCTCTCCCTCACCGCTGCCCTCGTCACCTCTGCCGTGATGGCCGGGGCCGGGGGCGGTCAGCGCGTGACGGGAGAGCTCGGGACGCTGACGTCGACGGTGGAACCGGGCTGCTTGAGCAAGATGGTGACGAGCCTGGCCTTGGTGGCCGCATCACCCGGACCGCCCCAGACCACCGTCTTGCGCGCTCCCTTGACCTTCAAGGTGAACTTCACCTGGTCGGCCGCCGAGACGGTAACGCCGGAGATGGTTTTGCGCATGGCCGGGTCGAGCGCCGAGAGGGCCTGAAGGGCCGCCGTCACCCCTGCCCGGGTCACCACGGTCGTGCCTGCGGTGACCAGCGGGACTCCCCGCGGAGGTTCGGCAACCGTGCGGAAGACGAAGCCCTCGCCGTCGACCACCTCGACCCTGCCGGAGGAGGTACGTACGGCCAGGGCGGCCTCACGAGGGCGCACCGTGATCGTGACGGTGTGCGGAAGACTGCGCTCGACCGCGATGTCGGCCCATTGGCGGTCCGCTTCCAGGCGCCGGGTGACCGCTGCCGTGTCGACCCGCAGCACCGGGCCTCCGAGGGGCACAGCGGCTGCTCGGCGAACCTGCGCGGCCTGCGCCTTCGAGGCGCCCTTGACCACCACGGAGTCGGCCGTGAAGACCGGGCTGAACCAGCCGAGCCAGGCCCCCAGGCCCATCACCAGCAGCAGAGCCACCGCGACCCCGGCGATGACTCGGGGCCGACGCCGGGCGGCTGCAGCGCGCTTCTCGAACCGGATACGCGCCGACGAAAGGCCCTGGTCGGTGTCGCGCTTCGGGTCTCGGGTCAGCAGCCGGGTGATCATCATGAGACATCCTCGTGCAGCAGCCGAAGCACTTCGGGCCCGATCATCGTGACATCACCGGCACCGACGGTCAGCAGCAGGTCGCCGGGACGTACCCGGCTCGCGGCTCGAGCCGCGACCTCGCTCCAGGAGGGCACGTAGTGCACCTGCACCCCGGGTCGGGCGTTCGCCACGGCGTCGGCCACGAGGGCGCCCGACACCCCGGGCATGGGGTCCTCGCGAGCGGCGTAGACATCCATCACCAGCACAACATCAGCCGGCGACAGGCCCACGCCGAGCTGTTCGGCGAAGTCGCGGGTGCGGCTGTAGAGATGAGGTTGGAACACGACAACGAGTCGGCCGGTGCCGCTGACCAGACCGGCCGCCGTCTGGACCACCGCGGTCACCTTGCCGGCGTTGTGGGCGTAGTCGTCGACGACGACGACCCCGCCGGCCTCGCCCTTGGGTTCGAAACGTCGGCGCGTTCCCGTGAACGACGCCAGACCGGCCAGCACCCGGTCGGGGCGTTGCCCCAGCCCATGGACGGCCGCAGCGTAGGCAGCGGCAGCGTTGAGAGCGTTGTGTCGGCCAGGGACGGCGAGCCGGAGCTCGAAGGCCGCCGCCCCGTCGGCGAGCCGCACCGTCGAGCTCAGTCCGTCGACATGGTCGCTGAGCACCAGGTCGGCGTCGGGAGCGAAGCCATAGGTGAAGACCCGAACCCCGGTCGCCCGGGCGCGCCGGGCGAGCTCGACGGCGCCGTCGTCGTCGGCGCACGTCACGAGCAGGCCCTGCGGGCGGATGGTGGAGACGAAGACGTCGTACGCCGCCTGGACCACATTGAAGCTGAGGTAGAAGTCAAGGTGGTCCGGCTGCACATTGGTGACGATTGCCACCTCGGGCCGGTAGACGATGAAGGAACCGTCACTCTCGTCGGCCTCAGCGATGAACACGTCACCGGAGCCGTGGTGGGCGTTGGTGCCGTGCTTGGCCAGCTCGCCGCCCATCGCGAACGACGGGTCGAGCCCGACCCCCTGCAGGGCCACCGTGAGCATCGAGGTCGTGGTCGTCTTGCCGTTGGCCCCAGCGACGGCCACCGCTCGGTGGCCTTCCATCAGTGCGGCCAGGGCCTGCGCCCGGTGGAGCACCGGTATCCCTCGCCCACGGGCAGCCAGCAGCTCGACGTTGTCGTCGCGGATCGACGAGGACATCACGACCGTGTCGGCGTTCGACTGGTGGCTGGCGTCGAAGCCCACCCATACTCGCGCGCCTTCCCGCTCGAGGGCGAGCAGCACCGGCACGTCCTTGGCGTCGGATCCGGACACCGCCAGGCCGCGTGCCAACATGATGCGGGCCACGCCCGACATGCCGGCCCCCCCGATCGCGAGGAAGTGCACGTGACCGAGGCGGTCGGCCGACGGCACCGGCGCCGTGAAGTCGAAGCGGGACCCGGCGAAGGGGTCGGTCTCAGACGGTGCCCGGCTCATGCGCGGGTTCTCCACGCCAGCTCGACCAGGTCGGCCAGCTGCTCGTCGGCGGTCGACTCGCCCAGCGCAGCGCTCGCGCGCGCCATCCCCGCAAGTCGGTCACCGTCGGTGGCCAGGGGAATGAGCTCGGTCTCGACCCAGTGCGGGGTCAGGGCGTCGTCGTCGACGAGCAGACCGCCACCGGCGGCCACCACGTCGGCGGCGTTCAGGCGCTGTTCGCCGTTGCCGACCGGCAGGGGCACGTACACCGCGGGTAGGCCGACCGTCGTGAGCTCGCAGACGGTGTTGGCACCGGAGCGGGCCACGACAAGGTCGGCGGCCGCGTAGGCGAGCTCCATGCGGTCGGCATACTCCACGACGACGTAGGGCGCCCCCACCGCGGGCACCTCCGGCACGAAGGTCTTGCCCCTCCCGGTGACGTGCAGCACCTGCACCCCGCCCCGGCTCAACGCCGCCGACCGGGAGGCGAACGCGTCGTTGAGGCGCTTGGCGCCGAGCGAGCCACCGGTGACGAGCACCGTGGGCCACTCGGTGGCCAGGCCGAAGTGGGCGAGCGCCTCGTCACGCAGCGCCACACGGTCGAGCGTCGCGATCTCGCGGCGCAACGGCATCCCGATGCGCCGGGCGTGCGGGAGGTTGGTGGTGCTGAAGGTCGTGGCGACGAACGTGGTGAACCGGGCACCCACCCGGTTGGCCAGTCCGGGCCGGGCGTTCTGCTCGTGGATCACGATCGGCACCTTGCGCCGACGGGCGGCGAGGTAGGCCGGGGTGCTGACGTAGCCACCGAACCCCACGACGACCTCGGCGCCGGTCTCGTCGATCGCGGCGCCCGCTGCGTCGACCGCGGCCTTGAGACGACCCGGAAGCCTGAGCAGGTCGACGCTCGGGCGACGCGGAAGCGGCACCTTCGGAACGAACCGCAGCCCGTAGCCTCGAGCCGGGATGAGCCGCGCCTCGAGCCCCTGCTCGGTACCGAGGGCAGTGACGACCAGGTCGGGGTGTCGCCGAGTCAGAGTGTCGGCAAGGGCGAGCAGCGGCGAGACGTGACCGGCGCTGCCCCCTCCCGCGAGCAGCACGGAGGTGGGCGAGGACATCGCGATCACCGGCCCCCGCGCCGGGACGAGAACGCGGCGCGGGTAGGTAGCACCGCGAACGACCGCTTGATCATGCTCGGCCGCGCGTCCAGCAGGGCCCGGCAGCCGGGCTCGCCCCGCGCGAAGGACAGCAGGATACCCAGCGCCACCATGGTGGTCACCAGCGACGAGCCGCCCGCGGAGACGAGGGGCAACGGCACCCCCACGACGGGGAAGAGCCCGATGACCGAGCCGATGTTGATGATGGCCTGCCCGAGCAGCCAGGCCATGATGCCCGCCGCCGCGATGCGCACGAACTTGTCTTGGGTGCGCTTGACCAGCCGGTACGCCGCCCACGCCAGGATGGCGAAGAGGGCCAGGATCATCAGGGTTCCGGGGAGGCCTAGCTCCTCGCCGATGATGGCGAAGATGAAGTCGTTGTGCGCCTCCGAGAGCCACTCCCACTTCTCTTTCGACGCACCGAGGCCGACGCCCCACCAGCCGCCGTCGGCCAGGGCGTACATGCCGTGCACCGACTGGCCGCAGAGGCCGTTGGGGTCGGACTGGCACTCCGGCGAGAGGAAGCTGGTGATGCGCGTCATGCGGTTGTCACTGGTCAACACCATGACGGCCACGCCCGCGAGGCCGAGCATGGCTCCAGCCCCGAAGAGCCACATCGGCGCCCCGGCCACCGCCAGCACGGCCGCGACGATCATGAGCAGTACGATGGCGGTGCCGAGGTCGTGGCCCGCGAGCACGAGGGCCAGCACGACCGCAGCAACCGGGATGACGTAGGGCAGCAGCACGTGCACCGGTCGGGCCACGAGCGCACCCTTGTTGGCGAAGACCATGGCGCCGACGAGCACCAGTGCCAGCTTGGCGAACTCAGAGGGCTGGAACTGCACGGGCCCGAGCGCCAGCCAGTTGCGGTTGCCGTTCACCGTTCGGCCGAGAGGAGTGACGAGCACGAGGGTCTGCAGGGTCACGGCGAGCAGCAGGGTCGGCACGGCGAGCCGCTTCCACCACGCCACCCGCAGGTGCACCGCCACGGCCGCGCCGATCGCGCCGATGCCCGCAAACATCAGCTGGCGCAGGAAGATCGAGTACGAGGCCTGGTCAGACAGGAGCGCCTCGACGCTGGAGGCCGAGAAGACCATGATCAGCCCGAACACGACGAGGGTCGTCGTGGCGCCCAGGATCAGGTAGTAGGTGGTGAGCGGCGACTCGAGGCGGCCGATGACCGGCAGCGAGCGCGCGGCGCCCGGCGTGTCTTCGGCGGCGCGGCGCGCGGCGACCTTGCGCGGGGTGGTGGTTGTGCTCACAGCTCACCCACGTCGTTCTCGGCGTGCCATCGAACCGCCTCCTCGAAGGCATCGCCCCGGGCGCCGTAGTTGGTGAACATGTCCATGGAGGCCGCGGCCGGCGCCAGCAGCACCACATCGCCCGGCTGGGCGAGCCGGGCAGCCTGGGCGACGACGTGGCGCATGACCCCAGTGTCGGTCTCGGCCACGTCGACGACGGGGACCTCGGGCGCGTGTCGGGCCAGTGCTTGCGCGATCTGGTCGCGGTCGGCTCCGACGAGCACAACTCCTCGCAGTCGCGAAGCCATCTCCTCGACGAGGCTGTCGACGTCGGCGCCCTTCAGTAGACCCCCGGCGATCCAGACGACGCTGTCGAACGAGCGGATCGCCGCCGCCGCCGCGTGCGGGTTCGTCGCCTTCGAGTCGTTGACGAACCGGACGCCGCGCACCGTGGCGATCTCGGCGATGCGGTGCCGGTCGGGCCGGAAGGCGCGCAGGCCGTCACGCACCGCGAGCGGGCCGACCCCGTAGGCCCGCGCCAAGGCGGCGGCGGCCAGGGCGTTGGCGATGTAGTGGGGCGCCACCGACGGTGCGTCACCGCGCAGGTCGTCGATGGTGCACAGCTCGGCCGCTGAGCGCTGACGCTGCTCGACGAACGCCCGGTCGGCCAGGACGTTCTCGACGACGCCCACCATCGACGGCCCGGGGATGCCGGTCGTGAACCCGATGGCCCGGCATCCTTCGACGACGTCGGCTTCCATCACCAGCGCTTCGGTCTGGAGGTCACCCACGTTGTAGATGCAGGCCAGGTGGGTGTGGTCATAGATCTTGCCCTTGGCCCGGAGGTACTCGGCGTACGAGCCGTGCCAGTCGAGGTGGTCGGGTGCCACGTTGAGCACGGCCGACGCCACCGCGGAGATCGAGCGTTGCCAGTACAGCTGGAAGCTGGAGAGCTCGACCGCGAGCACGTCGTAGGGCTCGGGGTGCAGCACCGCCTCGAGCAAGGGCGTGCCGACGTTCCCCGCGGCCGTCGCGCGCAGACCGGCCGCCTGCAGGATCGAGGCCAGCATGGTGACGGTGGTCGTCTTGCCGTTGGTGCCGGTCACCGTGAGCCACGGGGCAGCGCCCTCTCGGGCGCGCATCCGCCAGGCGAGCTCGACCTCCCCCCACACGGGGACGTCCGAGGTCGCCGCCGAGAGCATCAGGGGGTCGTGCGGCGGCACACCGGGTGAGGTGACGACCAGGTCGGTGCCGGGAGGCACGTCGGCCATGTGCTCGGGGCCGAGCCGCACGTCGACGTCGAGGATGGTCAGGATCGTCGCGCGTTGGGAGATCGCCTCCGTGACATCTCGGGAGACCACCGTGACGTGGGCGCCGCGCTCGGCGAGTGCGTCGGCGGCCGCGAACCCCGACACCCCGAGACCGACGACGAGCACCCGCAGGCCGGCCCAGTCGGCGTCGCGGTGGGTCAGCCCGTCACGGGGCTCGTAGGACGGGTCGAAGCTCACTGCGAACCCACCACCCACTCGGCGTAGAAGAGACCCAGCCCCAGGGCCACGAAGAGGCCGGCGATGATCCAGAACCGGACGACCACCGTCACCTCGTTCCAGCCGACCATCTCGAAATGGTGGTGCAACGGAGCCATCCGCAGCACCCGTTTACCCGTCGACTTGAAGGAGGCGACCTGGGCGACCACCGACAGGGTCTCGAGAACGAACATGCCGCCGAGGATGATAAGCAGGATCTCGGTTCGCGTCGTGATCGCCAGCCCGGCGAGGGCCCCACCCAGGGCGAGCGAGCCGGTGTCGCCCATGAAGATCTTGGCCGGCGTGGCGTTCCACCAGAGAAAGCCGAAGCACGCGCCCATGCCCGCGGCCGCGACGAGGGCCAGGTCATGGGAGTCGCGCACCTCGTAGCACTTGATGCCCGGGTTGGTCTGGCAGTTCTGGTTGTAGGTCCAGATGCTGATGAGCACGTAGGCGCCGAAGACCATCGTCGAGACGCCCGTGGCGAGCCCGTCGAGACCGTCGGTCAGGTTCACGCCGTTGGTCGTGCCGGCGATCATGACGTTGGCCCAGACCACGAAGAGCACGACCCCGAGAGTCGTGCCTGCGAAGGCGAGGTTGATGTTGGTGTCGCGCACGAAGGAGATGAACGGGGACGCCGGGGTGCGGTACTGCCCGTTGGGGAACTGCAGGGCGATCACGGCGAAGATGACGCCGACCAGCGCCTGGCCGAGCAGCTTCTCGCGCGACCGTAGGCCCAGGCTGCGCTGCTTGCTGATCTTGATGAAGTCGTCGAGGAAGCCCACCACGCCCATGCCCACCATGAGGAACAGCACCAGCAGACCACTGGCGGTGGGCGGCGTCAGTGTGAGCAGGTGGGCCACCGCGTAGGCCACGACGGTCGCCGCGATGATGACCGCGCCCCCCATCGTGGGGGTACCGCGCTTGGTGTGGTGCGAGGTGGGTCCGTCGTCACGGATGAACTGCCCGTATCCGCGCCGCTCGAGAAACTTGATGAACAGCGGGGTGCCGAGCAACGAGATGATGAGCGAGAACGTCGCGGCGAGGAGCACACCCTTCACTGCG
This sequence comes from Actinomycetales bacterium, assembly GCA_038235595.1. Taxonomy (GTDB): domain Bacteria; phylum Actinomycetota; class Actinomycetes; order Actinomycetales; family Dermatophilaceae; genus DSM-29435. The sequence goes on along the minus strand of JBBSTU010000008.1, from coordinate 18,320 downwards.
CGACCACCTCTCCTGTCGGCGACGTCGGCGGCGCCGTCTGGGCGAGCCGGTCACCGAGCCACCGTAGCCCGCTGTCCCGGCTCGACTTGACCAACACGACGTCGCCGCGCCGAACGGTCGCCTCGATGTGGTCGTAGGCCGCCTCGATGTCGGGCACCCAATGGGGGGCGCCCATCACCCGGGCGGCCTCACCAACGGCCACGATCTCGTCGATACCGAGACGAGCGGCCAGCTGCACGACCGCGCGGTGCTCGTGGTCGCTGTCGTCGCCGAGCTCGAGCATGCTGCCGAGAACGGCCCACCGGCGCCCGTCGGTGGCGATCGCTGCGAGTGCTTCGAGGGCCGCCCGCATCGACTCGGGGTTGGCGTTGTAGGCGTCGTTGACGATGACGACACCGTCGGGCCGTTCGGTCACCTCCATCCGCCACCGGCTCCCCGCGAGCGCCGCCGAGAGTCGTTCGGCGACGTCGCTGAGCCCCACTCCCAGCTCGAGGGCAGCCGCGGCCACGGCGAGGGAGTTGGCGACGTGGTGCAACCCACTCTGACGCAGGGTGACCTGGCGCCGTCCCGACGGGGTCACGAGCATGTAGGTGGCCCTCCCCCGGGCGTCGAGCTCCACGTCGTCGGCGCGCACGTCGGCGCTCGGGTCGCGACCGACGAACACCACTCTCGAGGCCAGGCCGGTCGCCATGGCGAAGACAAGGGGGTCGTCAGCGTTGAGGATGCTGAGGCCGCCCGGCCCGACGGCGCGAGGCAGCTCGGCCTTGGCGATCGCGATGTTCTCGCGGGAGCCGAACTCACCGAGGTGGGCGCTGCCGACGTTGAGCACGATGGCGATCTCGGGCGGGGCGATGGAGGTGAGGTAGGCGATGTGCCCGACTCCTCTGGCGCCCATCTCGGCGACGAGGAACGCGGTCGTGGGAGTGACCCGGCACACGGTCAGCGGCACACCGATCTCACCGTTGAGCGAGTTGACCGGGGCCACCGTCTCGCCACTCGGTGTGAGCACCGAGGCGAGCAGGTCCTTGGTGCTCGTCTTGCCCGACGAACCGGTGACGGCGACCACGCGCAGGTGGGGGGCCCGGTCGAGCACCGCCCGCGCCAGGTGCCCGAAGGCGAGCTGGACGTCGTCGACGACGACGCAGGGCAGATCGTCGAGCGGGCGGGAGGTCAACGCAGCGACCGCCCCGGCCGCGGCCGCGGCCGCGGCGTACGTGTGACCGTCAGCGAACTCGCCGACGCGAGCGACGTAGAGCCCGCCGGGGCCGCACTCGCGCGAGTCGGTGGTGACGGGCCCGTCGACGACGACACTCTCGGCGTCGAGCTCGCCGTACACCCGGCCCCCCGTGACGTCGCGGATCTCACTGAGCAGCATCGGGATCATGAGCCAGATCCTGAGGTCGCGGCCGACAGGGCGGCGAGCACGGCATCCCGGTCGTCGAAGGGGTGCATGACGCCGTCGATCTCCTGGCCCTTCTCATGGCCCTTGCCGAGCACGATGACCGTGTCGACGGCGTCCTCCCCACCGCGGGGTCTCGGCTCGTCGACGCCGATCGCCACGGCCTGCGCGATCGCCCCTGCGCGCGCACCACCGTCGATGAGCGCGGTGGCCGCGGCCGAACCGGCCTCGATGAGCTCGCGCGCGCCGGCCAGAACCGCGTTGCGGATGGCGGCCGGGTGCTCCGACCTCGGGTTGTCGTCGGTGACCACGACCACGTCGGCGTGCCGGGCGGCCGCGGCACCCATCCGTGGGCGCTTGCCCCGGTCGCGGTCACCCCCGGCGCCGAGCACCACGATGAGCCGTCCGCTGGTGGAGGGTCGCAGAGCTGCGAGCGCCGCGTCGACGGCATCCGGAGTATGCGCGAAGTCGACGATGCACCGCGGCGCCCCCGGGCGGTCTCCGGAGCGCGCGGCACCGGCGGCCACGAGCTGCATCCGCCCCGGCACGTCAGGAGGCACCGCCATCGCGGCCTCCACCGCCGGCAGCTCAAGGCCGATCGCGACCAGCGCCAGAGCCGCCAGCGCGGTGTTGGCCACGTTGAACGTGCCGGCGAGGTGCGAGACGAGCCGCAGCTGCGACCCGTCGCGCGCTTGCAGCGTGAACGAGCCGTCGTCGCCTAGCCGAACGACCACCCAGTCGGCCGGGGTGTCACTCGTGCTGACGGTGGTGACCGGCACGCTCGCCTCGGCTGCCAGACGGACACCCCACTCGTCGTCGACCCCCACCACGGCCCGACGTGACCGGGCGGGGGTGAACAGCGAGGCCTTGGCCCGGTAGTAGCTCTGCATGTCGTCGTGGAAGTCGAGGTGGTCCTGGGAGAGGTTGGTGAAGAGCGCCACGTCGTAGACGACCCCGTCGACCCGGTGCAGCGCCAGCGCGTGGCTCGATACCTCCATGACGCAGGTGTCGAGCCCACGCTCTCGCATCAGGGCGAGGAGGGCGTGCAGGTCGGTGGTCTCGGGCGTGGTGCGCACGGAGTCGATGACCTCGTCACCGAGCCGGGTCTCGACGGTGCCGATGAGGCCCGTTCGCCGGCCGTGGGCGCGCAGCGCCGACTCGATGAGGTAGGCCGTCGTGGTCTTGCCGTTCGTGCCCGTCACCCCGATCATCGTCAGATCGGTGGAGGGGTCGCCGTACACCTGGGCGGCGACGTCCCCGAGCACCTCCCGGGGATGCTCGACCACGACGACGGGAACGAAGACGGGCACGCCGGCCGGCACCCGGGCGGCGCCGGCGGCGTCCGTGAGCACAGCCACAGCACCACGCTCGAACGCCTGGGCGGCGAAGTCGGCACCGTGGGCGTTGAAGCCGGGCAGGGCGGCGTACAGGTCGCCCGGCGCCACGGTGCGGCTGTCGAGGCTCACCCCGGTGACGAGCGGGTCGGCGTCGGGCTGACGGTCAAGGGTCACCCCGAGGCGAGCGACCAGCTCGCGCAGGGCCACCCCCGAGGTGGCGGGACGGATCAGGGCAGAGGACACGTCATCGAAACTTACAGGCCGTCACGCTTCGCCCGCGCATCGCTGAGCACCGTCGGGTCGCGGTCGGACAGGGGCTTGGTCGACCACACGTGGTAGCTCAGCGGCGATGGCGTGCTGAGCGGCACGTTGTCGCGCTCGAGGAGGTAGGTCATGATCTGGTTGAACACCGGGCCGGCCAGGGCGCCACCGAACATGCCCGACGCCGGCTTCTGGATGATCACTGCGACGACGTACTTGGCGTTCTCGGCCGGCGCGTAGCCGATGAACGACGCCGTGAAGCCGTTGTAGCCCTTCGTCTTGTCGTCGTAGCGGTCGGCGGTTCCGGTCTTGCCGGCCACCCGGTAGCCCTTGATGCGGGCGTCGCGAGCGGTGCCGTCGGGGCCGGTGACCTCTTCCATCATGCGCGAGAGCTTCGTGGCGGTGTCCTGCGAGACCACGCGCTCGGGCGTCGTGGCGGGCGTCGGCACGAGCGTGCCGCTGTCGTTTGTCGTGCCCTCGATGAGCGACGGGGGCACCCGCACCCCCTTGTTCGCGATGGTCGCGAAGATGCTGGCCGCCTGCACCGCGGTGACGGCGTAGCCCTGGCCGAACAGCATGGTGTAACGCTGCTGGGGGTTGATCTTGTCGGCCTTCACCAGCACGCCCGCCGACTCTCCGGGGAAGCCGATCGGCGTCTTCTGCCCGACCCCGAACTTGCGGTAGAAGCTCTCCATCACGGCGGTCTTGACCCGCTCACCGATGAGGATCGTGCCCATGTTCGACGACTTGGCGATGACGCCGGTGGCGGTCATGTTCTCGACGCCGTGGGCCTCGTTGTCCTTGAACCGGATGCCGGCCCGAGGCAGCCGCGAGGGCACGATGACGCCGGTGCCGGGGGTGATCACCTTCTCCTCCAAGGCCGCTGCCAACGTCATCAGCTTGCCGGTCGAACCCGGCTCGAAGGCGTCGTTGAAGGCCACGTTGCCCAGGTTGGCCTTGTTGGCAGCCCCCGGGTCGGTCGGGTCGAAGCTCGGGTAGCTGGCGGCAGCGCGCACCTTTCCGGTGGCCGCCTCGATGACGACGGCGGTGCCCGACTCGGCCCCGACCGCCGTGACCTGCTTCGCGAGGGCGTTCTGGGCGTACCACTGCAGGTCGGCGTCGATCGTCAGCTTGACGCTGCGACCGTTCACCACGGGCGTGTCGACCCGCTGGGAGCCCGGAATGACGTACCCGTCACGGGCCTGTTCGGCCACGAGCTTGCCGGGGGTGCCCGCGAGCACCCCGTTCAACATCTGCTCGATGCCGCCACCCGGCTGCTGGTCACCAGGCAGCACGAAGCCGACGAGCTGGCCCAGGGCCATGCCCGACGGGTAGAGACGCTGGGCGGTGCGCTCGCCGTCGATACCCGGCACCCCCAGGGCCCGGATCTGCGCCCACACGGTGGGGTTGACGAGCTTCTTGACGATGACGTAGCGCTTGCCGGCGCGGGTCAGGAGGCCGGTGAGGTCGTTGACGCTCATGTCGAGCAGGGGCGCGAGTGCGGCCGCTGCACCCGCCGCGCCGACCTTGGTGACCGTGCCGTCGACCCTGGCCTTGTACTCCCGGACCGCGGTCGGGTCGACCGTCACCGTGAAGCGCTCGACCGACTCGGCGAGCACCTGGCCCTTCGTGTCGAGGATCTGCCCGCGTAGCGCCGGAGTCGGCGAGGTGAACTGTCGCTTGTTCAGCGCCGCCGCCTGGGTTGCCGACGCGTCGAACGCCTGGATGCGCAGCAGCTGGCCGGCGAAGACGGTGAAGATCACCAGAACGGTCGCGAGCATCACCGTGATGCGCCGCCTCGGGTTCGCGCGGGAGATGCGCAGCCGCCGACCGCGCCGACCGCGGCCGCCGCCCCCTCCGGTGCCCCTGGAGCCTCCTGAGCCCCGCCTGCCGGCGGGCGCCTGCGAGCGTTTGGGGGCAGGGCCGCGGCCACGGCCCGTGGGCGAGGCGGTGCGGGCCGCGGGAGAGGTTGACCGGCCCGGGGAACGGGGCGTGGAACGAGCGGCCGGCCGAGCCGGGCGAGCAGTGGAAGCGGCGGCCGGCCGAGCTGTGCGAGCGGTGGGGCCGGAGGCCTTGCCCGTGGTGGTGCCCATGGTGGTGCCCATGGTGGTCCCCGAGGCCTTTTCGTCGCGGGCCCGAGCTGCCGGTGTCGTGGCCGCTGCCCGCCCGGGCTGTCGCGGTTGCTTGCCTCGCGTCGAAGTCACGCGGTCACCTCGTTCACCCGATGGCGGGAGTCTGTGAGCTCGCGCCGCGGGCGGCGCTCGGTTTCGTGGCCAGTCTCGGGGTTGCGGGGGCCTTGGTCGTGGCAGCCGGAGTCTTCGGCGTGGCGGATCCCTTCTTCGAGGCGGCCGGCGCCCCTGCCTTCGGGTCGGCCTTCGCATCGGCCTTCTTCCCAGCCTTCGGGGCGACCTTTGGTCCCAGTGCCGCCACCACACCGAGCACCGACGTAGCCACGGTCGACACCAGCTTCTGGTCCGAGCCGGTCAGCGGTGGCGGCGGCGTCGCCCGCGTCACGATCGGCAGCGCCTGGAAAGAGGTGGCGGGGTACGCCGTTCCGGAGACCTTGCCGGTCGAGAGGTTGATGTAGGCCCGCTCGTTGGAACGGACCATGCCCAGCTTGACCGCGGCGGCGGCGAGAGTGCCGCCGGCCGACGCGGCCGCGATCTCCGCCTTGAGGTTGGCGGCGGAGTTCGTCAGAGCCGTCGACTCGCGCTGGAGGTTCCCGACCACGAGCGAGCCCTGCGCCAGGGCGGTGTTGAGCAGGAGCAGCGCGATCAGCCCGACGGTGAGCAGCACGAGGCACAGCGTGGCGAAGGCCCCGTTCCCGGTCGTGGCGAACCGGGTGGGCATCACCCGCAACGGCGTCGCAGTGGGGCCGCGTCGCGGGGCGCGCAGCGGGCGTGCCGTGGCCGTCATCTGGCTCATCGGGTGGTTCCCTTCGTTCCGGTACGGGCGGATGCCGTGGGGCGGGTCGAGCGACTCGGCGAACCGGGTGCTGTCGTGCGGCTGGAGTGGCCAGCCCGGTGGGGGGGGTTGTCGCGGATCCGTTCGGCGACCCGCAGGTGCGCCGACGCGGCCCGCGGGTTCTGCGCGATCTCGGTCTCTGACGGCTCCTCGCCACCACGGGTGACGAGCGCGAGGTAGGCCGCGTGCTCGGGAAGCTCGACCGGAAGACCCTCGGGAGTGCTCGAGGTGGCTCCGGCGGCCAACGCCCGCTTCGTCACCCGGTCTTCGAGCGAGTGGTAGGACAGCACGGCGATGCGGCCACCGACCGCCAGCACGTCCACCGACTCCTCGATGGCGCGACGCCAGACGGCCAGCTCGTCGTTGACCTCGATGCGCAGCGCCTGGAACGTTCGTTTGGCCGGGTGCCCACTCTGGCGCTGTGACGCGGCGGGGATGACGCGCCGCAACAGCTCGACGAGCGGGCCAGAGGTGGTGAACGGCCGCTGTTCGCGTTCGCGAACCACGGCACGGGCGATCTTGCGCGCGAAGCGCTCCTCGCCGTAGTCCTTCAGTACCCGGGCGAGGTCGGCGACCTCGTAGGTGTTGAGCACGTCGGCGGCGGTGGGGCCGTCGGACTGGTCCATCCGCATGTCGAGGGGTGCGTCGACCCGGTAGGCGAAGCCCCGGTCGGCCTCGTCGAGCTGCAACGAGCTCACCCCGAGGTCGAAGAGGATGCCGTCGGCCCGGGCCACCCCGAGGTCCTCGAGGACGTCGGCGATGTCGTCGTAGACGGCGTGCACCGGCCGGAACCGGTCGCCGAAGCGGCCCAGCCGCTCGGCTGACAGGCCGAGCGCCTCGTGGTCGCGGTCGATCCCGATGACCATGACGTCGGGGAAGGCCTCGAGCACCCCTTCCGCATGGCCCCCCATACCAAGGGTGCCGTCCACCAGGACGGCACCCGGGCGCATGAGCGACGGTTCGAGCAGCGCGAGAATCCGGTCGCGCATCACCGGGACGTGTCGTCCCTGCGCCGGTCCTCGGTCGTCCATGCTGGTCCTTGCTCGCCCTGGGCGTCCTTGCGCTTGCGCGACTGATGGTCTCGTGGGTCAGTGCTGGCTTACTGGTCTGCTGCTTGCTGGTCTGCTGCTTGCTGGTCTGCTGCTTGCTGGCCTGCTGCTGGAGCCGTCCGGCCCGGCGCGCGATCCTGCGGGCTGGTCCCCATCCGCTGCCTCGCCCGAGACGGGGGAAGTCGTCTCGGGAGGGGAGCGGCTGGAGGCCGGCACTCAGGTCTCGTGGTGCGGGGCGGGGTGGTGCGGGGTGGTGCGGGGTGGGCGGTCGTCAGTGGGTCAGAGGGCGGGTCAGAACTCGTGGCGGGGACTAGAAGACGCCGGGAACCACCTCCTCGGCGATGTCGGCGAAGCTCTGCTCGCTCGCGGCCAGGTAGGTGTTCCAGCCGGCGGTGTCCCAGACCTCGAGCCGCGACCCGGTTCCGATGACCGTCACCTCGCGGTCGAGGCCGGCGTACTGGCGCAGGTTCGCGGGAATGGTGAAGCGGCCCTGCCGGTCGGGCACCTCGTCGGAGGCGCCGGACAGGAACACCCGCAGGTAGTCGCGAGCCGACCGGTTGGTCGTGGGCGCGGCCTGCAGGCCCTGAGCCACCTTCACGAACTCGGCCATGGGGTAGATGAAGAGGCAACGCTCCTGCCCACGCGTGACCACGAGGCCGTCGGACATCTGGTCGCGGTACTTCGCCGGCAGGATCAGGCGGCCCTTCTCATCGAGCCGGGGGGTGTGCGTACCGAGAAACACGATCGCCACCTCCCCTTCGTCGACCCGAGAGGCGCCACCACCGTCGCCCTTCTTCCGCCACTCTACTCCACTTTCCTCCACGGTCAACGACGAAGGAGGCCCTTTTCCCATTCTCACGGCACGTTTTCGCAGGTCAGCGACGTGGTGGGAAGTGGAGGGCAACGACACCCCCCTCGCGCACCACCCTCACGGCATCCGGCCGGATGCCGTTCCCCCACCCCCGAGATGCGCCTCGAGCCCACCTGCTCGGCCTGCGAGAGCGGCCGGCCCAGCCTGCAGAGCCCGAGAAAGCGCCCCGGCGCGTGAACTCTGAGCGTTCCCCGTGCGTTGGGGTGGAGGAAAGTGGAGTACCGGAGTGGTTCGGAGGGAGAACCTCCACCGGGTGACGAATTCCGGGTCTTCTTCCTGTGAGCCCTCTCATGAGGGAGGATCACTGAACGGATCTCGCGTCGACCGTCTGGCCGAGGGCGGGCAACTGACCGATGAGCGGCACAGCGGAGGACAGAGTGACGATGGAATTCACCGGGAGCGTTCCCGGCCTGGAGCGTGGCGAGCAACGCGAACCGAGCGCACATCGCGATCGTGGACCGGCGGCCGACCTCGACCTCGTCAGAGACGTCGCAGACCGGCTCGTCGGGGCGATGACGACGGTCATCGAGGGCAAGGCCGAGGTCGTGCGAACCACGGTCACGGTGCTGTTCGCCGGCGGGCACCTGCTCATCGAGGACGTGCCCGGCGTCGGCAAGACCATGTTGGCCAAGGCCCTGGCCCGCTCCATCGACGCGTCGGTGCGCCGCATCCAGTTCACCCCCGACCTGCTGCCGAGCGACGTCACGGGCGTCAGCATCTTCAACCAGGACGCCCGACGGTTCGAGTTTCGCCCGGGAGCCATCTTCGCCAACGTGGTGGTGGGCGACGAGATCAACCGCGCCTCACCGAAGACCCAGTCGGCCCTGCTCGAGTCGATGGAGGAGCGCCAGGTCACCGTCGACGGCACCACGTACGAGCTGCAGGCGCCCTTCATAGTGATGGCGACCCAGAACCCCATCGAGATGGAGGGCACCTACCCGCTGCCCGAGGCCCAGCGTGACCGGTTCATGGCGCGCATCTCGATGGGCTACCCCTCGCCGGCTGCCGAGCTCGAGCTGCTCGAGGTGCACGGGTCGCGTTCACCGCTCGACTCACTGCGCCCCGTCACCGACGCCGCGACGATCAACAGCGTCGTCGAGGCGGTGATGCGGGTGCACGCCAGCCCCGCGATCCGCCAGTACATCGTCGACCTGGTGAACCGTTCGCGCTCCACCTCGGCGCTACGGCTCGGGGCCTCGCCTCGAGCCGGGCTGCACCTGCTGCGGTCGGCTCGCGCGCACGCCGCCCTCGAAGGCCGTGACCACGTGATCCCCGACGACGTGCAGATGCTCGCACCCGCCGTGCTCGCCCACCGGCTGATGCCCTCGAGCGAGACCCAGCTCGCCCGCCGCACGACGACCGATGTCGTTGGCGACCTGCTGCGTCAGGTGCCCGTGCCTCCCCAGGCTCGCTGAGCTGCCCATGCGATCGTTGCGCGGCGTCCTGACCGTCCGAGGGCGGGCCTTCATCGGTTCGGGAGTGCTGCTCGTCCTCGCTGGCATCATCTTCGGCTTCCGCGACCTGACCCGCTTCGGCGTGCTGCTGCTGGCCTTGCCGATCATCTCGGGTGTGCTGGTCAGAACCCGTCGCGCGCGCATGCGCATCGAACGACACGTCTCACCCGAACGGGTCAGCGTGGGGCAGCCGGCCCAGGTGGCCCTCTCCTTCGAGAACGTCTCGACCGCGACCACCCCGCTCTTTCTCGCCGAGGAACGCCTCGACTACGTGCTCGGCGACCGCCCACGGTTCGTCGTCGGCCGCATCCCGACCGGGCGGGTGCGCACCATCGACTACACGGTGCACTCGGCCCTGCGAGGCCGACACCAGCTCGGTCCGCTGGGGGTGCAGGTGCAGGACCCCTTCGGCCTGGCCAACCGCAACGCGGTGCTCGAGGGCAGGGCCGAGCTGGTCATCCTGCCCGCCGTCCACCCGCTGTCGCAGGCCCGGCGCTCGAGCGCGGGAGTCGGTTCAGAAGGCGAGCAGGCGCATCTGATCGCCCTGCACGGCGAGGACGACGTGACGATCCGCGAGTACCGCGAGGGTGACGACCTGCGTCACATCCACTGGCCGGCCACGGCCCGCACCGGCGACCTGATGGTGCGTCAGGAGGACCGGCCCGCCCAGCGTCGGGCCATCATCATGCTCGACCCGCGGCCCGCGGCTCACGGTGGCAGCGGGGCCACCGGGTCGTTCGAGTGGGCGGTCACGGCGGTGGCCTCCGTCGCCGTGCACCTCTGCGAGTCCGGGTATGCCGTGCACCTGGTGTGTGCCGAGACCGTGGCCAGCTCACAGGCCGCCGAGACCATGGCCGCGCCCGAGATCCTCGACGCTCTGGCCGTCACGTCCCAGCACGATGACACCGGCAACGACGAGATCCTGCGCGCGGCCCAGACCCTGGCGGGCGGCGGTGGTCTCGTGGTGGCCGTCGTGGGCCCGACCGACCCCGAGGTGACGGCCAGGATCGCGAGCCTGCGCCAACCGGGCACGACCGCCCTCGCCTTCGTGCTGGATGCCGCCTCGTTCGGCGACGCCCCAGGGGCCGACGACGTGGCGGGGCACCTCGAGACCCTGCGGTCCGGCGGCTGGCGCACCGTTGCCGTGAGCCGTGACGACTCCGTTACCGACGCGTGGGCAGCGCTGACAGCCTCGACGGTCGGGTCGAGCCGATGAGCCGCCGGCGCTGGCGCATCGCGCTGCTGGCCGGGCTGGCCACTCTGGCGGCCGTCTACCCCGTCACGAGCCTGTTCCAGAGCTCGGCGTGGCTGAGCCCGGCCATCGTCATGATCGCTGTCTCGACAGGGGTCGGCCTGCTCATGCGTGGCCTCACCCGTTCGCGGGTGCTCGTCGTGTTCGTCCAGCTCGTCGTGACCGCCTACGTCATCCTGGCGCAGTTCGTGGGCAACACCTTCTTCCTGCTTCTGCCGACCATCTCAACCCTCGAGGCCGCCAACGACTATGGGCTGGAAGCGCTCGACACCCTGGCCCGGTACGCAGCCCCGGCCCCGCTCGGCGACGGGGTCACCTTCTACCTCGTGATCATCGTGACCCTGGTCGCCATCAGCGTCGACGCCATGGCAGCGACCTGGCGCAGCCCCGCCGCCGCCGGCCTGCCGCTGCTGACCGCCTACCTCGTCACCGCCGCTAACGGCGACTCCGCTCTTGCCCTGCGGTTCTTCGTGGTTCCGGCCGCGCTCTGGCTCCTGATGCTGCACACCACGGCGCGCGCTCAGTTCGGTCGGTGGAGCACGACCAGCGCCACCGACGAGCAGGCCCGCCCGGTGGCGGCCCAGGACGGCGCCGCGATGCGCTCGTTCAGCACGGGCGCCGCCAAGCTCGGACTGGCCGGCCTGGTGCTCGCGCTCGTGGTGCCGGTGGTCGTGCCGCACTTCCCTCCGCGCTACCTGACCGACGGCCTGGGCCGCACCAGCGGCGAAGGCGGCAGTGGCGGAAGCGTGGGCTTCAACAACACCATCGACCTGACTCGCAGCCTCAACAACGACGACGACTCACCGGTGCTCCAGTACACCACCACCGGGTTCACCCGCAGCCCCTTGCGCGTGCTGGCCACCGGGTACTACTCACGCGGTGAGTGGCTGGCGGTCAAGGACGCCAGCGGGGTGGGTCAGCCGCAGCCGTTGCCGCCCCCGAGCGATCGCAACGACTATGAGATCACCGTCACCGACAACACCCTCGCCGCGCCGAACATCGCCGCCCCTTACCCCGTCGTCGCGGTCGCGATGGACGGCACGCCCTGGACCATCGACCCGGTCACCCGTGACGTGCGGGTCTCACAGCCGGTGTCGAGCTATCGCGTCACGTACGCCGACATCGCCCCACTGCCCTCGGTGCTGCGTGAGTCCGGAAAACCCGACTCCCCCGACATCGTCGACGACGACCTCGCCGTGCCCGACACGGCCCGCGACCTGCTCGACTCGTGGTCGAAGAAGGTCACGGCCGGCAAGACCAACCCGCTCGACAAGGCCATCGCGATCCAAGACCACCTCCGCTCGCCCGAGTACAGCTACACCCTCGACCTCGGGGAGCCCCTGCGTGACGACGCCGGGCGGATCATCGAACCCATCCGAACCTTCTACGAGACCAAGCGCGGCTACTGCGTGCAGTTCGCAACCGCCATGATCATGCTGGCGCGAGCCCAGGGCATCCCCGCCCGGATGGCCATCGGGTTCCTGCCCGGCACGAGCGTCGACGGCAAGTACGTCGTGCGCGCCTCCGATGCTCACGCCTGGCCGGAGCTGTTCTTCCAGGGGTACGGCTGGCTCCGTTTCGAACCCACCCCCGGTGCCCGTTCGGGCACCCCGCCGCCGTATGCCGTCGAGGGAGCGAGCGACGGATCGCGGGGAGGCGGTCGCGCCCCGAGCGAGTCCGCGTCAGGCAAGGCGACCTCGCAGGCCCCGGTCCCGTCGGCGACGCCGACCCAGGCGCCGGTGGCCTCCGCGCCCTCGTTCACCGACTCGCTCGGTTCGGTGTTGAGCCTGCGCAACATCGTCACGGCCCTGACCCTGCTCGTGCTGCTGCTGGCGGTCTTCGTCATGCCGATCACGGCCTCCCTCGACCGGGCCCGCCGACGGCGGCAGGCGGTGACGCGCCAGGACCTCGTGGAGGTCGAGTGGAACGACCTGACCTCTCACCTGCGTGACCTGGGGCTACCCGCACCCCCGGGCGACACTTTGCGGCAGACGCGAGACCGGTTCATCCACGACGGACACCTTGGGGTCGAGAACGCCGACGCCGTGCGCCGGGTGACGATGACGCTCGAGAAGGCCCGCTACGACCGGCCGGAACGCACTTCGGTCGAGGAGGCCGAGGCGTTGCACCACGACATCCGGTCGATCCGCCGCGAGGTCGGTCGCACCCGGGCGAGCTCCACCCGCCTCCGCTCCTTCCTCTGGCCTGAGGCCGGCGTGTCGATCTGGCGTGACCTGCCGTCCCGCCTCTCTGACCTCGTCGGCCTTCGAGGCCGCCAACGCCGCTGAGGCGCTGAGGCGCTGAGGCGCTGAGGCGCTGACGACGCCGCCGCCCAGCCCGGCACTGAGGTGACCCAGGGGCCTCCCGGACGGCGCAAGACTTGATAAGTTCCAGATCGTCGGTGAGACTTGAGAGATGGCACTGGTCGGCTCCGATGTCGAAGTGCTGCTGAGGCGCTCGTCTCTGCGAGTGACCCGCCCACGCGTCTCGGTGATCACCGTGTTGGCCGACCATCCGCACGCCGACACCGACTCGATCATCCACGAGGTGCGGGCGATGGGCGTCGATGTGTCACACCAGGCCGTCTACGACGTGCTGCGCGCCCTCACGGCGGCGGGCCTCGTGCGACGGATCCAGCCGGCCGGCTCCGTGGCTCTCTATGAGGTGCGCACCGGTGACAACCACCACCACCTCGTCTGCCGCGACTGCGGCGTCATCGCCGATGTCGACTGCGCTGTCGGCCCGGCCCCTTGCCTGTTGGCATCGGGCGACCACGGCTTCGTGGTCGACCAGGCCGAGGTGACCTACTGGGGTATGTGTGCCCACTGCGCTGCTGCCGCTTCCTGAGCCGCCGACCAGACTCTGAACACCGCTGACCACGTTCCCGCCCTTTTCACCACGCTGCTTCAAGACCCCCTCCCCATCTGAGAGAAGGCCATCCCGTGTCCGAGACACTCCGCAACCACGAGACTCACCAGCCCAACGCCGAGGTCGGCGAGATGAACGAGCCGGAGGCCGCCACCTGTCCCTTCGACGGTGGCCGCAGCGTGCGCCCCGAGGGCACCGGCAGTCGTGAGTGGTGGCCCTCGCGCCTCAACCTCAAGATCCTCGCGAAGAACCCTGCGGTCGCGAACCCGCTGGGCGGCGACTTCGACTACGCGGCCGCCTTCAACACCCTCGACCTGGCCGCGGTCAAGGCCGACATCGCGGGCCTGCTCACCGACTCGCAAGGCTGGTGGCCGGCCGACTTCGGCCACTACGGCCCCTTCATGATCCGGATGGCCTGGCACAGCGCCGGCACCTACCGCGTGCAGGACGGCCGCGGCGGAGCCGGTGCCGGGCAGCAGCGTTTCGCGCCGCTCAACAGCTGGCCCGACAACGGCAACCTCGACAAGGCCCGCCGCCTGCTCTGGCCGGTCAAGAAGAAGTACGGCCAGAAGCTGTCGTGGGCCGACCTGATCGTGCTCACCGGCAACGTCGCCCTCGAGTCGATGGGCCTCGAGACGTTCGGCTTCGCCGGCGGTCGGCCCGACGTGTGGGAGCCCGACGAGGACGTGTACTGGGGCCCTGAGTCCGAGTGGCTCGGCGACGAGCGTTATACCGGTGACCGCGACCTGGAGAACCCGCTCGCCGCTGTGCAGATGGGGCTGATCTACGTCAACCCCGAGGGACCGAACGGCAGCCCCGACCCGCTCGGGTCAGCCCGCGACATCCGCGAGACGTTCGGCCGAATGGCGATGAACGACGAGGAGACCGTGGCCCTCATCGCCGGCGGCCACACCTTCGGCAAGACCCACGGCGCGGCCGACCCCCTCGAGTACGTCGGGCCCGAGCCTGAGGCGGCTCCGCTCGAGGCCCAGGGCCTGGGCTGGAAGCAGGGCTTCGGTGCCGGCCACGGGAACGACACGATCACCTCCGGCATCGAGGTCACCTGGACCTACCACCCGACCCGCTGGGACAACGAGTACTTCCACATCCTCTTCGCCTACGAGTGGGAGCTGACGGCCAGCCCGGCCGGCGCCAACCAGTGGCGCCCGAAGAACGGCGCGGGCTCCGACATGGTGCCCGAAGCCCACGGCGACGGCCGGCGCGAGCCGCGCATGCTCACCACCGACGTGGCGCTGCGCGTCGACCCGGCCTACGAGAAGGTGTCGCGACGCTTCCACGACCACCCCGAGGAGTTCGCAGACGCCTTCGCTCGCGCCTGGTTCAAGCTGACCCACCGCGACATGGGCCCGATCGCGCGTTACCTCGGCCCCGAGGTGCCCCAGGAGGAGCTGCTCTGGCAGGACCCCCTGCCCCGGGCCAAGGGTGAGCCGGTCACGGCCGACGATGTGACAGCCCTCAAGGCGGCCATTGCCGACTCCGGCCTCAGCACCACGGCGCTGGTCAAGACGGCGTGGGCCTCGGCCTCGACCTTCCGCAGCAGCGACAAGCGTGGCGGGGCCAACGGCGCTCGGGTGCGCCTCGAGCCGCAGGCCGGCTGGGACGTCAACGACCCGGCCGACCTCGCCGCGACGCTGCGCGTCCTCGAAGGCGTGCAGGCCGACTTCAACGGTCGCGCCGAGCGCCAGGTCTCGCTCGCCGACCTCATCGTGCTCGGTGGTGCCGTCGCCGTCGAGCAGGCTGCTGCCGCTGGTGGGGTCATGGTGCAGGTGCCGTTCCGCCCGGGCCGCGTCGATGCCTCGCAGGAGCAGACCGACGTCGAGTCGTTCGGCTATCTCGAGCCCACCTACGACGGCTTCCGCAACCACCTCGGCAAGCCGGGGCGCGTGCCCGCCGAGTACCTGATGCTCGACAAGGCCAACCTGCTCGGCCTCTCGGCCCCGCAGATGACGGTGCTCGTCGGCGGCCTGCGGGTGCTCGGGGCGAACACGGGCGGCTCGAGTTTGGGTGTCCTCACCGACCGCCCAGGCACCCTCACGAACGACTTCTTCGTCAACCTCCTCGAGCTGGGCACCACGTGGACGCCGACGTCGGATGACGCCGACACCTTCCGGGCCACCGACGCCTCGGGTGCCGAGACGTGGACCGGCAGCCGGGTCGACCTGCTGTTCGGTAGCAACTCCGAGCTGCGGGCCGTGGCGGAGGTGTACGCGAGCGACGACGCTACGGAGAAGTTCGTGAACGACTTCGTCGCCGCCTGGACCCAGGTCATGGAGGCCGACCGCTTCGACGCGTGAACCGTTGCGCCTGACCCCCGCCCGGTCGGCACGACACGACGAAGGGCCGGGCACCCCACGCGGGTGCCCGGCCCTTGGTCGTCACGGGGTTCGGGCCGCGTCGCACACGCGGCTCCGGGTCAGACGAAGGCGCTCTCTCCGGTGATGGCTCGGCCCACGATCAGGGTGTTGATCTCGCGGGTCCCCTCGTAGGAGTAGATCGCCTCCGCGTCGGCGACGAACCGGCCCACGTGGTGCTCGAGCAGGATGCCGTTGCCGCCGAGCACCTCGCGCGCCCAGCCGACGGCCTCGCGCATCCGCACGGTCGCGTGCGCCTTGCACAGTGACGCGTGCTCGTCCGCCAGCAGGCCGGCATCCTGCAGCTGCGATCCCCGCACGTTCATGGCCGTCGCGGCGGTGACGTTCATGAGCATCTTCACGAGCAGGTCCTGCACCATCTGGAACGAGGCGATCGGCCGACCGAACTGCTGGCGCTCCTTGGTGTAACGCAGGGCGTGCTCGTAGGCGCCGCGCGCACAGCCGACTGCCTGCCAGGCCACGCTCATCCGGGTCACGCGCAGCACGTCAGCAGTCGACCGGAAGCTCTCGGCCTTCTGCAGCCGGTTGGCCTCGGGGACGCGAACGTCGTGGAGGTGGATCTCGGCGTTCTGTACGACGCGCAGGGCGATCTTGTCCTCCTGCTTGTCGAACGTCATCCCGTCGGTGCCCTTCTCGACAACGAAACCCTTGACCTGCTTGTCCTGCTCGTCGCGCGCCCAGATCACGACGAGGTCGGCGAACGCGGCGTTGCCGATCCACTTCTTCTCGCCGTTGAGGACCCACTCGTCACCGTCGCGTCGGGCACTCGTGGCGAGACCGGCCGAGATCGCCGAGCCGACGTCGGGCTCGGTCAGGCCGAACGCGCCGATCATCTCCATCCGGGCCATCGCCGGCAACCAGCGCTCGCGTTGCTCATCCGAGCCGCAGAGGTTGATCGAGCCCATCGCCAGGCCGCCGTGGACGCCCATGAACGTGGCCAGCGACGGGTCGACCCGGCCGAGCTCCATCGCGACCATGCCGTCGACCAGGGCGCCGCGGGTGGGACAGCCGGGACCGTCGTAGGCCCGGCCAGCGATGCCGAGCTTTGCGATGCCCGGGACCAGCTCGTGGGGGAACGCCGCGCGGGTCCAGTAGTCGTTGATGACCGGCTCGACCTCGCGCGTCATGAAGGCGCGCACGCTGCTGAGCAGGTCGCGGTCCTCATCGCTGAGCAGCAGCTCGAAGCCGAGGAAGTCGGAGAAGGGGGAGGCCTCGAGCCCGAGGTCTTCGAGTTCGCTCATCCGGGGTTCTCCTCGTCCGGGCTCGTCCCATCCAGGGCGTGACCATCGAGAAACCTATCGATGATGGGTGCGAGTTCGTCTGCCTCGGTCAGGATGCCGAGGTGTCCGCCGCGGTAGATGTGCAGCTGCGAGTGGGGTATCAGCGCGGCCTGCATCTTCGGATTCGCGACCGGGATGATCGGGTCGTCGTCGCCGCCCATCACCAGCGTCGGCTGCCGCAGGAGGCCCAGGAACGGAAGGCTGGTCCAGCCGACCATGGCGGCCAGCTGGTAGTAGTAGCCGCGCTTGGGACCCGAGCGGGTGGCGCGGTGCAGCAGGGCTGCGCCGCGCGCGGGGTAGGTGCGCATCGATCCGCCGTAGATCTCCGGCGCCACCTTGGCCGCATAGGCGGGGTCGCGGTGGCGTCGCGGTGTCGACATGATCTTCAGCACCCGTGGGCTGGCGGGCACCATCAGGGGTCCGGTGCCGGTCGCGACCAGCACCACACGTCGTACCCGCCGCGGCGCCTGCACCGCCAGCTGTTGCGCGAGGCCGCCGCCCCAGGAGAGACCGAAGACGTCGAAGCGAAGGTGCCCCAGCTTCGCCATCAACGCGGTCACCCAGGAAGCCAGCCCGGCTATGGGATACGGAAACGGGGGCAGTGCCGAGCCGCCGACACCGGGTACGTCGAAGCGCACCAGTCCGCGGTCGGCGTCCAGCTGGTCGACCAGGGGCTGCAGCGCCTCCAGACTGATGCCGATGCCGTTGCAGAGCAGCAGAGGGGGCTTGTCGGTGTAGGAGCCGACCCCGGGCCGGACCGAGACTCGAGCGGTGACGCCTCGAACCGTGACGTTGCGGATGTGGTCGTCGGCGCACGACCGCGGGTGCTCAGCGGTCATGAACGTAGGTGCCAGGGGCCTCGTCCAGCGGCTCGTAGGTGGCGTTGCCGAGCTTGCGCGGCCTGGTGCGCTCCTCGCCGCTGCGGACCGAGAGCCACTCCACCCACTCATCCCACCAGCTGCCGTTGACGGTGACCGCCTGGGTCAGCCACTTCTGGGTGTCCGCGGGGTTGTCGGTGCCCTTCTGTCCACCACCCGACGGCGAGGTCTGGAACCTGGCCTTGGGGTTGCCGGGCGGGTTGACCATGGCGGCGATGTGGCCGCTCGTTGAGAGCACGAACTTGGTGTCGCCGTTGAAGAGCTGGGTGGTCTGGTAGCAGGACTCCCACTTGCACAGGTGGTCAGCGATCCCG
>JBBSTU010000007.1:0-41656 GCA_038235595.1 Actinomycetales bacterium | reverse complement strand
TCGTCACCCGCGCCATGCGCACCGCCCTCGGGCTCAGAGACCAAGGGTGCTCCTTCCCCGGCTGCTCCACCCCCGCTCAATGGACCGACGCACACCACGTCAAGCACTGGATCGAGTGCGGAACCACCAGCCTGGGCAACCTCGCCCTGTTGTGCCGACGACACCACGTGTACGTCCACGACCAGCACCTGACCGCGACCATCACCGACACCGGCGTCACGTGGCACACCTGGCAACACTGGCGCACCACCTTCGCCACCGGCCCCCCCGACCCCGGGCCGTGACCGGCAGGTCACCCATCCGGCCGGCTCACCCTGAGCGCGCGACCAGACGTGCGAGGCTGGCCGGTGCTCCCGGCGCACACTCCGTCCGACCGGCGACGGCAGCCACCGCGCCGGGCTGGTAGGCGAACGGTGCACCAGGAGAGCCCGCGCAGCATGCCGCGGCTGCTTGGTGCTGCGTGGACTGGGGGTGCAGCAGCGACGGCCTAGACGAAACCCTGGTCATAGAGTCGCCACCCGTCATCGGTGCTGACGAAGCACAGACTCCAAGGACCTTCCGCGGCCGCGATCGAACCGTCGCTGCTCTCGATGGTCGTCATCTCGAAGGAGATGCACTGTTCGTCTCGCCCAGCCTGCTCCTTGGTGAACGACACTGGGCCCTCGAGGTTGCGGTAGGCGGTCATGGTCGGCGAGGTACACCACGAGAATGTGCGCGCCATGGTGAGGGCATCGGTGAAGGCGCAGTCTTGGCGAACTGCCGCATCGAGATAGGCGGCGGCCACGGTGGCCACCGCAGACCGTGCTGGTGGTAGTGGCTGATCCGGGCTGGAGAGTGGCCCGAGGTACATCCAGCCTCCGACCGTGACAACCGTCAGCACGGCCAGTTTGGCCGCACGGTGCTGCATCCTCATTCACGCATGGTGGCAGGAGCATCGTGGCGAGGGAAGGTTCGGCGACGCAGCGACGCCATCCGCTGAGCGCCCGGCGGCTCGCTGATGGCCGCAGACCGGGAGGCGGCACGAGAACGGCGGACTCTGGCCCTCAGCTACGGGCCGCGTTCAGGTCTGCCATCGTCATGAGCGCAACGGTTTCCACACCTACCTCGTCGAGCCTGTTGGCGTTCGGCAGTGACCTGTCGATGGCGCAGACCACCGTGTGTACGTTGGCGTCCAGCGCACGCAGGGCCACTGCCGCACGTCGCACGGCACCGCCGGTGGTGATGATGTCCTCGATCAGCGTGACGGTGCGGGTGGCGAAGTCGCCGCCTTCGGCCAGTCGGCAGGTGCCGTACGGCTTGGCCTGCTTCCTGATGAAAATGGCCGGTAGCCCGGTCAGGGCGCTGATCATGGTGGCAATGGGTACGCCACCGAGTTCCAACCCACCTAGCACCTGGGTGTCCGGCGGGAGCAAGCCCACCATGTGCTCTGCAACCTGTCGGAGCAGATGCGGGTCCCCTTCGAAGCGGTACTTGTCGAAGTACTCGTTCGTGATCGACCCGCTACGGAGGGTGAACTCTCCGGAGAGTCGGCAGGTCGAGTCGATGGCAGCAGCGAGCTGCAGGATGTTCGCAGGCACGAGGTACATGGTGCCACCAGGATGGTGGAGGCGTGGTCGCCGACTTCGCTCGGATTTTCGGACGCGTTGCGAACCTTCGGCCGAGGTGGCGTCAGCGCTGCTTCTCGTTCGGGTTTCCCTTCCATGCTTGCCAGAGCGCCGTGTAGGCACCGTCGGTGGTGGTGAGCTCGTGGTGCGTGCCGAGCTCGGTGACGCGGCCGGCGTCCATCACGGCGATGCGGTCGGCGTCGCGCGCGGTGTGGAGCCGGTGCGCTACGGCTATGACGGTACGACCTTTGACGGTGGCGGCCAGGGCGCGTTCGGTGTGGCGTGCTGTGGTGGGATCGAGCAGTGCGGTGGCCTCGTCGAGGACGAGGGTGTGAGGGTTCGCGAGTAGGACCCGGGCCAGCGCAAGGTGTTGGGCTTGGGCGCCGCTGAGGGGGTGTGCGCCGAGGTCGGTGTCCAGTCCGTCGGGCAGCTCATCGACCCAGTCGGCGCCGACGTCGTGTAGGGCGCCGCTCAGCTGGTGGTCGGTGGCGTGTGGAGCCGCGATGGTCAGGTTGTCGCGAAGAGGGTCGGCGAACACATGGTGTTCCTGCGTGACGAGGACGACGTGTTGGCGAAGCTGCTCGGGTGGAAGGTCAGCGATGACGGCGCCGCCGACGGTGACTGACCCCGCACGAGGGTGGTCGATGCCGGCGATAAGTCGGGCGAGTGTGGTCTTGCCTGCCCCGGACGGTCCGACGACAGCGAGCTGTTCGCCGGCTTCCACCCTGAAGCTGACACCGTTCAGCACGTCGGCGTCGTTGTAGGCGTAATAGACGTCAGTGATCTCGATGTTCTGGCCGACCGGTGCCGCTGCGGTGGTGGTGGTGGTGGTGGTGGTGGTGGTGGTGGTGGTGGTGGTGGCTGTGGTGGTGGCTGTAGTGGCTTGGCGGGCCTGGGAGGCGAGCCCTTCGATTCGGGCGAACGAGGCCAGGCTGCTTTGTAGCGTCTCGACCCAGATCAAGATGGTGTCGATCGGTGTGCTGAGCTGGCGGAGGTAGAGGGTGGCCGCGACCACGGTGCCGAGGCTGATGGCCTGGTCGAGGTAGAGCAGGCCGCCGACGCAGAACACCGCCCCGACGGCGATGGCGTTGGAGATGTCGATGGTCGGGAACAGCACGGTCCGCAGCCGCAGCGTCCCGAGCATGGCGGAGCCAGCCGCGGTGACGGCGTTCGTGCAGGCCGCGCTACGGCGCCCTTGCAGTCCGAGGACCTCGATGGTTCGGGCCCCGGCCGCGGTGGTGGCCAGCACGTCGGCCACGTCGGCACTGGCAGCGCTCTCGGCCAGGTACGCGGGGCGGGCGCGGCGAAGGTACCAGCGCAGGGCGATGGGGACCGCGAGCAACGCGACCAGCCCGACAGCGGCGAGCAGCGGTGACAGCAGCAGGACGGCGGAGATGATGATCACGGCCTGGATGAGCGCGAACAGCACTTCCGGGGCGGCGTCGCGCAGCGCGAAGGCGACCAGCCCGGCATCCGTCGTGGCCCGGGCGGTCAGGTCCCCGATACCGGCCCGTTCGACGGTCCGGGCCGGCAGGCGCATCACGCGGTCCGTCAGCTGCTCACGCAGGCGGGCCGCGGTTCGCTCACCCAGGCGGTAACCGAGGTACCGGGCGCCGTAGCCGATCGCGAACTGCCCGGCGGCGGCCGCGACGACGAGCAGACCCAGCCGGTCGATCGCGGCGACGCCGGTGCCGTCGCGGACACCGTTGATGATCTGCCCGACCAGCCACGGGGCCACTAGACCCGCCGCGGCGGCCGCACAGTTGGCGACCACGACCACGGCGAACGCGGCGCGGTCGGCCCTGACGAGCCGGACTGCGGCGCGACGGACCTGGGCCGGCGGCGCGATCGGCAACAGCGGGGTGGTCACGCAGACCCACCACCGTCGACGACGGCGGCGCCGGGGGCCTCACCGCGGAAGACCAAAGCGGCGTACGCCGGTTCGTCACGCATCAGACTGGCGTGGGTGCCGCTGGCGATCAACCGATCGCCTCCCACCAGGTGAACCTGATCGGCTTCGGCCAGCATCAACGCCGAGGTCGACGTGACGACGGTGGTGGCGCCCCGTCGACCGCGAACGAGGCGCTCGACGATGGTGGCTTCGGTGGCCGCGTCGACCGCGGAGGTGGGGTCGACCGCGAGCAAGACCCTCGGACTGGGCAGACTCGCCCGGGCCAGCCGGACCCGTTGGCGTTGCCCACCGGACAGGTTGCGCCCCCCGGAGTCGATGCTTGACGCCAACCCGGCCGGCAGGGCCTGCACGAGGTCGTCGACCGCGGCTGTGTGCAGAGCTCGCAGCACCTCCTTCGCACCGACGTCGCGCCGACCAGAGACGACCTCGGCGAGGGTGCCGGCGAACAGGGCCGCGTCGTTGTCAGCCACCACGAGGTGCTCACCGAGCGCCCTCGGGTCGACCTCGTTCACGGGCACACCGTTCCAGGTCGCGCCCGGCCGAAGTCCTCCGAGCCGGTCAACCAGCGCGGCAGCATCGCCTTGCCGGGCGGTGGCGATGACGGTGAACTTTCCGGCCGGAGCCCAGACGCCGGAGACCGTGTCGACCAGGTCACCGTCGGCGGGCACCGGCGCCGTTCCCGTATCGCTCTCACGCGGCAACGCCAAGAAGTCGGTCACTCGCCGGCCGGCGACCAGAGCGCGGCTGATGTCGACAGCACTCTCGACGAACGACGACACCGGAACCACCACTACGGCGGCGTAGCCGTAGACGGCGACCAGCTGACCCACCGAGATCGTGCCATCGACCGCGAGTCGGGCGGCCAACCACACCACGACGGCCAGGAAGAGCGTCGGCAGCCCCAGGCCGGCAGCCTGGATCACACTGGTGACGCGGCCGATCCGGTAGCCCTGCCGCTGCAGCTCCTGCGACTCCTGACGGAACCGGTCTGCGTAGATCTCCTTACCACCCAGACCGTTCAACACGCCCAGCCCACCGATGATGTCGACAATCCGACCCGTCAAGACAGCCTGCTGACTGCGATACGAAGCCCCGACATTCTGCAGCCGGCCCAACGCAGGCCCCAGGATCAGCGCCAGGACAGGTACGCCACCGAGAACCACGACAGCGAGCAGCGCCGATACCTGGAACAGCAGCACCGCGATCACCCCGTAGGCCAGAGCAGCGCCCACCCCCGGCCCGGTCACCGTGAGACTGCGACCGATCGTCCACACGTCCCCCATCCCGATGGCCACCACCTCCCCGGCCCGGGTGCGTTGGTTCAGCGTTGCGCCCAGACGTAGGGCCTGATCGGTCACCGCGCCGACCGTGCGGAAAGCGGCATCCATGCGTACCTGCGTCATCGTCCGGTGGCGCCAGATGCCCAACCCGGCCAGGGCGGCACCCACGACCACCAAAGCCACCGACCACCAGATGACCGCATCACGCTCGCCGGCGGCCAGCCCGTCGACCGCTTGCGAAAGCAGATACGGCGGCACCGCCAACCCCACCATCCAGGCGCTGCCCAGCACGGCCCCCAGAGCAACCCTCCGGCGCTGCTGCAGCACCAGCCAGGCCAGATACGACCACGGACCCCGCGAGGGCGGCGCCGTGCGCCTCGGATCGACGAAACTCGTCATGGGGAATCCAAGCACAGTGCGCCGGGCGCCAGTCGGTACGCAACGCCCCAGGCCCGCTCCACCGTCGAGGCACGAGACGAGCTTTTCTCTCGACGGTGGAGCAGCAGGTCAGGCGTTGCGGGCGAGGCCCATCTCCGCCGGGCCCGCCAGGGCGGCGTTCTTCGGCACGACGCGCACGCTGTAGCCGAACGACCCGGTGCGCCGCAGGCTCTGGGCCCCGGCGAACTGGTAGCGGCCCCCCTCGTAGTTCTCGGCCACCTCGAGGGTTGCGACCTCCATGTCACGCAGGTCGTCGGTGTCACTCACGTGTCCGTGCACCAGCTGTACCTCGACGTCGTCGGGGGTCAGACCCCCGAGGTCGACGAAAGCCCGCAGCTGAAGGGTGTCGCCGATCTGAGGCGAGTCGGAGAGGCCAGAGGGCTCCACGTGCTCGACTCGCACCCGCGGCCAGGCCGAACGCACCCGGGCCTTGTAGGACGCCATCGCCTTGGCCCCGGCGAAGTCGGAGTCGTCCATCGCGCGACCCGCGGCGGTGGCAGGGCAGTAGAGCTTCTCGGTGTAGTCCTGCACCATGCGGCTGGCGAGCACCTTCGGCCCGAGCGTCTTCAGCGTGTGGCTCATCATCGAGATCCACCCCTGTGGCAGCCCGGCGTCGTCGACGTCGTAGAACGTCGCCGCGACGCTGTTCTCGATGAGGTCATAGAGGGCGGTCGCCTCGATGTCGTCGCGGCGGTCGGGGTCATCGACACCGTCAGCCGTCGGGATGGCCCAGCCGTTGCGACCGTCGAACCACTCGTCCCACCAACCGTCGAGGATCGAGAGGTTGAGGCCACCGTTGAGAGCCGCCTTCATGCCCGAGGTGCCGCACGCCTCGAGCGGACGCAGGGGGTTGTTCAGCCAGACGTCGCAACCGGGGTAGAGACGCTGCGCCATGGCGATGTCGTAGTTGGGCAGGAAGACGATGCGGTGACGCACCTCGGGGTCGTCGGCGAACTGCACCATCTCCTGGATGAGGCGCTTGCCGGTCTCGTCGGCGGGGTGGGACTTACCCGCGATGACGAGCTGCATGGGCCGCTCGGGGTGCAGCAACAGGCTCTTGAGGCGCACCTTGTCGCTCAGCATCAGGGTCAGTCGCTTGTACGTCGGCACCCGGCGGGCGAAGCCGATCGTCAGCACGTCAGGGTCGAGCACGTCGTCGACCCAGCCGAGCTCGGCCTTGGTGGCCCCGCGCTTGCGCCACGACGAACGCACCCGCCGCTGCGCGTCGTCGACGAGCTTCTGGCGCATCTCGCGCTTGGCCGCCCAGATGGCGGCGGCAGGCACCTCGTCGATGCGGTGCCACAGGTCGGCTCCGGCGATGTCAGCGGTGCCAAGGTGCTCGCGCGCGACGTCGTAGACGGTGCGGTCGACCCACGTGGGGGCGTGGACACCATTGGTGATGCTGGTGATCGGCACCTCTTCGTCGTCGAAGCCCGGCCACAGACCGTCGAACATCTCGCGGCTGACGTGGCCGTGCAGCTTCGACACGCCGTTCGCCCGCTGTGCGAGACGCAGGCCCATGACGGCCATGTTGAAGATGCCGGCCTCACCACCGGCGTAGTCCTCAGCGCCCAGGGACAGGAGCCGGTCGACCGGAACCCCGGGGATCTCGTTCGCCCCACCGAAGAACAGATGGATCTTCTCGGCCGAGAACCGGTCGATGCCGGCCGGCACCGGGGTGTGCGTGGTGAACACGGTGGCCGCCCGCACTGCCTCCAGCGCCTCGTCGAAGGTCAGCCCGTGGTCGCGCACGAGCTCGGTGATCCGCTCGACGCCGAGGAAGCCGGCGTGGCCCTCGTTGGTGTGGTAGATCTCGGGCGTCGGCGAACCGGAGAGCCGCGACCACAGCCGGAGGGCTCGCACGCCTCCCACGCCGAGCAGCAGCTCCTGCTCGAGGCGGGTGTCACCGCCGCCGCCGTAGAGGGTCTCGGTGACCTTGCGGGTGGCAGCGTCGTTGTCGGCCACGTCTGAGTCGAGCAGCAGCAGGGGGACCCGGCCGACCTGCGCCCGCCACACGTGGGCGTGGAGGGTGCGACCGCCAGGCAGGGCGACCGAGACGACGGCAGGCGTGTCATCGGCCTCGCGCAGCAGCGCGAGGGGCAGCCCGTCGGGGTCGAGCACCGGGTAGGTCTCGAGCTGCCAGCCGTCTCGGCTGAGAGCCTGCTTGAAGTAGCCCGTCTTGTAGAACAGGCCCACTCCGACGATCGGGACACCGAGGTCGGAGGCCGACTTCAGGTGGTCACCGGCGAGGATGCCGAGGCCGCCGGAGTACTGCGGAAGCACCGACGTGATGCCGAACTCCGGGCTGAAGTAGGCGATGGCGGCAGGGGCGGCGCTGCCGGCGGCTTCCTGCTCGCGGCTCCACGACTGGTACCAGCGCTCGTCGGTCAGATAGGCGCGCAGCTCCACCCCGGCGGCCTCGACCCTGGCCACGAAGTCGTCGTCAGCCGCGAGCGCGGCGAGCTCGTCGGCCGAGAGTCGTGAGAGCAGCTTGACGGGGTCCTCGCTCGCCCCGGCCCACGTGGTCGGGTCGATGCTCTCGAAGAGGTCGCGGGTCGGTGGGTGCCACGACCAGCGCAGGTTGCTGGCGAGCTCGCCGAGCCCCTCGATGCGGGCGGGCAGGACGGTGCGGACGCTGAAGCGTCTGATGGCCTTCACGATGGGAAAGCATAGGGCTCTTGGTGCGTGGTTCTTGCAACGCTTGCAGAAAGTTCCACCTACCGGACGGCGCGGCCTCTCCGCACGATACTTCGGCTCTCTTTTCGATAGGTTCGACGCGTGACTGGATCAGAGCCGACGCCCCCTACTCCCCCGGCTGGTTCCAGCCCGACCCCGAAACCTGCGCACCCGGTCTCACCCCCCGCGGCGACGGCATCCCCCGGATCGAGCGCCGGATCGAGCGCCGTGTCGGCAGGTGGAGCGCAGCCGGCGCTCGCGAAGAGCTCGTACGACGGGGCCGACACCGCAGGCGACGGTGTCATCGACGAAGGGGAGTCCGGAGCGGTCCACCTTGCCCCGGAGCACCCGGTCAGCGAACCGCCGAACGTCGAGGGGATGCCGGGCGGCGCGGTCGCCTTCGGACGCATCCCGGTCACCGACGTGCGACCGCTGCTCGAGGGCGGCGCCCTGCCGGTCAAGTCGGTGGAGCACGAGGAGTTCGTCGTGCGCGCCCGCGTCTTTCGCGAGGGCCACGACGCCGTCAACGCGACCGCGGTGCTCACCGACCCCGAGGGTCGCGACCATCACTTCGCGATGAGCTGCGACAACCCCGGCCTGAGCGAATGGAGCGCCACCGTCGTGGCGAACACACCTGGGCGATGGACCTACCGGGTCGAGGGCTGGTCAGACCCGTACGCCACCTGGGTGCACGACGCCACGATCAAGATCGAGGCGGGCATCGACGAGGAGCTCATGTGCGCCGAGGGCGTGCTCGTGCTCGAGCGCTTCGCGGCCGCGGTCGCCGGGCAGGGCCTGCCGACGACCGACCTCGACAGCGCTCTCGATGCCCTGCGCGACACCTCGCGCCCGGCCGCGGCCCGTCTGGCCGTGGCCACGTCACCCGAGGTCCACGGCCTCGCGGGTGTGGTCCCGTTGCGCGAGTTCGTCTCCCCCACCAGGGCCCACAGCCTCCTCGTCGAGCGCGAGCGCGCCCTGTTCGGCGCCTGGTACGAGATCTTCCCGAGGTCGGAGGGATGTTTCCGCGACGAGAAGACCGGCCTCTGGACCTCCGGCACCTTCCGCACCGCCGCCAAGCGACTGCCCGCGATCGCCGACATGGGCTTCGACGTCGTCTACCTCACGCCCATCCACCCCATCGGCACGACAGCGCGCAAGGGCCGCAACAACACGCTCACCGCGGCCCCCGACGACCCCGGATCGCCCTACGCCATCGGCTCGCCCGACGGGGGCCACGACGCCATCCACCCCGACCTGGGCACCTTCGACGACTTCGACCACTTCGTGGCCGAGGCCACACGTCACGGCCTCGAGGTTGCACTCGACATCGCCCTCCAGGCCTCCCCCGACCACCCCTGGGTGCAGACCCATCCCGAGCTGTTCACCACTCGGGCCGACGGCACCATCGCCTACGCCGAGAACCCGCCCAAGAAGTACCAGGACATCTACCCGCTCAACTTCGACAACGACCCGGCCGGCGCCTACGCCGAGGTTCGTCGGGTCGTGCAGGTCTGGATCGACCACGGCGTCAAGATCTTCCGGGTCGACAACCCCCACACCAAGCCGGTTGCGTTCTGGCAGTGGCTGATTGCCGATGTGGCACTCGATCACCCGGAGGTCATCTGGCTCGCCGAGGCCTTCACCAAGCCGGCCATGATGCACGCCCTGGCCATGGCCGGCTTCCAGCAGAGCTACACGTACTACGCCTGGCGGAACGCCCGCTGGGAGCTCGAGGAGTACGGCCGCGAGCTCGCCGACGAGAGCGCCACCTACATGCGTCCGTCGTTCTGGCCGACCACACACGACATCCTCACGCCCTACATGCAGTACGGCGGCCCGACCGCGTGGAAGCTGCGCGCCGCGCTCGCCGCCACGATGGTGCCCACCTACGGCATCTACGCCGGCTACGAGCTGATGGAGAACGTCGCGCGGCCCGGCGCCGAGGAGCAGATCGACAACGAGAAGTACGAGTACAAGGACCGGCAGTGGTACCTGTACGAGCCCGGCGGCCCGCTCGAGGGGCAGTCCCTCGCCTGGTACCTGCGCAGGATCAACGACATCCGACGCTGGCACCCGGCGCTGCACTGGATGCGCAACCTGACCTTCCACTCGGCCGACGACGAGAACATCATGGTGTTCTCGAAGTCGCGCGTGATCGACCGCGACACCGGCGAGCGCGACACCGTGCTGGTCGTGGCCAACCTCGACCCGCACGCCACCCGCGAGACGACGGTGCACCTCGACCTGGAGGCAATGGGTATGGCCACCTGGTCGACCTTCGAAGCCCACGACCACATGACCAACCAGACGTGGCAGTGGCGGGCCGACAACTTCGTGCGCCTCGGCCCCGACAACGAGCCCGTGCACATCATCCACGTGAGGAGCCACTGACCGCATGCAGGGACTCAACCTGGCCCAACCGGGCCTACGCCACGACCCGCAGTGGTTCAAGAAGGCCGTCTTCTACGAGGTGCTGGTCCGCGCGTTCGGCGACTCGAAGGGGGTCGGCGCCGGCGACTTCACCGGTCTGATCCAGCGGCTCGACTACCTCCAGTGGCTCGGCGTCGACTGCCTCTGGCTCCCACCCTTCTACGCCTCCCCGCTCCGTGACGGTGGGTACGACATCGCCGACTACAAGGCGGTGCTGCCCGAGTTCGGCACGCTGCCGGAGTTCACCGAGCTCGTCTCACAGGCGCACGCCCGCGGCATCCGTATCGTCACCGACTTCGTGATGAACCACACCAGCGACCAGCACCCCTGGTTCCAGGCGAGCCGGGCCGAGCCCGACGGCCCCTACGGCGACTTCTACGTGTGGTCCGACACCGACGACGCCTACTCCGATGCCCGCATCATCTTCGTCGACACGGAGGTCTCGAACTGGACCTTCGACCCGGTGCGGCGCCAGTTCTTCTGGCACCGGTTCTTCTCCCACCAGCCTGACCTCAACTTCGAGAACCCCGACGTGCAGGAGGCGATGTTCGACATCGTCCGGTTCTGGATGGACCTCGGGATCGACGGCTTTCGGCTGGATGCCGTGCCGTACCTGTTCGAGGAGGAGGGCACCAACTGCGAGAACCTCCCTCGCACCCACGAGTTCCTCGCCCGCCTGCGGGCCATGGTCGACGAGGAGTTTCCCGGGCGCATCCTGCTCGCCGAGGCGAACCAGCCGCCGGCCGAGGTTGTCGACTACTTCGGCACCGAGGAGGCGCCGGAGTGCCAGATGTGCTTCCACTTCCCGGTCATGCCCCGCCTCTACTACTCGCTGCGCGAGGAGAAGGCGGCACCGATCATCGACGTACTGGCCGACACTCCCGCGATCCCCGCCGGCACCCAGTGGGGCACCTTTCTGCGCAACCACGACGAGCTCACCCTCGAGATGGTCACGCCGGAGGAGCGGGTCGCCATGTACGGGTGGTACGCCCCCGACCCCCGGATGCGCGCCAACGTCGGCATCCGGCGCCGCCTGGCTCCGCTGCTCGACAACTCGAGGCCCGAGATCGAGCTGATCAACGCGCTCATCCTGTCGCTGCCCGGATCTCCGTGCCTGTACTACGGCGACGAGATCGGCATGGGTGACAACATCTGGCTGACCGACCGCGATGCCGTACGCACCCCGATGCAGTGGACTCCCGACCGCAACGCGGGCTTCTCGAGCACCGACCCCGGCAAGCTCTACCTGCCGGTCATCTCCAGCCTCGTCTACCACTACAACAACATCAACGTGGAAGCCCAGATGGCGTCGTCGGCGTCGCTGCTGCACTGGGTCAGGGGCATGCTCCAGATCCGTGGGCGGCATCCGGTGTTCGGTCTCGGCGACTTCGCCGTCGTACCCGCCGACAACGAGGCGATCCTCGCCTACACCAGGTCCATGCCGGCCGACGGCAACGAACCGGCCGAGGCGGTGCTGTGCATCAACAACCTCTCGAGCCGCCCTCAGGCGGCTACCCTCTCGCTACCTGAGCACTTCGCGGGCCGCAAGCTGATCGACCTGTTCGGGGGCAGCGGCTTCCCCTGGGTGGCGGCCGACGGGCGGGTCACCATCACCCTCGGGTCGCGCGACTTCTTCTGGTTCCAGCTGCGCGGCGGAGAGGACGGCCGCTGATGTCGATCGTCTACAAGAACGCCAGCCTCTCGCCCGGAAAGATCGACCTGGTCACCGGCTGGATCCAGCACCAGCGGTGGTACGCGGGCAAAGGTCACGTGCCGACGCTGCATCGCGTCGGCGGCTACCGTTTCGACGACCCCGAGGGCGAGGTCGGACTCGAGACCCTGCTGCTCGCAGACACCGCGACATCACCACCGGTGGTCTACCAGGTGCCCCTCACCTACCGGTCCGCGCCGCTCGAGGGCGGCGAGGAGGCCCTGCTCGGCACCATGGAACACAGCGTGCTCGGCACCCGCTGGGTCTACGACGCGCCCCACGACCCCGTCTACCCTGCCGTGCTGGTGCGCACGATCCTCGCGGGAGAGGCATCGGAGGACGCCCAGGCGGGGAGCGGCAGCAACGCGCGCGCCGTGGGCACCCCCACGGGCGTCGAGCGGAGCGTGGTCTCGTCGTCCGCCGTGCTGAGTGGCGAGCAGTCGAACACCTCGATCATCTGCCACATGGACGACGGCGAGGGCAACCCGGCGCCGCCGGTCATCGTCAAGGTGTTCCGTACCCTCCAACACGGCGACAACCCCGACGTCATCGTGCAGGCGGCCCTCACCCGCGCCGGCTCCGACCGCGTACCGGCAGTGCTCGGGCACCTCTCGGGTTCGTGGGACGCACCCGGTGGCAGCGGCAGCGAGTACGGGCACTTCGCCTTCGCCCAGGAGTTCATCCCCGGCGTCGAGGACGCCTGGCGGGTCGCCCTGGTGGCGGCCGCCACGGGCACCGACTTCACCGACCGGGCCCGTGAGCTCGGCTCGGTCACCGCCCAGATCCACGCGACGCTCCTCGGCGCGCTCGGCAGCGAGGACGCCACCTCCGAGACCCGAGGTCGTCTCGTCGACTCGATGCGCGAACGGTATGCCGCTGCAGTGGCGGCCGCTCCCGCCCTCGCCGACCACGAGGCCGACGTGACACGACTGCTCGAGACGGTCAGGCACGTTCGGCTGCCGTCGCTGCAGCGCATCCATGGCGACTACCACCTCGGGCAGGTGCTTGACGTGCCGGAGCGGGGCTGGGTCGCCCTCGACTTCGAGGGCGAACCCCTGCGTCCGCTCGCCGAGCGGGTGCTTCCCGACCTCACCCAGCGCGACATCGCCGGGATGCTGCGTTCCTTCGACTACGCCGCGGGGTCGGTGCACCTGGCCGACCCCGAGATCGACGCCACGGCCTGGGCCCTCGACAGCCGGCGCGCCTTTCTCGATGGGTACGCAGCCGTTGCAGGGGCACCCGACCCTGAGTCCACCACCCTGACCAAGGTTCTCGAGCTCGACAAGGCCCTGTACGAAGTCGTCTACGAGGCGCGCAACCGGCCGACCTGGTTGCCCATCCCCCTCGGAGCGATCGATCGACTGCTCGACGAGGAAGGCGCTCCATGACCACCACGCCCCCGCCCACACCCCCCGGCCCCCAGCCCTCTACGCCCGCCACACCACAGCCAACAACGGTGACACCCGAACCAGTTACACCCGAACCCGAGACACCCGCACCAGAGACACCCGCACCGGCGGGGGGGCCCACCCTCGACGACGGCGCCATCACCGCCTTCCTGCAAGGTCGCAACGGCCAGCCGCACGACCTGCTCGGCCACCACCAGGGCCCGGGCGGGCTGACCATCACCGCGTTCCGGCCGCTGGCCTCGAAGGTCTCGGCGCGGCTCGACACGGCAGACGGCATCAAGATCGTCGAGCTGCGGCACGTACGCGACGGCATCTTCACGATGACCTCGCCCGACTTCGACCACACTCACGACTACCGTCTGCTCGTCGAGTACGCCGACGGCATCGAGCACGAGCAGGATGACCCCTACCGGTTCGCGCCGACCCTCGGCGAGATCGATATGCACCTGATCAACGAGGGCCGCCACGAGCAGCTGTGGACCGTGCTCGGGTCACACGTTCGCAGCTACCCGGGGCCGCTCGGAGAGGTTCGGGGAGCATCGTTCGCCCTGTGGGCTCCTCGCGCCAAAGCGGTGCACGTGATCGGCGACTTCAACGGCTGGGACCGCATCTCGCACCCGATGCGCGCGCTCGGCACGACCGGGCTGTGGGAGCTGTTCCTGCCCGGAGCCGCGGAGGGCATGAACTACCAGTTCGCGATCCGCGGATCCGATGACATCGTGCGCCTCAAGAGCGACCCGATGGCCCGGATGACCGAGGTCGCCCCCAAGCAGGCCGCGATCGTGACCGAGTCGCACTACGACTGGAACGACGCCGACTGGATGCAGCAGCGCAGCAGCTCCAACGTGCATACCGGACCGATGAGCACCTACGAGGTCCACATCGGTTCGTGGCGTCAGGGTCTGGGCTACGCCGGGCTCGCCGAGCACCTCGTCAACTACGTCGCCGACCTCGGCTTCACCCACGTCGAGTTCCTCCCCGTGATGGAACACCCGTACGTGCCTTCGTGGGGCTACCACGTGACCGGCTACTACGCCCCGAGCGCGCGCTGGGGCACCCCCGACGAGTTCCGCTACCTCGTCGACCGGCTGCACCAGGCGGGCATCGGCGTCATTCTCGACTGGGTGCCCGGCCACTTCGCCACCGACGAGTGGGCGCTGGCGCGTTTCGACGGCGAACCGCTCTACGAGCACCCCGACCGCCGGCTGGGGTGGCACCCCGAGTGGGGCTCGAACATCTTCGACTACGGCCGTCCTGAGGTGCGCAACTTCCTCGTGGCGAACTCGCTCTACTGGCTCGAGGAGTTCCACGCCGACGGCGTGCGGGTCGACGGTGTGGCCTCGATGCTCTACCTCGACTACGCCCGCCAGCCCGGCGAGTGGGTGCCCAACAAGGACGGCGGCCGCGAGAACTACCAGGCCGTCGAGCTGCTCAAGGAGACCAACGCCACCGCGTACAAGCGGGTGCCTGGAATCGTCACGGTGGCAGAGGAGTCCACCTCATGGCCCGGAGTCACCAAGCCGACCGACCAGGGCGGTCTGGGCTTCGGCTTCAAGTGGAACATGGGGTGGATGAACGACTCCCTGAAGTACCTGGGGCAGGACCCCATCTACCGCCAGCACCACCACGGGGCCCTCACCTTCTCGCTGATGTACGCCTTCGACGAGAACTTCGTACTTCCGATCAGCCATGACGAGGTCGTGCACGGCAAGGGTTCGTTGTTGCGCAAGTCGCGCGGGTCACGCGAAGACCAGATCGCGACGTTGCGCGCCTTCCTGGCCTACCTGTGGTGCCACCCGGGCAAGCCGCTGCTGTTCATGGGCTGCGAGTTCGGTCAGGAGGCCGAGTGGTCTGAGGGTCGTAGCCTCGACTGGTGGCTGCTCGACCAGCCGCTTCACTTCCGGGTGCACAACCTCGTCAAAGACCTCAACGCCATCTACCGCGGCAACGAGGCGCTCTGGGCGCTCGACAACGACCGGGCCGGCTTCGAGTGGCTGGAGGCCGACGACGCCGCCCACAACACCGTCTCCTGGCTGCGGTTCGGACGCGGTGACCGGGCTCTGGATGCCCCGGTCGTGGCCTGCGTCATGAACTTCGGCGGGGAGACCCAGCAGAGCTACCGCATCGGAGTGCCGCGCGGAGGTCGGTGGACCGTGGTGCTCGACACCGCCGGCTACCACCCCGACGCCCCGAGCTCGACCGGGGTGGTGCTCGAGGCACACGAGGGGTCGTGGCACCGCCAGCCGTACTCCGTCGACATCACGGTGCCGCGCTTCTCCAGCGTCTGGGTCGTTCCCGTCGACGAGCACGGCGTATCGGCCATCGACTCGGCCGCTCACGTCTCGGTGCCGAAGGACGCAACCAGCAGCAGTGCACCCATCACCTCCGTCGACATTGATTCCGCCCACCCGACAGGAGCGTCGTCATGAACCACCCCCGCGCAGGTCTGCCTGCCACGCCCGACGACCTCGTCGACATCGACGCCCTCGTCGGGGCCTACTACGACCGTCACCCCGACGTCAGCAACCCCGACGAGCAGGTCGTCTTCGGTACGTCTGGCCACCGTGGCTCGAGCCTGAAGACGGCGTTCAACGAAGACCACATCCTCGCGACCACCCAGGCGATCTGCGAGTACCGGGCCTCGCAGGGCTACGACGGGCCGCTCTTCATCGGGCGCGACACCCACGGGCTGTCGGAACCGGCGTGGAAGACCGCGCTGGAGGTGCTCGTCGCCAACGGGGTGGAGGTGCTCGTCGACGACCACGACGGGTACACGCCGACACCGGCCGTCTCTCACGCCATCCTGCGGGCCAACCGCGGAAAGCACCCAGGGGCCAGCGGTCTCGCCGACGGGATCGTCGTCACACCGTCGCACAACCCCCCGTCCGACGGCGGCTTCAAGTACAACCCCCCGCACGGCGGGCCGGCCGACACCGACGCCACGTCGGTCATCGCCGACCGCGCCAACGAGCTCATCCGTGGACGGCTCTCGGCCGTGCGCCGCACGCCCTTCGAGGCCGCCCGCGCTGACGTGGGAGCCTACGACTTCATGGGCACCTACATCGACGACCTGCCCAACGTCGTCGACCTAGCCCGCATCCGAGAGGCGGGGGTGCGCATCGGGGCCGACCCGCTAGGAGGCGCCTCGGTCGAGTACTGGGGCGAGATCGCGCGGCGGCACGACCTCGACCTCACCGTCGTGAACCCGCGGGTCGACCCGCAGTGGGCCTTCATGACGCTCGACTGGGACGGCAAGATCCGGATGGACTGCAGCTCGCCGTTCGCGATGGCCTCTCTCATCCACGCCAAGGACGACTACGACCTGTCCACCGGCAACGACGCCGACGCCGACCGGCACGGCATCGTCACCCCCGACGGCGGCCTGATGAACCCCAACCACTATCTGGCAGTCGCCATCGGCTACCTCTACGGCGGCGCCCGGCCCGGGTGGCCGGAGTCCACCGCGATCGGCAAGACACTCGTCTCCTCCTCGATGATCGACCGGGTGGCGGGCGATCTCGGCCGCACCCTCATCGAGGTGCCGGTCGGCTT
Organism: Actinomycetales bacterium; assembly: GCA_038235595.1. Lineage (GTDB taxonomy): Bacteria > Actinomycetota > Actinomycetes > Actinomycetales > Dermatophilaceae > DSM-29435. The sequence goes on along the minus strand of JBBSTU010000007.1, from coordinate 24,644 downwards.
CAAGTGGTTCGTGCCCGGGCTGCTCGACGGCTCCGTGGGTTTCGGAGGCGAGGAGTCGGCCGGCGCCAGCTTCCTGCGGTTCGACGGCACGGTCTGGTCGACCGACAAAGACGGCATCCTGCTGGCCTTGCTGGCCTCGGAGATCCTCGCCGCGACCGGCAAGACGCCGAGCCGGCACTACGCCGAGCTCACCGAGCGCCACGGCAGCCCGGCCTACGCCCGCATTGACGCTGCCGCCGACCGTGAGCAGAAGGCCAAGCTCGCGGCCCTCTCACCGGATGACGTTGTCGCCGAAACACTGGCGGGAGAGGCGATCACGGGCAAGCTCACGGCTGCCCCCGGCAACGGCGCCAAGATCGGTGGGCTCAAGGTGACCACCGAGAGCGCCTGGTTCGCGGCTCGCCCCTCAGGCACTGAAGACGTCTACAAGATCTACGCCGAGTCGTTCCGGGGGGCCGAGCATCTAGCCCAGGTGCAGGCCGAGGCCAAGGAGGTCGTCACCGCCGCTCTCGGCGGGTGAACGAGAACGTGGGCACGCAGCTGGGCGACGTGGCCGGCCAGGAAGAGACCGGGCGTGGGCGTCTGTTCCTGGTCACCGGGGCCCACGCCTCGAGCCCGAGCGCCGTGGGTGCCGCTCTGGCTCGATGCTTCGAGCGGGCCGTGGCGATCGACGGTGCCGTGTTCGACCACATGGTCGTCGCGGGTCGCGACCCCTACGCGGAGCCGCCTGGGCCCGAGCAGCTGCGACAGCTGTTCCTGCGGTGGTCGGCGTCGATCGCCACCGCCGAGACCTACCAGCTCGAGGGCTTCGACGCGGTGATCAGCGACTCCGTGGTGGGAGAGTACCTCGAGGACTTCCTCGACCTGGCCTCGCCTGAGACCCTGCATCTGGTCGTGTTGGTGCCCGACCAGGTCGACCCCGGCGTACCCCGATGGGGTCTGTGGGTCGACAGCTGCGGGCAGACCGCCGAGGAGACGGCCGCCACCGTGCTGGGCCGGCTGGCCGAGTCCGTCGTCGCCACCTAGCTCCTCACTGCCTGGGCCCTTTGCCTGGGCCCTTTGCCTGGGATCCCAGACGGGAACGCAGGCCTACGGCCGGCCAGCTCAGAACAACGCGCTCATGAGCGCCTTGCGGGCACGCTTGACCCGCTCGTCGCCCGTGCCGACCACCTCGAACAGCTCGACAAGGTGTTCGCGAACCGTGTTGCGGTCGGCGTCGGCCGTGATGCGCACCGTGTCGATGAGCCGGTTGAAGGCATCTTCGATGTGGCCTCCGAGCAGGTCGAGGTCGGCCACGAGGATCTGGGCGTCGACGTCGTCGGGCGCTGCCGCCGCGGCAGCGCGGGCGGCCTTCGGGTCGGCGTCAGCGGTGCGCTGCATGAGCCCCACCTGAGCCAGGCCCACTCTCGCGTCGGCGTCGGACGGGTTCTCGGCCAGCGCCTCTCGGTAGGCGTCTGCGGCTCCCTCGAGATCGTCCGCCTCGATGGCGTCGAAGGCCTTCTGGTGCAGCGGCGGCAACGGCGGCTCCTCTGGCTCGTCGACCTCCACCGGGGCCAGCTCGTCGACCGACACGGTTCCGGTGACACCGTGCTGCTCGGCGAGCGCCAGCACCTGGTCGACGACCCCCGTCACCGCAGCCTCCGGCTGAGCCCCCTCGAAGAGCGGTACCGGCTGGCCCTGGAGGAAGGCGAAGCTGACCGGCACGGCCCGCACCTGGAAGGCCTGCAGGATCGTCGGGTTGGTGTCAGCGTCGACCGTGACGAGCTGGAAGCGGCCGGCATACCGTCGCGCGACGGTCTCGAAGGTGGCGACGAAGTCGGCGGACTCAGCCAGTCGCGACGACCAGATGACCATGACGACGGGGTGGTGCGAGCTCGCCGCGAGCACATCGCGAATGGACTCGTCGGTGCCGGCGACGACCAGGCCGGCGCCTCCTGACGTGGTGGCATCGGCGGCGCCGCCCGCCGGCGAGGACGCCGACGGCGGGGGCTTCTTGAGGGAGGAAAGGTCGACGGCACCCCGCAGTGCCGACGCGGTGAAGGGCTGTTGGCTCATGGGGTCAATCCTGCCTCAACGGCCCGTGGCGTTGACGAGCTGGTCGGAGTAGCCGACGATGCGGGCTGCCCCGGTGCCGGGAATCACCATGGCTATGGTCTCGTTCGTGGTGAGCTTGGCCTCGGTGGTGATCAGCTTGAGACCCGAGAGCAGGGTGACGTCTTTGGCCGGAGTGAGCTTGGCGGCCTGACGCAGGGCGATCGAGTCGTTGCGCACGAGATCGGCAAAGACGACGGCGCCCGAGCCGCCCTTGAGACGCAGCCCGCCGACCACGCCCTTCGGGTCGTGTATCTGGCTGAAGGTTCCCTGGGCCGAGATCGCTTTGGACTGTGCGGCGGCGGAGGCCCGTAGCTGATCGGAGATCGGGTCTGCGGCGAGCAGTTTCGACGTGGTGGGCGAGGGGAACTTCACCGACGCCGCGAAGGCCGTCAGCACGACATCCGGCTTCGCCGCCAAGCCATCGCCCGTGCCGACAGCGGCGGAGCCCATCGTGATCGGGTCGAGCGCCTCCAGGGTCGAGCCCTTCAACATCGGGGTGATCGCGGCCACCTTGAAGTCGGTCGTGGCATCCGGTGAGGCGAGCAGCACCAGCACGGCCGCCCCGCCCTTGACCAGGGTGGTCTGGACCAGCATCTGGCGGGGGCTGTCACCGGCCCTCGACACCCCGAGAACCTTGACGCCAGTGGAGGCCAGCTCGGACGCGGCCTTCTCGGCTGGGGTGCGAGCCGCCAGGGTCTTCGCGAAGGCGTTGGCCGAGTCGAGCGCCGCTCCCATGAAGGTCTTCTCGCGGGCCGCTACACCGTTTGTGGTGACGTTCGAGCGAGCGGCGACCGCGGCTGCCACGACGCTGGATGCCGCACCCGTGGCCGCAGACTGAGCCACGGCGGGCGTGGGCTGCGGGGCAGCGGTGTCGCCGCTGTCGCTGGTGCAGGCGGACAGCATCGCGACCGCCACAAGAGCTGCCGAAGCAGCTCCGCGTCGACGGTGGGCGTGGCGGGGCATGATCGGGCCTTTCGGGTGGACGGCAGCGGGCACGGTTCGCGGCAGGGCACGCCGATGCGGCTCCACGATACGCATCACTGCCCCGATGACGGCAATCCGCCGAGAACTCCGGGGCGGCCGGCGTGGTCGTCGGGCCGGCCGTCAGTGCGGTGTTCGCGACGAACCATCCGCATCTCACGGGCGTCCGTCGGCTCGTGGGCGCTGCGCCCGCCCTCGTCGGTGAAGCCGTGGCGAGTGTAGAAGGCCCGGGCCCGGGCGTTGCCTTCGACCACCCACAGGGTGGCGTCACGCGCACCGAGCACCCGGTCGAGCAACAGCTCGGCGAGTCCCCGGCCGTGGACGTCCTGCAGCAGGTTGATGACGTGCAGCTCCCACTCGGTGGGAGCGTCGGCGTCGCGGCTCGGGCCGGCGCTGGCGAAGCCGACGATGCACCCGTCGCGACGGGCCACCAGGGTCAGTGCCCCGACGTCGGCCCCCTCAGGCTGCACGAGCCGCCGGCGCCAGTTCTCGGCAGAGCGGGTCCCGGACAGCCCGGCGAGGTAGTCGGCGGGCATCAGCCCGGCGTACGTCTCTCGCCAGATGCGGATGTGCACCCGGCCGAGCTCGTCACAGTCAGCGGCGACGAGCGCGGTTATACACCAGTCTGATTCATGCATCCGCCTGTCGTTTCAGAGCCTGCTCGAGACGTTCCAGCTTGCCGTCGAGCTCACCGGAGAAACCGGCCCGGATGTCGGCCTTGAGCACGAGGCCGACGCGTGGTGAGGTCTCGGCGAGCACGTCGCAGCAGGCCTTCACGACCGCCATGCACTGATCCCACTCCCCCTCGACCGTCGTGAACATCGCATCGGTGCGGTGCGGAAGGCCCGAGTCCCGCACGATGCGGATGGCGCGGGCGACGGCATCTGACACCGAACCGGTGTCATCGGCGGCCACGGTGGGGGCGACAGAGAAGGCAATGAGCATGGATCCACCGTAGTCATCGCATCTGCCGCGCCCGCGCGACCCTGCTCAGAGGTCCTTCCGCACCGAGAGCGCCTCCTCGATGATCTCGAACCCAAGGCGCTCGTTGATCTGCACCATCCAGGGGTTCTGCTCGTCGTTCGTCGTCTGCACCGAGGTGCGAGCACTGTCGATACGGGCGAGCGCCGCCAGGTTCTCGACCTTGACCGCCATCCCGAGTCGGTGCCCGCGGTGCTCGGGCAGCACGAGGGTGCCCCACTGGAAGACGATCTTCGGGTCGTTGGCCGGTACCGCAAGGTCGGTGTAGGCGGCGACGACCCCCGACTCGCGGTGCACGGCGACCGTCGTCACGAGTGTGCGACGCAGCTCGGCCAGATGGTCGAGCATGGTCTGGTAGTCCTCCACCGTCTGAGACTCGGGCTCGAACTCGACGTCACCGGTGGGGGCATCGAGGATGATCCGGTTCGAACAGTCGCAGACGCCCTGGCGCAGCCCAAGTGGCACACCGCCCACGTGCACCGAGAGGGCGTAGCCGTCGCCGGTCTTCGCGGCCACCTGGTGGCGCTCTCGCGTGAGCAGGGCCGGGTCGAGCGGTAGCGGCAGGGAGCGCACGATCTCGACGCTCGACACGGCGTAGCCGCGGTGCAGCGCGAACTCACGGGCGGCGTGGCTGTGCCGTTCGCCGACGGGCACGTACACCTCACCGAGCACCATCGAGCGACCACCGGCGCGGCCGCGCTCCTCGAGCCACTCGAGCAGGGCAGACCCCACTCCCCTGCCGCGGTGCTGAGGGTCGACCTCGAGATCGAACCAGCACTTCTCGCGGTTGTCGCGGTCGGGAAAGAAGACCCGTGCCAGGCCCACCGGGCTGCCGTCGACGACGGCGACGGCGGACTCGTCGTGCTCACCGGGATACTGGAAGCGGACCATCGACGTGTACTCCTCGAGCGTCCGCTCGATCGGTTGCACGCGTGAACTGGCCTCGCTGCGGGTGACGACCCCGAAGACGGCCTTGATCATGACCTCGTCGTCGCGGTCGAGCGAGATGATCTCCATCTCTTGACGGTGACACCACGCCCGGCCTGCTCACAACAGGTTTACCGCGCTACGGGGCCATTGCGGGGCCCGCATCGGCGTCGTCTCTTGTGGGGGTCAACGTCCTTCGGTCGGGCCCTCAGCCCAGTCAGCAGACTCGCCCATGCTGGAGCTCGCCTGTGAGAGAAGCAGGTCGGCCGCCGCGTACGGATCGGTTCGGCCGTCGACGACATCGGCGGCCAGGGCCTGCAGGGCCACCCCACCATCGACCTGCGCGAACCGGAAGCGCATCGACGCCGTCGCGATCTGCTCGATCTCGTCGGCCGCGCGACGCTCACGGCCTCGCCGCAGGGCGCCACCCGTCTCGAGAAACCCCCGGTGAGCATCGAGGGCAGAGATGAGCTCGTCGATCCCGGTCCCGAGGGAGGCAGTGGTTCTGCACACGGGCGGGCGCCATGGCCCCGGCGCCGCCCGCTGCCCGAGGGAGACGAGGTGCCGCAGGTCGCGCACCGTGGCGTCGACGCCGTCGTGGTCGGCCTTGTTGACGACGAACACGTCAGCGATCTCGAGGATGCCGGCCTTGGCCGCCTGGATGCCGTCGCCCATGCCGGGAGCGAGCAGCACGACCGTGGTGTCGGCCAGCCCCGCGACCTCGACCTCGCTCTGACCGACCCCGACGGTCTCGACGACGACCACGTCGCAGCCGGCCGCATCGAGCACCCGGACCGCCTGCGGGGTCGCCCACGCCAGCCCCCCGAGGCGTCCCCGCGCCGCCATCGACCGGATGTAGACACCGTCGTCGAGGGTGTGCGCCTCCATGCGCACCCGGTCGCCGAGGAGCGCGCCACCCGAGAAGGGCGACGAGGGGTCGACGGCGAGCACCCCCACCCGCAGCCCACGGTCGCGGAATCCGCCGACGAGGGCCGCGACGGTCGTCGACTTGCCGACCCCCGGCGCACCGGTCAGCCCGATCACCCAGGCCGAGCCGGCGTGCGGCACCAGGGCCGCCATCACCTCGCGCAGCGCCGGGTGCTCGTCCTCCACGAGGGAGATGAGCCGGGCCACGGCCCGAGGTGATCCCTCTGTGGCCCGGGCCACCAGCGTGGCGACGTCGACGGCCCGGCGTGCGACCGGGGCCCGCCCGGCCCGCCCGGCCCGCCCGGCCCGCCCGGCGCGGTGACCACGGTGGGACACGGCAGGCGAGGCGGTCAGTCGCTCTTCGGCACCCGGACGACCAGGGCGTCGCCCTGACCACCGCCACCGCAGAGAGCCGCCACCCCGACGCCACCACCACGCCGCTTCAGCTCCAGCGCCAGGTGCAAGGCCAGCCGGGCGCCCGACATGCCGATCGGGTGGCCGAGTGCGATGGCACCGCCGTTGACGTTGACGCGCTCAGGGTCGATACCCAGGCTCTTGGTGGAGGCGAGGCCGACGGCCGCGAAGGCCTCGTTGATCTCGACGAGGTCGAGATCGGCCGGCGTGATGCCCTCCCGTTCACAGGCCTTGATGATTGCGTGCGCGGGCTGCTGCTGCAGACTGGAGTCGGGGCCGGCGACGACGCCGTGCGACCCGATCTCGGCGAGCCAGGTCAGGCCCAGCTGCTGCGCCTTCGTCTTGCTCATCACCACGACCGCTGCGGCCCCGTCGGAGATCTGCGAGGCAGACCCGGCCGTGATGGTGCCGTCCTTGGAGAAGGCCGGGCGGAGGCCCGCGAGCGTGGCCGCCGTGGTGTCAGCGCGAATGCCCTCGTCGCTCTTGAAGGAGACCGGCTCGCCGCGACGCTGCGGGATCGAGACCGACACGACCTCGTCGTCGAAGAGGCCGTCCTTCCAGGCCTTCGCCGCCAGCTGGTGGCTGCGGGCCGAGAACTCGTCCTGCTCCTCCCGAGTGAACGCCTGCTCCCCCGTGTTGGCGCGGTCGGTGAGCAGCCCCATGGCCTCGTCGGTGAAGGCGTCCCACAACCCGTCGAAGGCCATGTGGTCGTGCATCGTCACGTCGCCGTACTTGAAGCCCTGCCGTGACTTCTCCAGCAGGTGTGGAGCGTTGGTCATCGACTCCTGACCGCCGGCCACCACCACGTCGAACTCGCCGGCGCGGATGAGCTGGTCGGCCATGGCGATCGCGTTGAGACCCGAGAGGCACACCTTGTTGATGGTGATGGCCGGGACCGTCATCGGGATGCCGGCCGCGTGCGCTGCCTGCCGGGCCGGGATCTGGCCCGCCCCGGCGGTGAGCACCTGACCCATGATCACGTACTCGACCTGGTCGGGGGAGACTCGCGCCTTCTGGAGGGCGCCCTTGATGGCGAAGCCACCGAGGTCAGAGCCCGAGAAGTCCTTGAGCGACCCGAGCAGACGACCCATCGGGGTGCGAGCGCCGGCAACGATCACCGACACCGGTCGGTCAGCAGTGGTCATGGTGGCAGGCCTCCAACGGCTTCGAAAGGATGTGCCTCCACTCTAATCGGGCCCAGGACGGCATCCAGTCAGCGCATGACCAAGCGCACACGGCATCCGACCGTTGGCATCTGGTCCGTCACCGGTGCGGTCCGTACGCTCGGCTCATGAGCGAAACCCCCTTCACGCACATCGACCACGTCGGCATTGCGGTGCCCGACCTCGATGCGGCGATCGCGTTCTACGAGAACACCTTCGGCCTGACGCTGTTGCACGAGGAGGCGAACGAGGAACAGGGCGTTCGGGAGGCCATGATGGGCGTGGGCGCCTCGGGTGCGGGCGAGCCCCGCATCCAGCTGCTGGCACCGCTGACCCCCGAGTCGACCATCGCGAAGTTCATCGACCGCTCCGGCCCCGGGCTGCAGCAGCTGGCCTACCGGGTGGTCGACCTCGACGCGGTGTGCGCGACGCTGCGCGGGCGTGGGCTGCGTCTGCTGTTCGACGTTCCGAAGCGGGGGACGAGCGACAGCCGGGTCAACTTCATCCACCCCAAGGACGCCGGTGGCGTGCTCGTCGAGCTGGTCGAACCGGCCGCGCCCGCACCACAACCGCGCTGATCCCTTGCTGAGCGCTCGGTGCGCACCATCGGTCGTGACCCAGGTCACCGTGTGGGGCGGCTAACACCGGCCGCCGCGCCCTACCGGGGAGTCACTACCTTCGGTGGGACACGTCCGACCACCGTGCAACCGTAAGGACCGCCATGCAGGCCATCCGCGATGCCATCCTCAGCGGCGACCGCTCCCCCGATACCTACGCCGCCCTGCCGATCCCGCCGACCTACCGTGGCGTGACCGTGCACAAGAGCGAGGTCGGCCTGTTCGAGGGGATGGCAACCCGCGAGAAAGACCCACGCCGGTCGCTGCACATCGACGACGTTCCGGTGCCGGAGCTGGCTCCGGGTGAGGCGCTGGTCGCCGTGATGGCCAGCGCGATCAACTACAACACCGTCTGGACCTCGATCTTCGAGCCGATGCCCACCTTCGGCTTCCTCGAGCGCTATGGCCGCACCTCCACCTTCGCCAGGCGCCACGACCTGCCCTACCACGTGATCGGCTCGGACCTCGCGGGTGTCGTGCTGCGCACCGGGCCCGGCGTGACGAAGTGGAAGCCCGGCACCGAGGTGGTCGCCCACTGTCTCTCGGTCGAGCTCGAAGACGCAGAGGGCCACAACGACACGATGCTCGACCCGCAGCAACGGATCTGGGGCTTCGAGACCAACTTCGGCGGCCTGGCCGAGCTGGCCATCGTCAAGAGCAACCAGCTGATGCCCAAGGCGGCCCACCTGACGTGGGAGGAGGCCGCGGCGCCAGGCCTCGTCAACTCGACGGCCTACCGACAGCTCGTCTCACGCAACGGCGCCGCCATGAAGCTCGGCGACCGGGTGCTCATCTGGGGCGCCTCCGGCGGGCTCGGCTCCTACGCCACCCAGATCGCTCTGGCCGGCGGCGCCACGCCCGTGTGTGTCGTCTCCTCGCCGGAGAAGGCCCAGATCTGCCGGGCGATGGGAGCCGAGCTCATCATCGACCGCAGCACCGAGGGGTACCGGTTCTGGAACAACGAGGGCACCACCCAGGACGTCAGCGAGTGGAAGCGCCTGGGCCGGCGCATCCGCGAGCTCACGGGCGGCTACGACGTCGACATCGTCTTCGAGCACCCGGGTCGCGAGACGTTCGGCGCCAGCGTCTACGTCGCGCGCAAGGGCGGCACCATCGTCACCTGTGCCTCGACGTCGGGCTTCATGCACGAGTACGACAACCGCTACCTCTGGATGAACCTCAAGCGGATCGTCGGCTCGCACTTCGCCAACTACCGCGAGGCGTGGGAGGCCAACGAGCTGGTGCGGCGCGGTCTGATCCACCCCACCCTGTCGAAGACCTACCCGCTCGAGCTGGTCGGGCAGGCGGCGCTCGACGTGCACCGCAACGCCCACCAGGGCAAGGTCGGGGTGCTCGCGCTAGCACCCGAGCCCGGTCTCGGTGTCACCGACCCCGAGAAGCGGGCGACGGTCGAAGTCGCGATCAACCGGTTCCGCGACGTCTGACCGGAGCCGCCACGCGCCGTTGACGATTCGAGGTCGATTCCGGTGGCGACCGGGTGCCGGTGCCGGATGCCGTTCACTGCTCTCGCGTAGGCTCGCCCGGTGGCCATCTGGGGACGCCTGCTCGACTACCGACGAGCGCAGCGCGAGCGAATGCAGCAGCTGCGCTCTCGCGACCTCGGAGACTTCGAGCAGATCCTGTCTGATGACGAGCAGCTCGCGCACAACCTGCTCGAGAGCACGCTCCCCCTCGACGGGTCCACCCCGTCGCCTGCGGGCCACGAGGGAGACGCGTCGGACGGGGAGTCGTCGGCAGCCGAGACCGACCCTCGCCAGACCGACCCTCGCCAGGGCGGCAGGTCGCGGGCAGGCAGTAGGCGCGACTTCGGCACCGCCGGCAACCCGCTCAACCGTCAGTCACCCTTCTTCGTCGGTTTCGTCGGGGCGCTCGGCGTGTTGGTGGCCTACGCCGCCGTGCAGGCGATCGGCCAGCTCGGCACCGTCATCACGCTGCTCGTCATCTCCTTCTTCCTGACCCTCTCGCTGAACCCCCTCGTCGAGGCCCTGACGCGGTCGCGGCTGGCGCGGGGCTGGTCGGTGGCGATCGTCTCCCTCGGTGCGCTGGGGGTGTTGGCCCTCATCCTGTGGGTCGTGATCCCACCCGTGGCCGTGCAGTCGACCGAGCTGGCCAACAACGCACCCGGTTTTCTCAGCGACCTGCTGAAGAACCCGTGGGTGCAGGACATGGACCACCGCTACCAGGTCATCGCGAAGATCCAGGAGGAGGTCGACAAGCGGGTGGCCGACGGCAACCTCTGGGTCGGGGTGTTCGGTGGGGTGCTCGACATCGGCAAGGTGATCCTCTCCGGAGTTTTCGGAGTGCTGACCGTCTTCGTGCTGACGCTCTACTTCCTGGCCTCGCTGCCCTCGATCAAACACGGGGCCTACTCGCTCGTTCCGGCCAGCCGCCGGCCCCGGTTCATGTCTCTGTCGGAGGAGATCATGCGGCGGGTCGGCTCGTACGCCATCGGGCAGGTGTGCGTGGCCGCGATCAACGCCTTCTGCGCCTGGATCATGATGACCCTCATCGACCTGCGCTTCGCCGCCGTGCTGGCGGTGGCCGTCGGTCTGCTCGGCCTCATTCCGATGGTCGGCGCCACGCTGGGCGCCTCGGTCGTGGCCCTCGTGGCCTTCTTCGACGAACCGAAGAAGGCCCTGATCGTCATCGTCTACTTCGTCATCTACCAGCAGATCGAGAACTACGCCGTCATGCCGCGCATCATGCAGCGCACCGTGTCGGTTCCCGGAGTGCTGACCGTCGTCGCGGCGCTCATCGGCGGCACCCTGGGCGGCATCGTGGGTGCGCTGCTCGCCATCCCGGTGGCCGCCGGCCTGCTGCTGCTCTACGACGAGGTTCTCGTCCCCCGCCAGCGACAGCACTGACGCCTGCGCCTGCCTCGATCGTTCGCCGAGCTGGGCGGCCTGGGTGGTGCGGCTCAGCGGTAGGAGTTTCCGGGCGGGCGGGCGTCGCGTCGCTGCCAGCATCCGGTGTGCCAGTGTCGACGGTCACCAACCCCGCCGACCCCGTCGGCCGGCCAGGCCACCACGTGCGCGAGCCCGGGCGTGATGTCCTGCTGGCAGCCGGGGCACAGGTAGGGCCGCGTCGCCGATGCGCCGGTCACCGACCGCACGGTCCAGCGGCTGCCGGCGTACGACTCCTCATGGGTCGCCCCGCCCTGGATGCGGGTGACGTCGAGCGGCACGTGCGTCCGGGCATGCTTGCTCGGGCGACGACGTGACGGCATACCCCCAGTCTGACGGCATCGCACCGGGAAGCCGACAACCACCCCTGACTGCAGTCACCGGGCCTTGTCGGTTTCTCGGTGCGTTGCGCCAGACCAGCAGGCGCCCGGATGCCGTCAGGTCGCGGGCCCCGGATGGCGTGCGGTCAGGCGTAGGTGCGGAAGGCGTAGGTGCGGTCAGGCGTGGGTGCGAAAGCCACGGCCGGTCTTGCGCCCGAGGTAGCCGGCCGTGACCAGGTGCTCGAGCAGTGGGGCCGGGGCGTAGCCGCGCTCGCGGAACTCGAGGTAGAGCTCGCGCTCGATCGCGAGCGAGACGTCGAGGCCCACCACGTCGAGCAGCTCGAACGGGCCCATCGGCAGGCCACAACCGGTTTTCATGGCCGTATCGATGTCGTCGGTCGTCGAGTAGTTGGCCTCTAGCATCTTGATGGCGTCGTTGAGGTACGGGAAGAGCAGCGCGTTGACGATGAACCCGGCGCGGTCGCCACAGGTGACAGGGTGTTTGCCGATCTGCTCGCAGAGCGCCACCGCCGTGGTCACGACGTCGTCGGCCGTGGCGACGGTTCGCACCACCTCGACCAGCCGCATCGCCTGGGCCGGGTTGAAGAAGTGCAGCCCCACCACGTCGCCCGGGCGGCTGGTGGCCGCGGCGCACTCCACGACCGGCAACGAGCTCGTCGTGGTGGCCAAGATCGCTCCCGGCTTGCAGATCTCGTCGAGGTTCTCGAAGAGCGCACGCTTGATCGTGAGGTCCTCGACCACGGCCTCGACGACGAGGTCGACGCCGGCGAGGTCGTCGAGCCGCGCGCTTCCCGTCACCAGGCTCAGGGCGACGTCGCGTTCCTGCTCGGTCATCCGACCGCGTTGCACCGCCTTCTCGAGCCCCTGAACCACCTTGGACCGCACTGCCGCGACCTTCGCGTCCGAGCGTGCGACGAGCACGACGGTCAGGCCCGCCTGCGCCAGGACCTGCACGATGCCGACGGCCATGGTGCCCGAACCCACGACCCCGACCGAGCGGACCGGCCGGATCACGGCATCCGCCTGCTGCGCCGGCTCAGGGGTCATCGCGTCGGCGACCACCTGCGAGGCGCCGGGCTCGGCATAGGTGTAGAAGCCCTGACCGCTCTTGCGGCCACGCATGCCGGCGCTCACCATCTGCTTGATGATGGGGCTCGGCGCGTGCAGCCGGTCACGGCCCTGCTTGTACATCGTGTCGAGGATCTCGTAGGCCGTGTCGAGGCCGATGAGGTCCATCAGCGCCAGGGGACCCATCGGGTAGCCGCAGCCGAGCTTCATCGCGGCGTCGATGTCCTCACGACTGGCGTACTTGCTCTCGTACATCGACACGGCGTGGTTCAGGTAGCCGAAGAGCAGGGCGTTGGCAATGAAGCCGGCCTTGTCGCCGACGATCACCGGCTTCTTGCCGAGGCGTTCGGCCAGGGCCTTGACCTCCTCGAAGACCTCGTCGCTGGTGATGACCGTCTTGATCACCTCGACGAACTGCAGCACCGGGGCCGGGTTGAAGAAGTGCATGCCGACGACCCGCTTGGGGTTGACCGTGGCCACGGCGATCTCGGTGACCGGCAGGCTCGAGGTGTTCGTGGCCAGGATGGCGTCGTCACCGACGATGGTGTCGAGCCGGGCAAAGATCGCCTTCTTCAGGGACAGCTGCTCGGGCACCGCCTCGATGACGAGCTGGCACTGCCTCAGGTCGGTCATGTCAGAGGTGAACCGCACCCGGTCGTGCAGCGCCGCCTGGTCGTCGGCGCTCAGCTTCCCGCGCGCCACCGCCCGGTCGGTGGAGTGCGCCAGCACTCCCCTGCCCTTCTCGACCGCCTCGTGGCTCACCTCGACCGCCACGACGTCGATGCCGTTGCGGGCGAACACCTCCACGATGCCGGCGCCCATCGTGCCGAGTCCGATCACGCCCACCTGGGTGAAGTCACGAGCCATGCCCGCAGTCTGGCAGAGCCCGGCTGCCGCTCCTGCCGCGCCGGGCGTGACGCTGCCCACCCCTTCTTCGCGAACGACTCGTTCGAGGTCGAACGCGCCGGTACACCGACTCGTTCGACCACCACCGGCGCGTTCGGTCGTGAATCGGATGCCGCCGAGCCGGCATCCGGCGTCATCTAGGGTGGTGCGGTGCGTCTCGTCATTGCCCGCTGCAGCGTCGACTACGACGGTCGACTCACCGCCCACCTTCCTCTCGCCACCCGGCTGCTCATGGTCAAGGCCGACGGCTCCGTGCTCGTGCACAGTGACGGCGGCTCCTACAAACCGCTCAACTGGATGTCGCCGCCCTGCGCCCTCGCCGAGGCCGTCCCCGACGACGAGCAGGCGGAGGCCGGCGTCGTGGCCGTGTGGCACGTGCGGCACGCCAAGACCGACGACCGGCTCACCGTGCTGATCCACGAGGTGCTTCACGACAGCAGACACGAGCTGGGCATCGACCCCGGCCTGGTCAAGGACGGTGTGGAGGCACACCTGCAGAGGCTGCTGGCCGAGCACATCCACACCCTCGGACCGGGTTGGTCCCTCGTTCGGCGCGAGTACATGACGGCCATCGGCCCGGTCGACATCCTGGCCCGCAACGACGCGGGTGGCAGTGTCGCCGTTGAGATCAAGCGCCGGGGAGACATCGACGGGGTCGAGCAGCTCACGCGCTACCTCGAGCTGATGAACCGCGACCCGCACCTGACCCCGGTCAGTGGTGTGTTCGCGGCTCAGGAGATCAAGCCGCAGGCCCGCACCCTGGCCGAGGACCGCGGCATCCGGTGTGTCGTGCTCGACTACGACGCCCTCAAGGGAGTCGACAACGCCGAGTCCCGCCTCTTCTGATGAGCGCACCAGCGAACGAGGTTCGGGTGCGCACCGAGCAACCGTGCTACTGGGTGTGCAGCCCGATCCTGCGGGGCTGGTGGCCTCTCGGGCCACGCCGGGTCTACTGGGTCGACGACGGGAACCTCGTATCGGCGAAGCCCGACGGCACGGTGGTGCTGCGCGAGCCCATCTCGTCGTTGCACCTCGCTGTCACCCGGCTCGGGCACCTCCGGTTTGAGGCGGCCGACGGCCGAACCTGGCTGCTCAGCGCTCTGACGCACCGCAACGGCACCCTCTGGGGTGCCTCGCTCGTGCGCCATGTGCCGGATGCCGTGCAGGGGCGCACCGTGATCGTGTGGCGTCGGGCGAGCGAGCAGTCGATGACGTGGTCGACCCTGTCCTCCGAGTGGGCCCGCAGAGTGGCCTACACCCTCGAGTCGCTCGGGGCTCAGGTCGTCTCCGATCAGCCGTACTCCTCGTGGCGCGCTGCCGGCAACTTCGCCCTGATGAGCCTCGGGGCGCTGGCTCTCGCAGCGACCATCGCGGTTGTGGTCGTGACCCTGACCATCGGGTTCGGCTGACCGTCAACCCACCCCGGCGCCCACCATCAGGCGCGTCATGGCTCGACCCGTCTCGGCGTTCGCGCGCCTGGGCGAGCGTCGGAACACCTCAACCGAGGGGCTGGCTGGTCATCCCGTCGGCGTCCACCAGCAGCAGGACCGGCGCCGACGCCGAGCCGCCACGCACGACCACGACGGTCTCGCCGCGATGCCGGTCGACGATCTCCTCGAAGCCGCCCGCCCCGTCGCGGAGAGAGTCGCGAACGAGCTGAACCGCAGCACCCAGGTGCTCGGCCAAGACCTCCACGCGGCTGGTGTCGGTGACATCCGAGGCGGCGTAGACGGCCGCCACCTTCTCTCGCGACAGTGACGAGACCAGCGTCTCGATGTCCGCGAGCCCGAGTGGGTTCACCACGATGAGCCGGGCCGCGCACTGCAGGTCACTCATGAACCGACCGTAGCGCCACGCCACCTACCCGTCAGTCGTTCCCGACCTCGAGGGGAGCAAGCCCACGGGAGGCCCGGATGACCTCCACCAGCTGCCCCATGATCTCGGTGAGCCCGAAGTGCTTGGGCGTGAAGACCATCGCGACCCCTGCAGCGCGGAGGGCAGCGGCATCCGGCTCGGGAATGATGCCGCCCACGACCACGGGCACGTCGGCGGCGTCGGCCTCGGCCAGCCCGCGCAGCACGGCCGGCACCAGCTCGAGGTGCGAACCGGAGAGGATCGAGAGGCCCACGAGATGCACGTCCTCAGCGACGGCGGCCGCGACGATCTGTTCGGGGGTGAGCCGGATGCCCTGGTAGATCACCTCGAACCCGGCGTCGCGCGCCCGCACGGCCACCTGCTCGGCGCCGTTGCTGTGCCCGTCGAGGCCGGGCTTGCCCACCAGCAGCCGCAGCCGCTCACCGAGATCGTCCTCGGTCTGACGCACCGCACCGCGCACCCGGGACAGGGCGTCACCGGGCTCCGACGGCCCGAGCCCGACCGAGCCCGACACCCCGGTCGGGGCACGGTACTCACCGAACTGGTCCCGTAACGCGGCCGTCCACTCGCCGGTGGTGACCTCGGCCCGCGCACACTCGATCGAGGCGACCATCAGGTTCGCCCCGGATGCCGCGTCGGCGGCCAAGCGCTGCAGAG
Organism: Actinomycetales bacterium; assembly: GCA_038235595.1. GTDB lineage: Bacteria > Actinomycetota > Actinomycetes > Actinomycetales > Dermatophilaceae > DSM-29435. The sequence continues at coordinate 8,769 of JBBSTU010000007.1, read as the reverse complement.
CGGCGACGGCTCGGGCGGCCTTCGCGGGGTCGGCATCGCGAGCGTCGCGCCAGCACTTCACCGCCCGCACAGCGGCGCCCTCGGCGTCGACCTCGACGCTCTGGGTCACCGACCCGAGGTCGGCCGTCAGCGGACTGGGCTCGGTGCTCTCGAACCGGTTGAGGCCGACGACGACGTCATCACCCGACTCGATGCGGCGACGTCGCTGCGCGTGCGAGGAGACCAGGGCCGACTTCATGTAGCCCGACTCGACCGCGGCCACGGCGCCGCCAAGCTGCTCGACCCGGCCCATCTCGGCCCTCGCACCGGCGACCAGCTCGGCGACCTTGGCTTCCACCACGACCGAGCCCTCGAACAGGTCGTCGTACTCGAGGAGGTCAGACTCGTAGGCGAGCACCTGCTGGATCCGCAGGCTCCACTGCTGGTCCCACGGCCGCGGCAGCCCCAGGGCCTCGTTCCACGCCGGCAGCTGCACGGCTCTGGCCCGAGCGTCCTTGGAAAGAGTGACGGCCAGCATCTCGAGCACGATCCGCTGCACGTTGTTCTCGGGTTGCGCCTCCGTGAGGCCGAGGCTGTTGACCTGCACCCCGTAGCGGAACCGTCTCGACGTCGCGTCGGTGACCCCGTAACGCCGCACGGTCAGCTCGTCCCAGAGCACGACGAACGCCCGCATCTTGCACATCTCCTCCACGAACCGCACGCCCGCGTTGACGAAGAACGAGATGCGAGCGACCACCTCGCCGAACTCCTCGGGCGGCACCTGCCCGGAGTCGCGCACGGCATCCAGCACCGCGATCGCCGTCGACAGCGAGAAGGCGAGCTCCTGCACGGGCGACGCCCCGGCCTCCTGGAGGTGGTAGCTGCAGATGTTGATCGGGTTCCAGCTCGGGATCTCGCGCACCGTGTAGGCCACCAGGTCGGTGATCAGCCGCAACGACGGAGCGGGCGCGAAGACGTACGTGCCGCGCGAGAGGTACTCCTTGATGATGTCGTTCTGGGTCGTGCCGGAGAGTCGGCGAACCGCCTCGACCGGGTCGCTCCCGGCCTGCGCCGCCTGGCGCTCGGCCGTGACCTGGTAGAGCGCGAGCAGCCACATGGCGGTCGCGTTGATCGTCATCGAGGTGTTCATCTCGGCGAGCGGGATGCCGTCGAAGAGCGCCGTCATGTCGCCGATGTGGCTGACCGGCACCCCCACCTTGCCGACCTCACCACGAGCCAGCGGGTGATCGGGGTCATAGCCCGTCTGGGTGGGCAGGTCGAAGGCGACCGACAGCCCCGTCTGGCCCTTGTCGAGGTTGCGTCGGAACAGTGCGTTGCTCGCGGCAGCACTGGAGTGGCCGGCGTAGGTGCGCATCACCCAAGGACGGTCGCGTGGACGGTCTGTGCGCTCAGTAGGTTCGACCTCGGGCATGCCCTGACCGTAGCGGCGCCGCGACGAGGGTGGGAGTGGCTCAGGCGGTGAGAGGCGCCACAGTCGAGACGGTGGCACGACGGGCGAGGATGCGGTCGAGCCGGCATCCGCGCAGCAGTCGCGACGTGCGGTCGCTCGGGTCGACGAGCAGCAGCCGACGGTCTGCTCGGGTGGCGCGACGGTGCAGGTGCACCAGCACCCCGAGACCGGTGGCGTCGCCGATCTCGGCCTCACGCAGGTGCAGGCGCAGGTCGCCCGTTCCCTGGTTGATGACCGCGTGAATCGCATCGCGAATGTCAGGAACGGTGTGGACGTCGAGGCGCCCGTCGATGTAGATGTCGTGGCCGTCGGGCCCGCTGGTGATGTGAATGGCACCTGGGCGTTGGGAGGACTGAACGTTCAGCGTCATCGTGACCCCTCTTAATGCTGCTGTTGTCACACATGATGACGCGCCAGCAGAGGAAAGTGTTGCTCATCGGAGTCAAGAAAGGGTCAAGAAAATACCACCGGTGAAGTTCACTTCTCAACCAGGACGGCCCTGGCCTCACGCGCCGGGATGCCACGGCCTGGACGTTTCAACGTCTTCCCAACAACGACACGGGTTCGGGTCAGTCGAACCAGTCGTCGTCGGGCTCGCGCTGCACGTCGGCACCGAGCGCGCACAGAGCCTGCTCGAAGCGGGGGTAGCCACGGTCGATGTGGTGCACCCCGCTCACCAGCGTCTCGCCCTCGGCCACCAGCCCGGCCAGCACGAGCGCCGCTCCGGAACGGATGTCGCTCGACTCGACCGGCGCCCCAGAGAGCAACGGCACGCCATGAGTCATCACATGGTGCCCGTCGATCTGGGCGTCGGCGCCGAGCCGAGCGAGCTCCTGCACGGTGCGGAACCTGGCCTCGAAGAGGTTCTCGGTGACCATCGCGCTGCCCTGCGCCACCGCGTTGTAGGTCAGGGCGAAGGGCTGCAGGTCGGTCGGGAACCCGGGGTACGGCAGGGTCGCCACGTCGAAGGCCCGAGGTCGTTGGGGCCCCGACGACACCCGGAAGCCGCGCTCGGTCGGTTCGACCCGGCATCCGGCGGCCCGCAGCGCGGCGAGTGGGGCGCCCAGGTGCTCGGCCACCCCGCCCACCACTTCGATCGAACCGCGGGTGGTGGCCGCCACAAAGGCCCACGTTCCCGCCGCGATGCGGTCTGGGACGACCCGGTGGGTCGTCGGTGTGAGGGCCTCGACCCCCTCGACGACGATGCGCGATGTGCCGGCGCCCTCTATGCGCGCTCCCATCTCGACGAGCATCTCGGCGATGTCGACGATCTCGGGCTCGCGGGCCACGTTCTCGATCGTCGTGCGCCCGGACGCGAGCACCGAGGCCGTGAGCACGTTCTCGGTCGCTCCGACGCTCGGGAAGTCGAGACGGATGTCGGCCCCCGACAGCCCCTGCGGCGCCTTGGCGACCAGGTACCCGTGCGTCACGTGCACCGTCGCGCCCAGCGCCTCCAGGCCCGCGGCATGCAGGTCGAGACCGCGTGAGCCGATGGCGTCTCCTCCGGGCACGGCCACGTCGGCCTCCCCCACCCGGGCCACGAGCGGCCCCAGCACCGAGATGGAGGCTCGCAGCGCCCGCACGAGCTCGTAGTCGGCCCGGTGGCCCAGCACCTGCGGCACGTCGAGGCGCACGACGCCGTCTGCCGGGTCGTGCTCGACTGCGACGCCCAACCGGCGCAACAGCTCGGCCATGATCGCCACGTCGGCGATGTCGGGGACGTTCGTCAGCGTGGACGCCCCAGGAGCCAGCAGAGCCACGGCCATCAGCTTCAGTGCGCTGTTCTTGGCACCGACGACGCGGGCTTCACCCGTCAGGCGGCGGCCCCCGACGACCCTGAAGCGCTCTCTCACTCTGAGACCCTATCCGGCACCCATCCGCGCCAGGCCCCGCCGGAACGCGGTGCCCGTTGTCCGGTCGGTCGGTCTCTCGAGCGGGGTGTCGCACCGGCAGGGCGGACGGGTCGGTCACCGGTCGGTGGCGGCGGGTGAGAGCATGGCGCCATGGTCAACCTGACGAAGATCTACACCCGGACCGGCGACGACGGGACCACGAGCCTGGGTGACTTCTCGCGCACCAGCAAGAACGACCCGAGGCTGCACGCCTACGCCGACACCAACGAGGCCAACGCTGCCATCGGCGTCGCGATCGCCTGCGGTCAGCTGCCCGACGAGCTTCGCGCGACGCTGTTGCGCGTGCAGAACGAGCTCTTCGACGTCGGGGCCGACCTCTGCACCCCTCTGCGCCAGAGCTACCAGTACCCGCCGCTGCGGGTCGAGCAGCCCTGGATCGACGACCTCGAGACCGACTGCGACCACTACCTGACGCGGGTCGAGAAGCTGAGGTCGTTCATCCTTCCCGGTGGCACGCCCGGATCGGCCTACCTGCACGTGGCCACTACGGTGGTCCGGCGCTCCGAGCGCGCCGCCTGGGCCGCCATCGAGACCTACGGCACCGAACCCGGCGACGACAAGGGGATCGGTGGGGTCAACCCGCTCACGGCGACCTACCTCAACCGCCTCTCCGACCTGCTGTTCATCCTCGCTCGAGTGGCCAACCTGTCGATCGGTGGCGACGTGCTGTGGCAGCCGGGCGGAGGTCGGGTGGCCCAGCCGGAACGGCATCCGAAACCCTGACCCCTCCCCCGCACTTTCCGCGCGACGCGCGGCGCGACGCGCCAAAAGTGTCGGATTTACTACACCACCTGCGCGACGCGCGGCGCGACGCGCCAAAGGTGCTGGACCCATGACACCACCTGCGCGACGCGCGGCGCGACGCGCCAAAGGTGCTGGACCCATGACACAAGCTGCGCGACGCGCCGTCAGGGATCGGCGCCGGCGCCCGTCCACACCCATTTGACGGACTGGACCCTGTCCACAGCTACGCCCCAGCCCCTTCCTACTGCACCTCTCCCCTCGGAACGATGCGCTCATGGAGATGTCGTCGCAAAGTCGTGCGCTGGTCGAGGCGCAGCAAGGGATGCTCACCCGCCGCCAGCTGCTCGACGCGGGGGTGACCAAGGCCGAGATCCGTTCGCGACTGGGTGCTCGCTGGCGAGTCCTGCTGCCCGGCGTCGTGATGCTCGACCGGGAGATGCCGAACACAGAGCAACGACTTTTGGCCGCCCTGCTCTTTGGTGGGCCGAGCTCATGGCTCGCGGGCCCGACCGCAGCGGCCCTCCACGGGCTCACATCGTGTCGCGTCGCCAATCCGATCCACGTGCGGGTTCCGGTTCCGCGACGGAGCCGCGCCAGTGGGTGGGTCTCCGTCAAGAACACCACGCTCGTCGACGAGCGGCTGGTCGACCGTGGCCTGCTCCGCATCTCATGCGTTGCGCGTGCGGTCGTCGATGCTGCGGCTGTCGCCCCCACCGAGGATGACGCCCGGTCGATCATGATCGAGGCGGCCCAGCGGCGAATCGCACGAGTCGAGGACCTCAAGCACTGGGTCCACATCCGTGGGACCCAGAACGGCGCCCGGCTGCGACGAGCGCTCGCCGAGGCGGCGTCGGGGGCCTGGTCACTCCCGGAGGCAGACCTGCTGCGCATACTGAGTGGCTCGAGGGTGCTGCCCCCGATCATGGGCAACCCGGAGCTGAAGGATGCCGCCGGAAGCAGGCTGACGACGCCTGACGCCTGGATTGACGACGTGGCCATGGCAGTCATGGTGCACAGTCGACGTTTCCATGGTGGGGAGCTCGACTGGGAGAACACTGTCGAGACCGACACCGACCTGGCTGCCTGCAGGGTGGTCGTGGTGGGAGTGACGCCGAGGTCCATCTCACGGGAGCCGGCGCGGGTGCTGGCCAGGGTCGAGCGCGCGTACCTCGCCGCGCGCAGTTCGGGATGCCGCGCGAATGTCACAGCAACGCCGCGAGCTGGGCTCTGGGTTCCGGCCGCCGTCGCCGCCGGAGGCTGAGCGCGTCGACGTCAGAACTGTGGCGGTCATCCGGTCGACATCAAGCTCCCATCGACACCAACCGCGCGACGCGCCGCGCGACGCGCAAGCAAGGTCGCGATTGCGACACCAACCGCGCGACGCGCCGCGCGACGCGCAAGCGGGGTTGGTCGGCGGGTCAGGCGACGTTGACGTTGTAGCCCGGGGGCGAGGCTTCCTGCCACGACCGCAGCGCGGTGTAGTCAGGGCTCTGCAGGGCAAGCTCGAAGTCGTCCTTGCCGTCGCTGGCCAAGACGCCGCTGGCCCCGGGCAGCACCGCGATAGCGTCGTCGTCGGCCAGCGACTGCGGGACGTTCAACATCAGGGACTGGCGGTCCCAACGGTGACGCGGGCGCACCGACACGCCCCCGAGGGAGTACCACTCGAGGGCGTTCTCGCCGAACCTGATGTGTCCGAGGCGCCAGCGACGACCGCGCGCCTCACGTAGTCCGCAGAGGGTCAGGGGCAGTCCCCGGGCGATGTACCGCCGCCGCAGGAACGTGGTGGCCAGCACGACGACGATCACCAGGAGCAGCGTTCCGACCACGATCTCGGTAGAGAAGAGCGCGGTCGGCACGGGCTGCTCCTCAGCGGCCGGACGTGTGCATCGACGAGGCGTCGACGTGTTCGGCGACGATGGTGACCACGTCGGAGTCGACCGAGAGGAACCCTCCGTCGACCGTGACCGTCTGGCGCTGACCGTCGACCGACTCGATCGTCACCTCGCCCTCGACGAGGATGCCCAGCAGCGGTGAGTGCCCGGGCATGATGCCGAGCTCACCAGCGATCGACCGGGCACGAACGAACTTGGCTTCGCCCTCCCAGACCTTGCGGTCGGCGGCGACCATCTCAACCTTGAGCGAACTCACGTGTTCCTCCGGATCGTGGGGTGGTGGTCTTGAGTTTAGTGCCTCCGGCGGCATGCTCAGGACGGACGTTCCGTTGCTCGGAGCAGATCTCTGCCAACTCGTTCACTACCCTTCGAATCCTCTTTGACGACAAGAGGAGTCGTCATCAAGCCCCCAGCCTCCACCGGAGGATCAGCTGCTCTGTCGGGCGGCGACCAGCTCTGGCTCGCGGTTCTCTCGAAATCCGGGGAGCTCGGGTTTGAACTCGTCACCGAGGTCTTCGATGGCGGTGCGCGCGAACACCTGCTGCTCTGTGACCACCCGTTCGGCTCTACCTCGGCCGAGGAAGCTGATGCCCCAGTGCAGCAACGTCGTGATCCGGTGCTTGAACCCGATGATGTAGACGAGGTGGACCGCCAACCACATCACCCAGGCCAGGAAGCCGCTGAACTGCGCCTTGCCCACCGACGCCACCGCGGAGAACCGCGAGATGGTGGCCATCGAGCCCTTGTCGAAGTACTCGAAGGCGCCCTTCGGCTCGCGCCCAGCCAGACGTCGCATGATCTGCTCCGCCGCGTAGCGACCGCCCTGGATCGCCACCTGCGCCACCCCGGGCAGCTGCTTCAACGCCATCATGTCGCCCACCACGAACACCTCCGGGTGGCCCGGGAGGGTCAGGTCGTCGTTCACCTCGACCCGTCCGGCGCGGTCGAGCCCGGCTCCCGACTGCTCAGCCAGCATCCGGCCCAGGGGCGAGGCGCTCACACCGGCCGCCCACACCTTGCACACCGACTCGATACGTTCCTGGCTGCCGTCCTGGTGCTGCACGTCGATGCCGGTCGCGTCGACTCCGACCACCTTGGCGCCGAGACGCACCTCCACGCCCATCTTCTCGAGCCGATCCTGCGCCCGCTCCCCCAGCTTCTCACCGAAAGAACCGAGCACCGCCGGCGCGAAGTCGAGCAGGATCACGCGCGCGTTCTTGGGGTCGATGCGCCGGAAGTCGCGCCTGAGGGTGCGGTGCGCGAGCTCAGCGATCTGGCCCGCCATCTCGACGCCGGTGGGCCCCGCGCCGACGACGACGAACGTCATGAGGCGTTCGATCTCGTCGGGGCTCGAGGCGAGCTCGGCCAGCTCGAAGGAGCCGAAGATCCGCCCCCGCAGCTCGAGCGCGTCGTCGATCGACTTCATCCCGGGCGCGTGCCGCGCGAACTCGTCGTTGCCGAAGTACGACTGACCCGCCCCCGCAGACACGATCAGTGAGTCGTACGGGGTGACGCTCTCGCCGCCTACGCTGCGGTGGGTGACCGTCTTCGCCTCGAGGTCGATGTGGGTCACGTCGCCCAGGAGCACCGTCGCGTTGCTCTGCGCGTGCAGCACCTCACGGGTGGCCGGGGCGATCTCACCCTCAGAGAGGATGCCGGTCGCCAGCTGGTAGAGCAGCGGCTGGAACAGGTGGTGGGTGGTCTTCGCGACGAGGGTGACGTCGACGTCGGCCCGCTTGAGCTTCTGGGTACTGAAGAGCCCGCCGAACCCCGATCCGATGACCACGACCTGGTGGCGTTCGGAGCTGTTGCTGGGGATGGTCACGATGGTTTCTCTCCTTGGGTTGGGCCGCCCGACCTGGTCTGTCCTGGACGTTTGCTGTGCCTGGTACAACACCGCACCCGCTCAGGTAATGCCCCATCGAGAAGGTCGATCACCCGAGCGAGCTCCGGTGCCGCGCCACCCCCTCCGAGGCCATCGAACCGCCACGACGAACGGCGCCGGCGCCCCTTGAGGGGCACCGGCGCCGGCTTCGTACAAGAACCTCCCCGGGCTGGCCAGGCAGGTCAGTCAGACGTGCTCAGAGGTTCTTCTGGATGTCGGCCCACTGGCGCTCGACGTCGTCGAGCCCACCGCACATGTAGAAGGCCTGCTCGGCGACATGGTCGTACTCGCCGTCGGCAATCTTCGTGAAGCCCTCGATCGAGTCGGCCAGCGACACGGTCGACCCCTCGAGGCCGGTGAACTGCTTCGCGACGTAGGTGTTCTGCGACAGGAAGCGCTGGATGCGACGAGCGCGGTTGACGAGGATCTTGTCCTCCTCTGAGAGCTCGTCCACGCCGAGGATCGCGATGATGTCCTGCAGCTCCTTGTTGCGCTGAAGGATCGACTTGATGCGCACGGCCGTGTTGTAGTGGTCGGCCGGGATGTAGCGCGGGTCGAGGATGCGCGAGGTCGAGGACAGCGGGTCGACGGCCGGGTAGATACCCATTGAGGCGATGTCACGCGAGAGCTCGGTCGTCGCGTCGAGGTGCGCGAACGTCGTGGCCGGGGCCGGGTCGGTGTAGTCGTCGGCCGGCACGTAGATCGCCTGCATCGAGGTGATCGAGTGTCCACGCGTCGAGGTGATCCGCTCCTGGAGCGTGCCCATCTCGTCGGCGAGGGTCGGCTGGTAGCCGACCGCGGACGGCATACGACCGAGCAGGGTGGAGACCTCGGAACCGGCCTGGGTGAACCGGAAGATGTTGTCGATGAAGAGCAGCACGTCCT
>JBBSTU010000006.1:0-44201 GCA_038235595.1 Actinomycetales bacterium | reverse complement strand
GCTGCTCGGCGGTGGGGGGGTCGACGGCGCGATCCACCGGGCGGCCGGGCCGACGCTGCTCGCAGAGTGCCGAGAGCTTGGCGGCTGTGACACCGGTGATGCGAAGGTCACCGGGGCGGGGCGGCTGCCCGTCGACCAGGTGGTTCATACGGTCGGACCGGTCTGGCGTGGCGGTGGCGCGGGGGAGGCGGCCCTGCTGGCGTCGTGCTACCGGCGCAGCATCGAGGTGGCCGACGCCGCCGGCCTCGCCGTCATCGCCTTTCCGGCGATCTCCTGCGGGGTCTACGGCTACCCGATCGAGGAGGCCGCCGCCGTGGCGACCGCTGCCGTGCAGGCCGCGCTCGAGGTGCACCCCAGGGTGCGCGAGGTGCGGTTCTGGCTCTTCGGGGACGCGGCGTACGCCGCGTTCGAACGGGCGTTGCGCCGACCGAACAGCTGACCGGCGTGTCGCCACGGTCTCGAACATCTGTTCGGTAGTGTTCTCCACAGGTGGTCCGCCCCGAACCCATCGTCCACAGGCCGTCTCGTGGAAGAACCCGATGTCGGTGGTGCCGCCTAACGTCTGACCCGAAGGGCACCTCTCGAGGTGCCACCAGGGTCGCAGCTGGACGACCGCAGAGCAGACGGCAGACAGGTGACCGACATGGCAACGATGGACAAAGACAAGGCCCTCTCCTCGGTGATGGGCCAGATCGAGAAGAGTTACGGCAAGGGCGCGGTCATGCGTCTGGGCGATGACATCCGGCCGCCGATCGCGGTCATCCCGACCGGGTCGATCGCCCTCGACGTGGCGCTCGGGATCGGGGGTCTGCCTCGCGGCCGGGTCGTCGAGATCTACGGCCCGGAGTCGTCGGGAAAGACGACGGTCGCCCTGCACGCGATCGCCAATGCGCAGAAGGCGGGCGGTATCGCAGCCTTCATCGACGCCGAGCATGCGCTCGACCCCGACTACGCCAAGAAGCTGGGGGTCGACACCGACGCCCTGCTGGTGAGCCAGCCCGACACCGGTGAGCAGGCCCTCGAGATCACCGACATGCTGATCCGCTCGGGTGCGATCGACATCATCGTCATCGACTCCGTGGCCGCGCTCGTGCCGCGGGCCGAGATCGAGGGCGAGATGGGTGACAGCCACGTCGGGCTGCAGGCCCGCCTGATGAGCCAGGCCCTGCGCAAGCTCACCGGGGCGATCAACAACACCGGCACCACGGCGATCTTCATCAACCAGCTGCGCGAGAAGATCGGCGTCATGTTCGGCTCGCCCGAGACCACCACCGGTGGCAAGGCCCTGAAGTTCTACGCCTCCGTGCGTCTCGACGTCCGCCGTATCGAGACGCTCAAGGACGGCACCGAGGCCGTGGGCAACCGCACCCGGGTCAAGGTCGTCAAGAACAAGGTGAGCCCGCCCTTCAAGCAGGCGGAGTTCGACATCCTCTACGGCCACGGCATCTCCCGCGAGGGCGGCCTGATCGACATGGGGGTCGAGCACGGCTTCGTGCGCAAGGCGGGCGCCTGGTACACCTACGAGGGCGACCAGCTCGGGCAGGGCAAGGAGAACGCCCGCAACTTCCTCAAGGACAACCCCGACCTGGCCGATGAGATCGAGAAGAAGGTCAAGGAGAAGCTCGGGGTCGGGCCGCGGGTCGACCAGCCCGCTGAGGTCTCGGACGTCCCCGTCGACTTCTGACCGTGGTTTCGCAGCCGGTCACTGAGGGTGCAGTGCCCTCTGGCGGTGGCGGGTCGCTCGCAGACCGACTGTCTCGAGCGGCCGTCGTGCTGGCCCGCGCCGAAGCTGAGGCCGGGCGGCAGCGGCCACGAGCTCCAGAGCCGGCCCGGTCGGCCGGACCCACCGAGGCAGGCCCCGACGAGGCGAGTGCCCACCGTGAGGATGAAGCAGAGACACCAGACGCGGACGCCGAGTCAGTGGCTCGAGCCATCGTGCTGCGCCAGCTGAGCATGACGGCTCGAAGCCGGGTACAGCTCGAGAGAAAGCTGCGTCAGCGGGGCTGTGACGACACCGTGGCGGCCACGGTGCTCGATCGGATGACCGAGCTGGGCCTCATCGACGACGAGGCCTACGCCGGCATGTTGGTGCGCGAGAAGCACGCCAGCAAGGGACTGGCCCGCGGGGCCCTGGCTCATCAGCTGCGCCAGCAGGGGATCGACCCCGAGCTCGCCGACGAGGCGCTCCAGCAAGTGGATGCAGGTGACGAGCGTCTGCGCGCCGAGCAGCTGGCGACGAAGAAGATGCGCACCATGGGGGGCCTCGCGCCCGATGTACAGGCCCGGCGGCTCGCGGCTCTGCTGGCTCGTAAGGGCTATCCCGGCGACATCGCCTGGCCGGTGGTGCGCGACGCCATCGCCGGTGCGCCCGAGCACCAACGCGACTGAGCAGTCCTCGAACGTCAGTGAGGGGCGACGACCAGCCGGTCGTCGCCCCTCACGCGTCCGTGGAGCAGTCACACGGACTCTTGATACTGCCGGGGTCAGGCCTGGGCTGCCACGGTGGCGATGGCCGAGATGTCGAACTCAAGGTTGACCTTCTCGCTGACCAGCACGCCGCCGGTCTCGAGCGCTGCGTTGAACTTGAGGTTCCACTCGGTGCGGTCGATGCTGACGCCGCCCTCGAAGCCGACCCGGGTGTTGCCGAACGGGTCCTTGGCCGAACCGGTCTCCTCGAAGGGGATCGTGACCGACTTGGTGACGCCGTTGATGGTGAGGTCACCGGTGATGGCCCATTCGATGCCATCGCGCTCGACGGAGCTCGACACGAAGGTGGCCTCGGGGTAGTTCTCGATGTCGAAGAAGTCGGGGGTCCTGAGGTGGCCGTCACGCTGCTCGTTGCCGGTGGTGACGCTGGCCGTCGCGATGGTGATGGTCACCGAGCTGTTGGAGGGCGTCTCGGTGTCGACGTGTGCCGCGCCCTCGAACTCGCCGAAGTGACCGCGCACCTTGGTGACCATGGCGTGGCGGGCGGTGAAGCCCAAAGTGGTGTGGCTCGCGTCGATGACGTAGTCGCCCTTGATGTCGGAGACGGCCGAGGAGGCCTCGGCGACGTTGTCGTCCTTGCTACGGCTGAAGAGTCCCATTTTGATCCTTGTCGTGGTGGGTGAGGGGTTGAGCAGTCGGTACTTCTGGGTACGTTACCGTTGAAATATCAACCGTATCTACAAAGGCGGGCCATGGTCAAAATATTCCTCGGGCCAGTCCCGCGCGCGGCAGCACGTACCCTTGTCGGTGCCATGACAAGTCAGACCACGCAGCCGAGCCTCGACTCGATGCCGCCAGCGCCCAAGACCTATGACGTGCGTACTCACGGTTGTCAGATGAACGTCCATGACAGCGAACGGCTCGCCGGGCTGCTCGAGACCGCGGGGTACATCGACCTGTCCAGCCTGCCCTCAGGGCAGCGGGCCGAGACTGCCGATGTCGTCGTCTTCAACACCTGCGCGGTTCGCGAGAACGCCGACAACAAGCTCTACGGCAACCTGGGGATGCTGCGGGCCGCCAAGCTGAAGAACCCTGGCATGCAGATCGCCGTGGGCGGGTGCCTGGCTCAGAAGGACCGCGGTGTCATCATCGAGAGGGCGCCGTGGGTCGATGTCGTCTTCGGAACCCACAACATCGGGTCCTTGCCGGCGCTGCTCGACCGGGCAGCCCACAACAAACGCGCCGAGGTCGAGATCCTCGAGAGCCTCGAGGTCTTTCCGTCGACCCTGCCGACCCGGCGCGACTCGGCCTACAGCGCCTGGGTCTCGATCTCGGTCGGCTGTAACAACACCTGCACCTTCTGCATCGTTCCGAGCCTGCGGGGCAAGGAAGCCGACCGCCGTCCGGGCGAGATCCTCGCTGAGATCGAGGCACTCGTAGCCCAGGGCGTCGTCGAGATCACCCTGCTCGGCCAGAACGTCAACACCTACGGGGTCGAGTTCGGCGACCGCCTGGCCTTCGGCAAGCTGTTGCGGGCCTGCGGCGAGATCAAGGGTCTCGAGCGGGTGCGCTTCACCAGCCCGCACCCGGCCGCCTTCACCGACGACGTCATCCTGGCGATGGCGCAGACCCCGAACGTGATGCCCAGCCTGCACATGCCGTTGCAGTCGGGCTCCGACAAGGTGCTGCGCGACATGCGGCGCTCCTACCGCAGTGCCAAGTTCCTGCGCATCATCGATTCCGTGCGCGAGCACATCCCGGATGCCGCCATCACGACCGACATCATCGTCGGGTTTCCCGGTGAGACCGAGGCCGACTTCCAGGGCACCCTCGAGGTCGTGCGGGCGGCCCGGTTCTCCAGCGCCTTCACGTTCCAGTACTCGATCCGGGCTGGCACGCCGGCCGCCACGATGGACGACCAGGTGCCCAAGCCGGTCGTGCAGAAGCGGTTCGAGCGGCTCGTGGCCCTGCAGGACGAGCTGAGCTGGCAGGAGAACCGCACCCTCGAGGGTCAGGACGTCGAGGTGCTGGTCGCCCCGTCGGAGGGACGAAAGGACGCCGCGACGAAGCGACTCTCCGGACGCGCGCGCGACAACCGGCTGGTGCACTTCTCGGTGCCCGACGGCGGCGAGGTCCCTCGGCCCGGTGACGCCGTGACCGTGGGCGTCACCTACGGGGCGCCGCACCACCTGGTGGCCGACTCGGCGCTGCACGGCGGGGCGTATGCCGTGCGCTGCACGGCCGGGGGAGACGCGTGGGCCGCTCTGCAGGGGGCTTCCGACGGCGCCCGGAAGCCCGCCGTGAGCCTCGGGATGCCGGCCGTCGGCCTCCCGCCGGCCCCACCGGCATCCGCCCCCTCGTGCTCCAACCACTGACACCCCGCACGCCTCCTCCTCCGCCCCCCACACCCCGCGAACGACTCGTTCGAGGTCGAACGCCGTGGTACGCCGGCCCGTTCGACCACTGACCCGTCGTTCGGGGGAGCTACGGCGGGGATTCGGGCCCGCGGGTGGGCTCATGCTTGACTTGGCCCATGACCGTGCGACCCGTCGTCATCATCGGTGAACCCGTGCTGCATCGCGGTGCCGCCCTCGTCACGACGTTCGACGACGAGCTGCGAACGCTGGTCAGCGACATGCAGGAGACCAACGTCGCCGCCAACGGCGTGGGCCTGGCCGCCCCGCAGATCGGTGTGGGGCGTCGGGTGTTCGTCTGGAAGATGACCAACGACGACGGTGTTCCCGAGAGCGGTCACCTCATCAACCCGACGGTGACGACCTCGCGAACCCCGACCGACCGGCCGGACCCGAACGAGGACAGCGAGGGTTGCCTCTCGGTGCCCGGTGAGTCCTTCGCCCTGAAGCGTCCGCTGAGTGCCCACGTCGTCGGCTACGACCTCGACGAGAACCTTGTCGAGTTCGACGCAACGGGCTGGTTCGCCCGGTGCATGCAACACGAGTACGACCACCTCAACGGCACCCTGTACGTCGACCGGCTCGATGACCGACAGGCCAAGAAGGCCCGGCGTGCGGTCAAGCGCAACGGCTGGGGCAAGCCCGGCCACGCCTGGCACCCGGGCGTCGATGTCGACCCGTTCGGCCACGACGACGCTCACGACGATGAGCATCAGGCGCACGCCGACGGGCACACGGGCGAGCTCGCCGGGTGACCCATCCCGTCGTTGCCGTGGTCGGCCCGACTGCGACGGGCAAGTCCGAGCTCGGTCTCCTGCTCGCTGAGCACCTGGGCGGCGAGGTGGTCAACGCCGACGCCATGCAGCTTTACCGCGGGATGGACATCGGCACGGCCAAGCTGACTCAGGCGCAGCGCCGCGGCGTCACCCATCACCAGCTCGATGTGCTTGACGTGACGCAGGAGGCGAGCGTGGCCGCCTACCAGGCGGCCGCTCGCGACGACTTTGCGGCCATCCGAGGTCGCGGCCACGTGCCGGTGATCGTGGGAGGCTCGGGCCTCTACGTGCGGGCCGCCCTGGACCGTCTGGACATTCCGCCCACCGACCCGGAGGTGCGTCGCTCCATCGAGCGCGAGGCGGATGCCGTGGGGGCACCGGCGATGCACGCCCGGCTGATGGCCGTCGACCCTCAGGCGGCCGGCCGGATCCTGGCGACCAACCTGCGTCGTGTCGTGCGAGCCCTCGAGGTGATCGAGCTGACCGGCCGCCCCTTCAGCGCCTCCATGCCCCGGCGTGAGTTTCTCTCTCCTGCAGTGATGCTGGGCCTACGAGCTGACCGCAGCGTGCTCGACGAACGCATCCGCAGGCGGGTGGCCCATATGTGGGAGGCCGGGCTTCAGCACGAGACCGGGATGCTGCTCGGCCGCGGACTGCGAGACGGGGTCACCGCCGCCCGGGCCATTGGCTACCGCCAGGCCATTGGGGTGGTCGACGGCGTCCTCGGCGAAGACGAGGCTCGCGCCGACACGGTTGCCGTGACCTGCCGCTACGCCCGACGGCAGGAGTCGTGGTTCCGGCCTGACCCTCGCATCGTCTGGATCGATGCGACGGACGCCGACATGGCCCGAGTGCGCGACGACGCCCTCCGATTGCTCCGGGCCGCCGGACGCGTCGAAGGCGTCTGAGGGCCCGAGGCCGGGCTGCCTGACGACGTCGGCCCCGCTGAAGGGGGGCGCCGTGCCTGCGCGCTGTAAGACTTGATAATGTTTGCAACTGTTCAAGTCTTCTTCGAAAGGTTGTTCCGTGAGCGTCCCGCTCTATCAGGCCAAGGCAGAGCTGTTCAAGACGCTCGGTCACCCGGCCCGCATCAGGATTCTCGAGCTGCTCTCCGAGCGTGACCACGCGGTGCACGAGCTGCTGGACCTCATCGACATCGAGCCGAGCAGCCTCTCTCAGCAGCTGGCCGTGCTGCGGCGCTCGTCGCTCGTGACCTCCGCGCGGGTGGGGGGCGAGGTCATCTACTCGGTCAGCGTCCCAGAGGTGCGCGACCTGCTCCTCGCCGCCCGCGGCATCCTCTCCGGCATCATCGCCGTGCAGGGGGAGCTCGGTCCCGAGCTGAGCCCGACGGCCACCTCGTGACGGGCCAGCCCGACACGTCGGGGCCTCGGGTCGTGGCCCGTGAGGCGTGGACCCGTGTGCGGAGCCTCGCGCCCCGCCGGTCCGACTGGACGTCGGTGCGCTGGAGTCGAGACCTGCCGGCCGGCCTCATGGTGGGCCTGGTGGCACTGCCGCTCGCACTCGGCTTCGGCGCGAGCTCCGGGATGGGCGCGACGGCTGGGCTGGTGACGGCCGTCGTCGCGGGGGTCGTCGCGGCGACCTTCGGTGGCAGCCGGGTTCAGGTGAGCGGGCCGACGGGTGCCATGACAGTCGTCCTCGTGCCCATCATCGCCACCCATGGCCCCAACGGAGTGCTCGTCGTGGGGCTGCTGGCGGGCCTGTTCCTCATCGGTCTCGGCTACGCCGGAGCCGGGCGGTTCATCCGGTATGTGCCGGTCCCGGTCGTTGAGGGCTTCACCCTGGGCATCGCTGCGATCATCCTGCTCCAGCAGCTGCCTGCCGCCCTCGGTGTTCGCGCGGATGGGGAGAAGGTGCTCGGTCAGGCAGTCGGTGCGGTGGGTCGGTGGGCCGTCGAACCGCACTGGGCCCCGGCGCTCGTCGCCGCGGCGGTCGTGGCCGGCGTGCTAGTGCTCGCGCGGCTGCGCCCCGGCGTTCCCTGGACCCTGGCCGTCGTCGTGCTGGCCACCGCCGCGAACGGGCTGTTCGGTCTCGGCCTGGCCACGATCGGCACGATCCCCGCGGGTCTACCGGCGCCGTCTCTGCCCGAGATCGTCGCGTCGGATCTCGGCTCGCTGCTCCTGCCTGCCGCCGCCGTGGCGGCCCTCGCCGCGCTGGAGAGCCTGCTGTCGGCCACGGTGTCCGACGCCATGACCGTCGGCCAGCGACATGACTCCGACCGCGAGCTCGTCGGGCAGGGGCTGGCCAACCTGGCTGCTCCGCTCTTCGGCGGCATCCCCGCAACGGCAGCGATAGCGCGCACAGCGGTCAACGTGCGCTCGGGAGCGGCGTCACGGGTGGCGGCCGTCACGCATTCTGCCGCGTTGCTCGTCATCGTTCTCGTCGCCTCGAGATGGGTCGCCTTGATCCCCATGGCGGCTCTCGCCGGCGTCCTCATCGCCACGGCGGTGCAGATGGTGCGCGTCTCGAGCCTCGGGGCGCTGCTGCGCTCCACCCGGGGTGACGCCATCGTGCTCGTCGGCACGGCAGCTGCCACGGTGCTGCTCGACCTCGTCATGGCGGTGCTGCTCGGCCTCGTCCTGGCCGGCTTCTTCGTGCTGCGGCAGGCTGCGGCATCCGCCCAGCTCGAGGAGGTGCCCCTCGACGACACCGATCACGCCGACGAGGAGCTGGCCCTGCTCGACGAGCACATCATCGCCTACCGCATCGACGGCCCGATCTTCTTCGGTGCCGCCCACGACTTCCTGCTCGAGCTCACCCAGGTGAGCGACGTGCGCGTCGTGGTGCTGCGCATGGCGAGGGTGACGGTCATCGACGCCACGGGCGCCACGGTGCTCGCGGACACCATCGCGCGACTCGAGGCCCGCGCCATCACAGTGCTGCTCTCCGGCGTGCGGCCCCAGCACGAGCGGGTCCTGCGCGAGCTCGGCGCGTACGACCGACTCGCCCACGAGAACCACCTCTTCGCGACGACGCCGGACGCGATCGGCCATGCGCGGCTGCATGCCTCTCGCGTGCCACACCAGCCAGGACGCTCCACGGAGGGGCACGAGCCCGCCACGCTTGCCCCCGCTGTCGCGCCCGAGAGCGCCACGGGCGGTGGACCCGGAGAGCCCCGCTCGGCGTCGTAACGCAGAATGACTGACCATGACGCGCTTCACGAAGGGCCATGGCACCGAGAACGACTTCATCCTGCTGCCCGACCCCGACGGTTCGCTGGAGCTGACCCCCGCTCAGGTGCAGCGCGTGACGAACCGCCACGCCGGTATCGGGGCCGACGGGGTCATCCGAGTCGTTCGCACCGAGAACGCCGACGACGCCAGCGTTCGGGCGCTCGCGCCGGGTGCTGAATGGTTCATGGACTACCGCAACGCCGACGGGTCAATCGCCGAGATGTGCGGCAACGGAACCCGCGTCTTCGCTGCCTACCTGCGCCGTGAGGGCTTCGTCGCAGACCGTGAGTTCGCGATTGCCACCCGAGGCGGCGCGAAGGTGGTTCGCGTGACCGACGATGGGTACGCGGTCGACCTCGGACCGTGGCGTCTCACTGACGAGGCGGGGGCCAGACGTGACGGCTTCGACGTAATGGTGCGGGCTCGGTTCGGCAAGCCCATCCCGGCGCTGTCACTCGACCTGGGCAACCCGCACGCTGTGGTCATGCTGCCCGAGGGGATCACCCTCGAACAGCTCGACCTGACTGAGCCGCCGGATGTTCATCCCCAGCCGCGCGACGGCGCTAACGTCGAGTTCGTGCACGCCGTCGGCCCCGGTCACATCGCGATGCGGGTTCACGAGCGCGGGGTGGGTGAGACGCGCTCGTGCGGCACGGGCGCCGCTGCGGCCGCCCTCGCCACCCGGTTCTGGTCGGGCGTCGAGAACGAGAGCCCGTGGGTCGTCGACGTTCCCGGAGGCCGTCTGGTCGTGACGCCGCTTTCTGGCCATCGGGTCGAGCTGGCCGGCCCGGCCGAGCTCGTGGCCGACGGTGAGTTCTTGCTCTGACACCTCACCCGACGTGAGCGCCGGGCAGGTGGTGTGGTCAACTCCGCACCTTTGGCGCGTCGCGCGGCGCGTCGCGCAGGTGGTGTCGTAGATCCAACACTTTTGGCGCGTCGCGCGGCGCGTCGCGCAGAAGGTGTTGGCGGGGGCGGTGCGGGCGCTGCCGGCGTCTGGGCCTCGGCTCAGCGGCGCACCTCGAGGATGCGGAAGGCCCTGGCCGAAGCGAGGCGGGTGCAGTGCAACCCCCAGGGCTGCTGGTTGAGCCACTTCTGGAGGGAGTCGGAGCCAAGGTGCTTCTGGACCACCAGGTGGGCCACCCCATCGTCGGTGAGCCGGGGCAGCCACCGTTCGAGGATGCCGTGCAGGGCCGGCTTGCCGACGTGGATCGGCGGGTTGCTCCAGATCGTGCTGAAGCGCAGGTCGTCGGGGATGTCGTCAGGCTCACTGACCGTCACGTTGCCGAGCGCGAGCGCGGCCGCATTCGCTCTGGCCAGCTCGATCGAGCGTCGGTTGACCTCGACACCCCACACGCGCGCCTCGGGTGAGCGCAGCGCGAGCGTGATCGCGATGGGGCCCCAGCCGCATCCGATGTCGAGCAGGTCGCCGGTCTCGCTCGGATCGGGCGCACCGGCGAGCAGCACTGCGGTACCCGGGTCGAGCCGGTCGGGGGAGTAGACGCCACGGGCGGTCGTCAGCTCGAGGTCGCGGCCCTCGAGCCGCACCTGGATGCGGCGCAGCTCGGCCTCGGTGGCCGGCTCCGCCGAGAAGTAGTGGTCGGTCTGCTCGCTCATCGCCCGCAACGCTAGCGACCGCGTCCCTCCTGCGCGAACGACTCCTGCGCGAACGACTCGTTCGAGGTCGAACGCGACGGTGCACCACCGTGTTCGACCGCGAACGAGTCGTTCGCGGGGAAAGCGGGGGGCTGGGCTTGGGGGTGGGGGTCAGGAGGGGGACGGGGACGTCAGCGGGGCAGGGACGGTAGACGGTCGGGAGAGGCGCGGGGCACACACGACTCGCTCCCAGCGTTCAGTTGGTGCGACCCTAGGGAGAACATGACGACGAACCGCACCAGCCGACCCCTCCAGACCAGCCTCCTCACCACCCGCGCCGACGCGCTGTCTGACGACACCTTCGACAGTGACCTCGAGCGCGACGGGGGGCCCCTCCCGCTCTACGACGGTGACCAGCTCGAGCGTGACGAGCGGGCCGCCCTGCGCCGCGTGAGCGGTCTGTCGACCGAGCTCGAGGACGTCACCGAGGTCGAGTACCGCCAGCTGCGCCTCGAACGGGTCGTGCTGGCCAGCGTCTGGACCGACGGCACCGTGGGCGACGCCGAGAACTCGCTCCGCGAGCTGGCCGCCCTGGCCGAGACCGCGGGGTCGACCGTGCTCGAAGGCGTCATGCAACGACGTCAGAAGCTGGATGCCGCGACCTACCTCGGCAAGGGCAAAGCCATCGAGCTGCGCGACATCGTCGTCGCCGAGGGCGCCGACACCGTGATCTGCGACGACGAGCTCGCTCCGAGCCAGCGCCGAGCCTTGGAGGATGTCGTCAAGGTGAAGGTCATCGACCGCACCGCGCTGATCCTCGACATCTTCGCCCAGCACGCCAAGAGCCGTGAGGGCAAGGCCCAGGTCGAGCTGGCCCAGCTGCAGTACCTCCTGCCCCGTCTTCGTGGTTGGGGTGAGTCGATGTCTCGCCAGGCCGGTGGTCAGGCGGCGGGCGGCCAAGGTATGGGTTCGCGTGGCCCGGGTGAGACGAAGATCGAGCTCGACCGGCGCCGCATCAACACGCGCGTCGCCAAGCTCAAACGCGAGATCAAGGACATGAAAACCAGCCGTGACACCCGGCGCCACTCGCGTCGAGCGGGCAGCGTGCCGAGCGTGGCCATCGCTGGCTACACCAACGCTGGGAAGAGCTCAATGCTCAACCGGCTGACGGGCGCCGGGGTGCTGGTCGAGAACCAGCTCTTCGCCACCCTCGACCCGACCGTCCGGCGGTCCCAGACCGACGACGGACGCATCTTCACCCTCGCCGACACGGTCGGCTTCGTGCGCTCCCTGCCGCACCAGCTCGTCGAGGCGTTCCGTTCGACGCTGGAGGAGGTGGGCGACGCCGATCTGCTGCTGCACGTGGTCGACGGATCACACCCCGACCCGGAGGGGCAGATCACGGCCGTGCGTGAGGTGCTCGCGCAGGTGGGTGGTGACCGCATCAAGGAGGTCATCGTGATCAACAAGGCCGACATCGCCGACCCCGAGGTGATCGACCGACTGCGTCGTCACGAGAAGCACGCCATCACCGTCTCGGCCCGCACGGGGGAGGGACTCGACGCGTTACGCGAGCTGATCGCCACCGAGCTGCCCCAGCCCGAGATCGAGGTCGAGGTGCTCGTGCCGTACGACCGGGGCGACCTCGTCTCGCGCCTCCATGACGAGGCCGAGATCCTCGAGAGCCGCCACGGCGTCGAGGGCACCCACGTGCGAGCCAAGGTGAGCTCCGCCATGGAGGCCGAGCTCTCTGCCTACACGGTCATCGCCAGCTGACCTCGCCGGTGACCGCACGAGCTGACATTGCCAGCTGGCCTCGCCAGGCGCTTCGCCGGCTGGCCCTGCTGACCGGCTCGCAGAGAAGCGGCGCGGCGGGCAGAGTGGGCAGATGACCTCGCGTCGACGGCCGAGCACCTCCAGACGACCTGCCCCGACGGTCGAGCACGCCCGGCTCGCGGAGTCACCGGGCGCCTCCGACCCGTGGCGGCTCTGGGGCCCGTACCTGTCGGCCCGACAGTGGGGGACGGTACGCGAGGACTACTCCGCAGGGGGCGACGCCTGGGAGGCCTTCCCGTTCGAGCAGGCCCACCGCCGCACCTACCGATGGGGCGAGGACGGCATCGCCGGTCTCTGCGACCGGTTCGGCTTCCTCAACCTCGGCATCGCCCTCTGGAACGGCCGCGATGACCGCCTCAAGGAGCGGTTCTTCGGCCTGACCAACCCGCAGGGCAACCACGGCGAGGACGTCAAGGAGTACTGGTGGCACCTGGATGCCACCCCGACCCACTCCTACGCCCAGACTCTCTACCGCTACCCTCAGGCGGCCTACCCCTACGCGATGCTGCGCGAGGTCAACGCAGCGCGGGGCCGCACCGACGACGAGTTCGAGCTGAGCGACACCGGCATCCTGGCCGACGACCGGTTCTTCGACGTGGTCGTCACGCACGCCAAGGCCGGCCCGACCGACGTGGTCGTCACGGTCACCGCGACGAACCAGGGGCCGGATGCCGCGCCGCTGCACATCGTGCCGCAGCTGTGGTTCCGCAACACCTGGGCGTGGGGCGACGACGCCCGGGTGCCCTCATTGCGCCGGCTGCACACCCCTGAGGTCAAAGACGCGGCGATGGTGGCCCTCCAGGCCGACCACGAGCACCTGGGTCGGTACGTGCTCTTCGCCGAGGGCGAGCCCACGGTGCTGGTGTGCGACAACGAGACCGACAGCGACGGTCTGTGGGGCGTGCCCGGCCGTTCGGCCCACCCGAAGGATGCCGTCGACCGAGCGGTCGTGCACGGCGACCCCTCGGTGTGCAACCCCGACGAGACCGGCACCAAGGCCGGGTTGCACTACGCCTTCGAGGCGGTGCCCGCGGGCGGCTCCGTCTCGGTGCGCCTGCGCCTGATGGCTGAGCCGGTCGTCGACCGGCCCTTCGTCGCCGTTGACGCGGTCGTGGCCGATCGCTCCCAGGAGGCCGACGCCTTCTACGACGTCGTCATCCCGGATGCTGTCGACGACGTCGACCGGCACACGGCTCGTCGCGCCTTCGCCGGGCTGCTCTGGGGGAGGCAGCTCTACCGCTACGACGTCGACCGGTGGCTTGCCGGTGACCCTGCGGGGCCGGCGCCACCCACCTCCCGCCGGGCTCCCGAACCCGACGGCCGGAACACGGCCTGGCGCCACCTCGCCCTCGCCGACGTGATCTCGATGCCCGACGAGTGGGAGTACCCGTGGTTCGCCACCTGGGACCTCGCCTTCCACGCTGTGGCGCTGGCTCACGTCGACCCGGCCTTCGCCAAGAGCCAGCTGCTGCTGCTCTGCCGCGAGTGGGCCCAGCATCCCAACGGTCAGCTGCCGGCCTACGAGTGGGCCTTCTCCGATGTGAACCCACCGGTGCACGCCTGGGCCGCGTGGCAGGTCTACCTGCGCGACGGGTCGTGGGACCGGGAGTTTTTGGGGCGGATCCTGACCAAGCTGCTGCTCAACGTGTCGTGGTGGGTGGGCCGCAAGGATGCCGACGGGTCTGACCTCTTCGAGGGGGGCTTTCTCGGCATGGACAACATCGGGGCGTTCGACCGCAGCCACCAGGTGCCGTCCGGTTGGCGGCTGGAGCAGTCCGACGCGACCGCGTGGATGGCGTTCCAGTGCCTCTCGCTGATGCGGATCGCCCAGGAGGTGGCCCGTGACGACCACGTCTACGACGACCTCGCCACCACCTTTCTCGAGCGCTTCCTGGCCATCAGCCGGGCGATGGGCTCGTTCGGCAGCGGAGGGGTCTCACTCTGGGACGAGCAGGACGGCTTCTTCTACGACGTACTCGTCGGACCGCAGGGGCAGACCGAGCCGATGCGCATTCGGTCGCTGGTGGGGCTGCTACCTCTGCTCGCCGTAGCCAACGCCCCGGCCTGGGTGCGGGAGGAGCTGCCCGACTTCGACGCATCGCTGCGCTGGCTCGGACGCCACCGCCCCGACGAGGTGGCGAGCCTGCTGCACAGCCACCCCAACGATGCGGACTCGCTCACCTTCGCAGTCGTCGACCCTGAGCGGCTGGCGCTGCTGCTGCGCCGGCTGCTCGACGAGGACGAGTTTCTCAGCCCTCACGGCATCCGCTCGCTGTCGGCCGCCCATCGCGACGGCGCCGTTTTCGACGTGGCCGGGGAGTCGATGTCGCTGCGGTATACGCCGGGCGAGTCCGACTCCAGACTGTTCGGCGGCAACTCCAACTGGCGTGGCCCGGTCTGGTTCCCGGTCAACGTGCTGCTGGTCGATGCGCTGCACACGTATGCCGCCTGCGCCGGCGCCGGCGTGAGGGTGCAGCTCCCGACCGGTGCGGGCACGCGGGTCGGGCTGCACGCGGCAGCCGAGGAGATCGAGCAGCGGCTGGTGTCGCTCTTCCGACCCGGGCCTGACGGCCGCCGCCCCAGCGACCCGCGTCACGTCGGCGTCGGCGCGCGGTGGGCCGACCACCCGACCTTCAGCGAGTACTTCCACGGCGACACGGGCGCCGGGCTCGGGGCCAGCCACCAGACGGGCTGGACCGCCCTCGTCGCGCACCTGGTGTGCACCACGGGTACGGCCTCCGACCCCGAGGAGAACGATGCCTGACCTTGCCGAGAACCCCCACGGCTCAGCAGGCGCCCTCAGCGACGGAGACCTCGTCTGGCTCACCACGCCTCGTCTGCTGCTGCGACGCCCGAGCCCGGCCGACCTCGACGACTACACGCGGTTGCACACCGACCCGCGCACCTACTCGCACTCGCCGCTGGGCGCGCCCACGGCTCAGGTGTGTGTCGAACGTCTCGAGGCCGACCTCACCTGCTGGCGCGACGACGGCTTCGGCTACGCGGCCGTGGTCGAGCGAACCGGGGGCGCAGTGGTGGGCTGGGCGGGCCTGCGCCGGGAACAACCCGAAGACGGCGGCGGCCCGCTGGTCAACCTCTACTACCGCCTGGCTCACGACCGCGTCGGGCGCGGTTTCGGCCGGGAGGTCGCCCGGGCGCTGGTCGCCTGGGGCAGCGAGTGGCTGCCCGACACCCCCGTGACCGCCGCCGTCGACCAGGGGAACGCCGCCTCGACCGCTACCGCCACCAGTGCCGGTCTGGTTCGCACCGGGCTCTGGCGGCATCCGAAGCATCCGCCGGACGCCGACCCGATGGTGGCGTTCGAGGCGCCGTCGGTGCGCACCGTGCGGGTCGAAGAGGCTCCTGTCGACGAGCTGCTCGACCTCTGGGTGCGGGTCAACGACGCTGGCGGGGCCGTCGGGTTCGTGCCCGGCACCCCCCGCCTGGAGGTGGCGCAGGCGCTCGAGTCACACCTGGGGGAGGTGCGGGCGGGGCGCGCCCTGCTCGTCGTGATGCGAGAACCTGACGGGGCCCTGCTCGGGTTCGGGTTCTGGCTGGCTCCTCGAGCACGGGGTCAGGAGCACATCGCCGAGCTGATGCGGCTCATGGTCGAGCCGTCGGCGCAGGGCCGTAACCTCGGTCGCCTCCTGCTGGCCGGCATGGTGGGTGTCGCTCGCCGCGAGCTGCCCGGCATCCGGCTGCTGCGGCTCGACTACCGCGGCGGACTGGGTCTCGGCGCGTTCTACGAGGCCGCGGGGTGGGATGAGGTCGGTCGCCTGGCCCAGGGCATCAGCCTCGGCGGCGAGGAGTTTCGCGACGACGTGCTGATGGCCCGCCGGGTCGACGGCGGGCCGCTCACCCCCGACGGCGAACGCTGACCCGTGCGGGTCACGACAGGCCGGTGACCGCGCCGTCGGGGCCCACGTCGACCCGCTCGGCGTTGGGTGAGCTCGGCAGCCCGGGCATGGTGCGCACGTCGCCGCAGATCGCGTAGACGTAGCCGGCCCCCACGGCCGCTCGTACCTCTCGCACCGGCATCCGCCAGCCGGTCGGGGCACCGCGCAGCGACGGGTCTGAGCTGATCGACAGATGGGTCTTGGCGATGACGACCGGCAGCCCACCGAAGCCGAGCCGCTCGTAGTCGCGCAGGCCGCGGGCGGCGGCCGGGCTGAGGTCGATGCCGTCGGCGCCGTAGATCTCGGTCGCGATCGTCTCGATCTTGCTGGCGAGCGCCAGGTCGAGGGGGTAGAGGTAGTCGAAGTCGTTGTGGTGCCCGGCCGCCTCGACGACCGCCTCGGCCAGCAGCTCCGCCCCCGCGCCCCCGTCGGCGACGTGGCTGCTGACCGCGCAGCGCACCCCGAGCTCGGCGGCGAGCTTCTCGATGACGGCGTGTTCCGACGGGCGGTCCTCGGCGAAGGCGTTGATGGCGACGATAGGCTCGACCCCGAACCGCCGGACGATGCCGATGTGGGCGCGCAGGTTGGGCAGGCCCGCCTCGACATCGGCCGGGTTCTCGGCCAGCAGGTCGTCGGGCAGCGGCTTGCCGGCCCGGATGACGTACCGCCCCGAGTGGGCCTTGAGCGAGCGCACCGTGGCGACGAGCACGACGGCGTCAGGGCGCAGGCCCCCGACCCGGCACTTGACGTCGAAGAACCGCTCGGCGCCCATGTCGGAGCCGAAGCCGGCCTCCGTGACGACGTAGTCGCTGTGGGCGAGGCCGATGAGGTCGGCCGTGATCGACGACGTGCCGGTCGCGATGTTGCCGAACGGGCCACAGTGCACGATGGCGGGCCCACCCTCGAGAGTCTGGAGCAGGTTCGGCTTGAGGGCGTCGATGAGCAGCGCGGCCATCGCGCCACCGGCGTGCAGGTCGTCGGCCGTCACGCTCTCGCCCGCCGTGGTGTACCCGACGACGATGCGCCCCAGCCGTTCGCGCAGTTCGACCATGGAGGTCGCCAGCGTCAGCAGCACCATCACCTCGCTGGCCGCCGTGATGTCGAACCCGCTCTCGCGCACCACGCCGTCCTGCCGCGCGCCGAGACCCACGACGATGTTGCGCAGCGACCGGTCGTTGACGTCGAGCACCCGGCGCCAGCTGATGTTGCGCACGTCGAGGCCGAGCTGGTTGCCGTGATGCAGGTGGTTGTCGATCATGGCGGCCAGCAGGTTGTGCGCTGCCGTGATGGCGTGGAAGTCGCCGGTGAGGTGCAGGTTGAGCCGGTCCATCGGTACGACCTGGCTGTAGCCACCGCCGGCCGCGCCACCTTTGATGCCGAAGGTCGGCCCCATCGACGGCTGACGCAGCGTCACGACCGCGCGGTGCCCCAGGCGCGCGAGTCCCTGCGCCAGGCCGACCGCGACCGTCGTCTTCCCCTCGCCGAGGGGCGTGGGCGTGATGGCGGTGACGACGACGTACTTGCCGGGATGCCGTTGTGCCGGCTCGTCGAGCACCGCGAGGTCGATCTTGGCGACGTCACGGCCCCAGGGTTCGAGGTGCTCGTCGGTCAGGCCGAGCTGGGCGGCGACCTCGCTCATCGGGCGCAGGGTGGCGGCGTTCGCGATGTCGAGGTCTGATGGCAGGGGTGGGCTCATTCCCGAATCAAACCGTGCGCATTGTCCAGGTGCAATGGCCCGGCGACACCGGGCTGCCTGCGACGCGCCGAACGCCGTGGATGGCGCCGCGATGGCTGTGGCGCAGCGGCATACCCTGAGCCAATGGCCAACCGTCCTGCGCTCGACGCCCTGCTCCACGCCGCGGTGTCGGGGGTGGGTGGCACCGAGCGGCCCGGCCAGGTCGAGATGGCCCAGGCCGTCGCGGCGGCCGTCGAGAACGGGCAGCATCTGCTCGTGCAGGCCGGCACCGGCACCGGCAAGTCGCTCGCCTACCTTGTGCCCGCGGTCGCCCACGCCTACGACTCGGGAAAGCCTGCGGTCGTGGCTACGGCCACCCTCGCCCTGCAGGCGCAGATCGTCGACCGTGACATGCCGCGGGTGGCCGACGCGTTGACTGGCCTGCTCGGTCGCCGGCCCACCTATGCGCTCGTCAAGGGGCGTCGCAACTACGTGTGTTTGAACAAGGTGGAAGGCGGCTTTCCCGACGACGAGGAGGGGCTCTTCGGCGTCGGTCAGGTCGATGCCGGCGCCGGGCGGCTCGGCGCCGAGGTGGTGCGCGTGCGCGAGTGGGCCGACCAGACCGAGTCGGGTGATCGTGACGAGCTGGTGCCCGGGGTGTCTGAGCGGGC
The DNA here is from genome assembly GCA_038235595.1 of Actinomycetales bacterium. Lineage (GTDB taxonomy): Bacteria > Actinomycetota > Actinomycetes > Actinomycetales > Dermatophilaceae > DSM-29435. The sequence continues at coordinate 25,722 of JBBSTU010000006.1, read as the reverse complement.
CTGGCGCCAGGTCTCGGTCTCGGCGCACGAGTGCCTGGGCAGCAGGTGCCCCATGGTCACCGAGTGCTTCGTCGAGCGGGCGCGAGAGGCGGCCCGTGACGTCGATGTTGTCGTCACGAACCACTCCTTCATGGCGATCGACTCCTTCGAGGGGCGCCAGATGCTGCCTGAGCACGACCTGCTTGTGGTCGACGAGGCCCACGAGCTCGTCGACCGGGTCACCGCGACGATCACCGACGAGCTGACCGGCTCGATGGTGATGGCGGCCGCCAAGCGAGCCGGCCGCCTCTCTGAGAACACCGCCGCTCTCGACGAGGCGGGGGAGCTGCTCGCGGCCGCCCTCGAGAACGTCGAGGAGGGGCGTCTGCTCGGCATCCCGGATGCCGTGGGGCTGGCTCTGGCCCGTATTCGCGATACGGCGCGTGTCGTGCAGAGCGACCTCAAACCACCACCGGGAGAACAACCCGACGGCGCCCGCCAGGTCGCCCGGTCATCGGTCGACGAGGCCTACGAGAACGCCGCTCGAATTCTCGAGACACGTGAGCTCGACGTCGTGTGGTGCAGCCGCGACCCACGCCGCGGACCGGTGCTGCGGGTCGCCCCGATGAGCGTCGCCATGCTGGTGCGCGAGAAGATCTTCGAGGAGCGCACCGTGGTGCTCACGTCGGCGACGCTCGAGCTCGGCGGCAGCTTCGACTCCGTCGCCGGCACGATGGGGCTGCGTGGTGAGGGCGCGCCGAGCTGGCACGGCCTCGACGTCGGCAGCCCCTTCGACTACCCGCGACAGGCCATCGCGTACGTGGCCGCACGGCTGCCACCCCCGGGCCGTGACGGCGCCAGTGACGAGAGCCTCGACGAGATCGAGCAGCTGGTGCGCGCCGCCGGCGGTCGCACATTGGGCCTGTTCTCTTCGATGCGGGCGGCCCAGAACGCTGCCGAGATCATGCGGGCCCGGTTCGGTGACGACATCCCCGTGCTGTGCCAGGGGGAAGACCAGATCTCCACCCTCGTGCGTCAGTTCGCTCGCGAGCCGCGGACCTGCCTGTTCGGCACCCTCACACTGTGGCAGGGCGTCGACGTGCCCGGTTCGTCGTGCCAGCTGGTGATCATCGACCGCATCCCCTTCCCACGGCCTGACGACCCGTTGGCCTCGGCGCGCGCACAGGCGATCGGGCGCATGGGCGGCAACGGCTTCATGGCGGTCTCGGCCACGCATGCGGCTCTGCGTCTGGCCCAGGGAGCCGGCCGGCTCGTGCGCCGGGGCGACGACCGCGGCGTCGTGGCCTTTCTCGACTCGCGGATGATGACCGCCCGCTACGCCGAGTTCCTGCAGCGTTCACTGCCGCCCTTCTGGCCCACGACCGACAAGGCCATGGTGCTCGCGGCCCTGACGAGGCTCGACGAGACGGCATCCGAGCCACTGCCCGTCGCCGAGCCGGCGATGCGTTCGCTGACCGGGGCCGGTGCGGCCGGCGCCGCCCGAGAGGCCGACGGCACCGAGCACCCGCGGCCGGTGGCGCCCAGCCCACCGGTCGCCGACTCGAGCCGCACGGCCGTCACCTCGGGTCACGCCTGGACCGACGAGCAGGACGACGAGCTGCGCGACGCGGCCGAGGCCGGGATGGCGCTCGATGAGGTGCTCGAGCACTTCGAGCTGCCCGAGGAGACCATCTCGGCCCGGCTCGACCAGCTCGGTCTCGAGCTGGCCAGCGGCCAGCTCTTCGACTGACCGGATCGACAGGGGCTGGCTACGGCTTGGCGGTGGGGGAGGGCGTCGGCGTGGCTCCGGCCGGCGCACCAGCGGTCGACGGCAGCTGCAGCAGGTTCTGGGTGCCCTGCGGCACAACGATGAGCGAGCCGGTGTGCTCCTTGAGCATGTCGATGTACTTGCTCATCAGCACCTGCTCGTTCAGGCGGTTCTGGCACTTCTCCGACGGCACGGGCACGACCTTGACGGCCGTCACCTTCTTGCCGTTGATCAGCTCCTCCTTCGACGTCGAGGTCGCGCCGCAGCGGATGATCTGGTCGGCGTCGGAGGTGGCCTGCGCCTCGGTCTTGGTGATCTCGGCATCGGCGAGGGCCGTCTGAAGATCGGCCTTGGCCGCCTCGGCGTTCGCGAGCGAGCTCTGCACCTTGTCGTAGTTCGCCTGCACGGTCTGGTCGAGCGTGATCGCCTTCGGGTCGACCTGCTCGACGGTGACCCCCACGTCTCCGAGGCGGGTCTCGAGGCCGGTGGTGATGCGCTTGGCGAGGTCGGTGCGCGACTGTCGCACGGTGGCGGCGGTGAGGGTCGTGGGCGCGTCACGGGTGACGGAGGAGACGCCGGGCAGCACGGCGCGGCTGATGAAGGTCTCCTGGTCGGGGTACTGCCGGATGATCTCGGGCAGCATCGTCGGGTTGAGCGAGTAGCGGATCGTCACGTCGTAGACCACGGTCGCGTTGTCACTCGTGACCGTCGACACGCGGCCGGAGGACTCGCCCTCCGCGAGGGAGATCGTCTGGTTGCGGATGTCGAAGACGATGAGGTCCTGCCACGGGGCCTTGAGGTGGATGCCGGTCGCGCTGATCGCATCGTCGCCCACCGTGCCGAACGTCTTGGTCACGGCGGCCTCACCGGCATCCAGGCGGTAGAAGCACGCGCTGCCGAAGACGAACACGGCGAGCGCGAAGGGGATCGCGGCGTAGCGATGCAGCTTCCACTTGTGGTTCCTCAGGCGCAACAGCACGACGCCGACGGCGATGAGCAAGAGGGCGAAGACGATCGAGACCATGGGGGGCTCTGACCTGCACTTTCGAGATGTCGGGGGTGATGCGGGTGACGCGCCGTGGCTGACGGCACCAGCCGATGTCCGTAGCTGTCCACGGGTTTCTGCTGCTGTCGGTCGCCCGTGGCAAGGTTGACGTCATGTCGACCGCCCCCGTTCCACCGCTGGTGCTCATCAGTGGGCCGGAGGAGGTGCTGGCCGAACGAGCCCTCGCCATGGTGCTCTCGGGGGCCAAGGTAGCCGACGTCGAGGTGATCACGCTCGAGGCCGCGACGTACGAGCCCGGCTCGATCTCGGTGCACGCCAGCCCGTCGCTCTTCGGCGGTGACCGGTGCCTGGTGGTGCGCGACGTGCACGAGGCGAGCGATGACCTGCAGCTCGACGTGCTCGCCCTGGTGGCGTCGCCGGCGCCCGACGTTTCCCTGGTCGTCGTGCACGGCGGTGGCCCGAGAGGGCGCAAGATCCTCGACGCCATGAAGAAGGCGGGGGCCCGGGTCATCGACTGTCCGGCCGTCAAGTCCGACCGCGACAAGACCGACTTCGTGCAGCATGAGTTCGCCGCCGCTCACCGCCGGATCACCGGCGAAGGGGTGCGCGCCCTCATCGAGGCGGTCGGCAAAGACCTTCGCGAGCTCGCCTCCGCCTGCGCTGCGCTGGTCGCCGACACCGAAGGAACGATCGACGACGCCGTGGTCGACACCTACCACGGCGGAAAGGTCGAGGCGACCGGCTTCCGGGTGGCCGACGCCACCATCGCCGGCCAGACGGGCGAGGCACTTCGGCTGCTGCGCCACGCCATCGCCTCTGGGGTCGACCCGGTGCCGATCGTGGCCGTGCTCGCCTCTCAGCTGCGCCAGCTCATCAAGGTCGGCTCGGCCGGACGGGGTGGGTCGGCCCAGCTGGCCAAGAGTCTCGGGATGGCGCCGTGGCAGGTCGACAAGGCTCGCCGCTCAGTGGGCCACTGGAGCGGTGACGGCCTCGGGGTGGCCCTGCAGGCTGTGGCTGCCGCCGACTTCGAGGTCAAGGGCGGCGGCCGCGATCCCGTCTACGCCGTCGAGCGGGCGATTCTCACCGTGACCCGGGCCCGCGGCATCCGCTAGCTCGACGCTCCTGTTGCGCGACGCGCCGCGCGAGGCGCAGCAGGTGTGGTCTGCACGACACTGTTTGCGCGACGCGCCGCGCGACGCGCCGCGCGACGCGCGGCAAGGGGGCGGTGCGAACGGCATCCTTCGGTTTGGAAAGGCCAACCCGGCGCTGCTAGATTTGGCCTTCGCGAGCGCGCTGGGTCGTGCGCGCATTGCAGCAGCACGTCTCAACTGCTCACTCAAGGGCGCCCATCGCCCGGTCCCGAGCAGACAGCCGCCCTCTTACGGCACCCACCAGACCAAACGAAAGATCCTTACGTGGCAAACATCAAGTCGCAGATCAAGCGCATCAAGACCAACGCCAAGCGCACCGACCGCAACCGTGCGGTCAAGAGCGAGCTTCGCACCTGGAACCGCAAGTTCCGCGAAGCGGCGGCCACCGGCGACAAGGACGCTGCCGCCGACGCACTCAAGACCGCCTCGAAGAAGCTCGACAAGGCCGTGTCCAAGGGTGTCATCCACCAGAACCAGGCCGCCAACAAGAAGTCGGCGATGGCCAAGAAGGCCGCGTCACTCTGAGGCGTCGCTCCTCCTGAGACGGGCTCTCACCTCAGGGTGGCGGGCCCGTTTCGCTGTTGGTCAGCCGAGTGCACAGGCAGGTCTGCGCATCTGGTCGAGTCGGGTCATCGCTCTACGCTCGCGCGCGCACCGGCGATGACGAGGTCGTAGCGATCGCGGGGGAGGACTGCCCCTTCGCGGCGCACCGCCTCAGGGTCGACTCGGATCAGCCGGTTGACCCGAACTTCGCTCGAGCGGCCCTTGCGGTCCCAGGCTCCCGTGCCGATGTCGACCCACTCGCGGCCGGCTCGGCGCTCCTGCTGCTCGTCGCGGTCGTGGTCCTTGCTCGTCAGCGCCAGGGCAACCAGCCCCTCGCCGTCGCGGCCGATCACCAGCACCGGTCGGTCCTTTCCCTGGGTGTGGTCCTCCTCGTAGGGAACCCAGGTCCATACGATCTCGCCCGGGTCGGGGCGACCGTCGGGCTTCGGCGCGTAGCGGGTGTCAGGCAGCCTGGTCGCGTCGCCGGGGTAAGCAGCACGGGCAGAGACGGATGCCGCAGCTGCCTGACCGGTGGCGCCGACCGTGGCGGTCAAGGACGCCGGCCGCTTCGAGCTTGCCGGCCGTGACCGGGTCTTCGGTGCCACCAGGTCGCGAACGAACCGGGTCAGCCGGCCGAGGGTGCTGGACATGCGAGTCACGGTAGCGCGTGCCCGACTAGCATCCCCGTCGACGGTGTCGACGGGAACGCGCACGACCATCCACCGACGTCCCCGACCATGGAGAGCCCCCGCTCGTGAGCCCTAACCAGCGCCGAACCGCCCTGGCGATCCTCGCCCTTGCCCTGGGTGGGTTCGCCATCGGCACCACCGAGTTCGTGACGATGGGGCTGCTCCCACAGATCGCGGCCGGCACCGGAGTCGATATCGCGACAGCGGGGCACTACGTCTCCGCCTACGCCATCGGCGTGGTGGTTGGGGCGCCCCTCATCGCGGTGCTGGCGGCCAAGGTGGCCCGCAAGGGACTGCTCATGGCGCTGATGGCGTTCTTCGCCGCCGCGCACCTGCTCGTCGTGCTCGCCGACAGCTACGGCCAGGTGATGCTGGTGCGCTTCCTCGGCGGCATCCCGCACGGGGCCTTCTTCGGCATCGGTGCGCTGGTGGCGGCCTCGCTGGTCTCGCACGAGCGGCGCACGGCCGCGATCGCCACGATTCTGGGAGGTCTCGGTGTGGCGAACGTGGTTGGCGTGCCCCTCGCGACCCTGATCGGTCAACGCTACGGCTGGCACGCGCCGTATGTGGTCGTCGGCGTCATCGGGCTGGTCACGATCGGCGCGATCGGGGTCTGGCTGCCGAAGCTGCCCGCCGCCCGCCAGGCCACCATGCGTGGCGAGCTCGCGGCGCTGCGGCGACCGCAGGTGTGGCTCGCCCTGCTCATCGGCACCGTCGGTTTCGGGGGGATGTTCGCCATGTACAGCTACATCACCCCGACCATGACCGAGCTCGCGGGGCTCGATGTGGCGCTCATCCCGTGGGTGCTGATGGCCTACGGCATCGGGATGGTCACCGGCATGGTGCTCGCCGGCCGGGTGGCGAGGCGGGGAGTGATGGCCGGCATCATCGCTTCGCTCGCCGCGATCGCCGTCTTGCTGGCCCTCTTCGGCCCGGTCGCGCGCACCCTCTGGCTGGCCGTCGTGATGGTGTTTCTACTGGGGTTGCTGCCCTCCATCCTCGTGCCGCTGCTCCAGACCCGGCTCATGGACGTCGCCCACGAGGGCCAGTCGCTCGCCGCCACCCTGAACCACTCCACCCTCAACACCGCCAACGCCCTCGGGGCATGGTTGGGGTCGGTGGTGCTGGCCGCCGGGTGGGGTTACGGCGCTCCGAGCCTTGTCGGTGCCGGCCTCGCCGTGCTTGGGGTGGCCATCGCGGTGGTGTCGGCCCGCCTCGATCGGCGCGATGGCAGTGCGAGACCGAATCCGAAACCGACGGATGCGGTATCGCCCCTGCGCGCTTGAGCCCGACCACCCCTTCTGCGCGTCGCGCGGCGCGTCGCGCAGTTGGTGTCGTGGATCCGACACTTTTGGCGCGTCGCGCGGCGCGTCGCGCAGGCGGTGTGGTGGTTGGGAGCCGGGTGCGGGTTCGATCTTGGGTTTGACCCGTCGCTGGTAGGGCCTACCGTCGGGAGGCGCTGAGGGGCGCCCTGCTCAGCCCTCGGGAGGGGCGAAGCGGTCGGGCTCCGGCGCCGGCGCGTGCGGCAGCGCGTCTGTCGTCGGTGCCGGGCCGGGCTGCTGGTTGGCCCAGTAGCCCGGCTGCGCCGAGAGCTGTTGGTTCGGCGAGTACTGCTGCGGTTGGCTCTGCCCGGTTCGCCCGGCGCCGGGGCCGGCGTTCTGAGGCAGCTCAGGTCGCGGACCCGGTGTGGGCACGAATCCGATCATCGACGGCAGCGACCACGCCCGCGGGTCGATGGGCTGCGACCACAGCCACGGGGCCTTCGGGCGCCAGAGGAGCCGGCCTGGGGTGCGGCGGTCGCGAAGGGCGTGCATGCGCCAGACCAGCACCGGATGGGAAGCCGTGGCGTTGGCGACCCACACGAAGAAGCCAGGCTCGACGATCGCCCGGTCGGCCATCGCGTCGACGTCGATCGAGCGGTTCAGGTACTTTCCCCCGGCCAGGGTGGCCATGGCGCCGCGGGCCCCCTGCGGAACGAGGGCATGTCCGTAGTTGTCGGCCGTGTACTCCTGCGCCCGGCTCAGGGTGGAGCCGAGCAGGGGAATCCACTGCGAGGCAAAGGTGCCGAGCATTCGCCAGTAGCTGGTGTGACCGGCCGCGATGTGGCCGACCTCATGGGCGATCACGAAACGCAGGGCGTCGGGTTCACGCGCGGCGCCGCCGACCTCCAGCAGGTCGCTGTAGACGATGACGAACCTCCGGAAGCCGTGCCCGGAGGCCGCCGCGTTGATCATCCCGTTGCCGCCGACGACCCAGGCGTCGGGAACGTAGGGCAGCCCGGAGCGGACCGCGGCGTCGACGAGCATCGCGTGAGCCTCGGGGAACTGCTGGCGGGTCAGCTTGATCCCGTTGAGCCGCTGCTGGGCCCAGAGCTGGCCACGGGCGAACCACAGCAGTACCGGGGCGAAGAGCAGGATGAGGGCGTAGGCGTCCGGGGTGCGGCCCTCGTCGGCCGCGAGGCCCACCTCGGCCAGCGCCAGCACGAGGAGCAGCAGCGAGCCCAGGATCGTCAAAACCAGGGTCACGATCTCGCGGGGGTGGCGCACGGCGCGGCGCATCGGGAGCTGGGTGCCCGGCGTGGCGGGCAGGAGTTCCATCGGTGGGGGGCGCATGACAGCCCATTCTGCGCCATAGCGGCCGCTGCCGAGCCGAGGCCGCTATTTTCCGGGGGCCGGGCACGTCGTCGGTGGTGCCCCGAGCGCTCAACGCCCACGACAAGCGGGGTGGACGGCATCCGGGAAAAGCGTGGGAGACTTGAGCGGTCGCGCGTCGCTCGAGCCGCCCGGCCTCCTGCCGTCGACTCCCCCCAACTCCTGCGAGGTTCGCCCCACCGTGTCGCCCATGGCCCGCTCCGCGTTGGCACCCAACGCCACGCCGCCGGACCTGATCCGCAACTTCTGCATCATCGCGCACATCGACCACGGCAAGTCGACCCTGGCCGACCGGATGCTCCAGCTCACCGGTGTCGTCGACGCGCGCGCGATGCGCGCTCAGTACCTCGACCGCATGGACATCGAGCGCGAGCGCGGCATCACGATCAAGAGCCAGGCGGTGCGGATGCCGTGGGCGGCGGCCGACGACACCGGCGCTCTGACCACGTACTGCCTCAACATGATCGACACCCCCGGACACGTCGACTTCACCTACGAGGTGTCGCGTTCGCTGGCCGCCTGCGAGGGCGCGGTGCTGCTCGTCGACGCGGCCCAGGGCATCGAGGCGCAGACGCTGGCCAACCTCTACCTGGCCATGGAGAACGACCTCACCATCATCCCGGTGTTGAACAAGATCGACCTGCCCGCCGCCCAGCCGGAGAAGTACGCCGAGGAGCTGGCCAGGCTCATCGGCGGTGACCCCGACGACTGCCTGCGGGTCTCAGGCAAGACGGGGGAGGGCGTCGAGCCGCTGCTCGACCAGATCGTCAAGCTGCTGCCCGCCCCCACCGGTGACGCCGACGCCCCCGCACGGGCGATGATCTTCGACTCGGTCTACGACACCTACCGCGGTGTCGTGACCTACGTGCGCGTCGTCGACGGCAACCTCAGCCCGCGCGAGAAGATCGTCATGATGTCAACGCGGGCCACCCACGAGCTGCTCGAGATCGGCGTCATCAGCCCCGAGCCCGTTCCGGGCAACGGCCTGGGGGTGGGCGAGGTGGGCTACCTCATCACCGGCGTGAAGGACGTGCGCCAGTCGCGGGTCGGTGACACCGTCACCAACGCGGGCAAGCCGGCCGAGCACGACCTCGGTGGCTACCGCGACCCGAAGCCGATGGTCTTCTCCGGCCTGTTCCCGATCGACGGTTCCGACTACCCCGCCCTGCGTGACGCCCTCGACAAGCTCAAGCTCAACGACGCGGCCCTCGTCTACGAGCCCGAGACCTCGGCTGCGCTCGGCTTCGGCTTCCGCGTGGGCTTCCTCGGTCTGCTGCACCTCGAGATCGTCCGCGAGCGGCTCGAGCGTGAGTTCGGCCTCGACCTCATCTCGACGCAGCCCAACGTGGTCTACGACGTGGTGCTCGACGACGGGAAGGCCGTGCACGTCACCAACCCGAGCGAGTACCCCGACGGCAAGATCCGCGAGGTGACCGAGCCGGTTGTGCGGGCCACGATCCTGGCCCCGAGCGAGTTCGTCGGCGCGATCATGGAGCTCTGCCAGCACAAGCGGGGCAGCTTGCGCGGCATGGACTACCTCTCGGAAGACCGCGTCGAGATGCGCTACACGCTGCCGCTCGCCGAGATCGTCTTCGACTTCTTCGACCAGCTGAAGTCGCGCACCCGCGGCTACGCCTCCCTCGACTACGAGCTCGACGGCGACCAGGTGAGCGACCTTGTGAAGGTCGAGATCCTGTTGCAGGGCGAAACCGTCGACGCCTTCTCGGCGATCGTGCACAAGGACAAGGCCTACAACTACGGCGTCATGATGGCCGGCAAGCTCAAGGAGCTCATCCCGCGCCAGCAGTTCGAGGTGCCGATCCAGGCGGCCATCGGCTCACGGATCATCGCCCGTGAGAACATCCGGGCCATTCGCAAGGACGTGCTCGCCAAGTGTTACGGCGGCGACATCAGCCGCAAGCGCAAGCTGCTCGAGAAGCAGAAGGAGGGCAAGAAGCGGATGAAGATGGTCGGCCGCGTCGAGGTGCCCCAAGAGGCGTTCGTGGCAGCCCTGTCGAGCGACGGAGACAAGGGCAAGAAGTAGGTTCCCCGGCTGCGTCGTGCGTCGTACGGTGAGCTGTGACCCTCACGGCCGAGCACCACGAGCACGCTCCGAGCGCACGGTTCGCGCCGCTCGTCGACCGCGTGGTGGGCTACCGCCTCGCGGGGTTCCCGGCTGGGCTGCACATCGGGATGCCGTCGAGCACCGTCACGCTGGTCATCCCGTTCGATGACGCGCTGACGCTCTCTGACCCGGGCCGGCCGACGCCACGTCGTTTCGACTCGGTGCTCGCCGGCCTCGCGACCGGCCCGACCCACATCCATCACGACGGAAACCAGCACGGCATCCAGCTCGCGATGCGTCCGGGGGCGCTGAGAGCCCTCTTCGGCGTGCGGGCGGCAGAGCTCGCCGAGGGCTCGTTCGAGCTGCAGGACGTCATGGGCTCCGAAGCCGCTGAGCTGCGGGACCGGCTGCACGAGACCGACTCGTGGGACGCGCGGTTCGCGCTCGTCGAGCGGTCGCTGCTGGACAGGCTGAGCGAGCCCCGCCCGCCTGCGCCCGAGCTGGCCGAGGCGTGGCGCCTGATCGGCGCGTCACGGGGGGCTGCGCCGATCCGAGAGGTGGCGCAGGTCGTCGGCTGGTCGATGCGCCGGCTCCAGCAGCAGTTCCGGGCCGAGCTCGGGGTGACGCCCAAGGCAGCGGCCCGTGTGCGCCGCTTCGAGTGGTCCCTTCCCCTGGTGTCGTCGGGCCGGATGCCGCTCACCCAGGTCGCCCTGTGGTGCGGCTGGTCCGACCATGCCCACATGAACCGCGACTGGCGTGACCTCGCCGGCACGTCACCGACGCAGTGGCGCGCTGACGACGCGCTCGCCAACCCCTGACGAGACGTCCGGTTCGAGGTAGTCCGACGCGGTCTGCCGCGTGCCATTACCTCGAACCGCGGCAGGTGGCAGGGGTGGCGGTGCGCATTCGTGCAAGACGGCCGGCGCGACGTCGCCCAGACTGGGCGGCATGGAGACCCAGAACACGCCGGCACCCACCCGCCCCGACCACAACGTCTGGGTCGGTCTCAGCTACGACGACCCGCAGGCGGCACGCACGTGGCTGCGTGGGCTGGGCTTCACCGAAGGCGACCTCATCGAGGACTCCGACGGGCACGTGCAGCACAGCGAGATGCTCTGGCCCGAAGGCGGCCGGGTGATGGTGAGCAGCCGAGCCAAGCGTGACGACACCTTCGTCTCGGGTTCGGGTGCCGCCACGATCTACGTCGTGTGTGACGACCCCGACGCGGTGTACGCGCGGGCGGAGCGGCTGGGGGCCACGGTGGTGCGCCCGATGGAGGACACCGACTACGGCTCCCGCGGCTTCTCCATCGCAGACGTCGAGGGCAACTCCTGGAGCTTCGGCACCTACGCCGGTTGACCGACCTGGGGCGGGCGACCAGCCCGCTGACGGCTGGGCCTCTGGTGCGCGCGTTCAGGGAGCGAGCAGCTTGCGGCGCAGGCGATCGGTGTCGCGAGAGGTCCAGTCGTGGTCGGCGAGCCAGTTGCCGGCCCCGCCGTACTGCTCCTCGAGCGTGCCCAGGAGCAGTCGCATCGTGTCGGTCGTGGGGGACTGCTGCGCCACCGTCTTGTCGCGTAGGTTCGCGGCGTACGCGGGCCGGCTGCGCAGCCGCTCGAGGATGAGCGGCACCCGCTCGGCCGAGGCGGCGAAGTCGGCGATGATCTCGTCGTCGAGCACTCCGACCGTCTTCAGGGCCAGCCCGACGATCGTGCCGGTGCGGTCCTTGCCCGCCGCGCAGTGCACGACAGCGGCGCCGCGGCTGTCGGCGACGGCGTGCAGGGCGGCGACGACCGAGTCGGGCCTCTGCTCGAGGTAGGACAGGTAGTGCTTCGACCAGAACTCGTCGTGACTGGGGGCAGCGGGCCGATCGCCCTCAGCGGTCGCTGCGCGTTCGGAGCGCTCGGCCTGCTCGTCGACCTCCCACGGCAGGCGACGCTCGGCCGCGGGGATACCGCTCTCCGACGAGGAGTCGCGGTAGAGCGTGAAGTGGTGGTGGCGCACCCTGGCCACGGCCGTCAGTGGTCCGTCGCCCTCTCTGACCACCTCCACGTCGGTTCGCAGGTCGACGACGTCGGTGAGGTCATAGCGGTCGACGAGCGAGCGCACGGACTCGACCGGAAGGTCCTGCAGGTTGTCAGAACGCAGCAGCCGGCGGGGTTGTACGACGTCGCCCGCCTCGGTGGGCAGCCCGCCGAGGTCGCGCATGTTGACGACGCCCGCCAGCTCGATCCAGTTCGGTGACCTCATCCTTCGACGATAGGCGAGCCGAACCAGACGTGTGACCACCCGGCTGCTGGCGGTCACGCCGGGAGTTCTACGAACCGGCGCCCAGTACGACACCGAGGTCGACGTGCAGGCTGTCGAGAGCGTCGTCGACGATGGCGTAGTAGGCCCACTTGCCCCTCTGCTCACGGGTGACGAGGCCGACGTCGACGAGCTGGCGCATGTGGTGCGACACGGTCGGCTGCGACAGACCGACGACCTCGGTCATGTCACAGATGCATGCCTCGCCGCTCTGGCTGGCGGCGATCAGCGACAACAGCCGCACCCGGGTGGGGTCCCCGAGGGCCTTGAACGACCTGGCCAGGCGTTCGGCCTCGACATCCTCCAGCCCGCCACCGGTGACCGTCGAGCAGCAGCCCTCACTGCTGACGGCCGACTCTCGACGACCTCGGGCCCGGGCCGGGTTGCCGGGCGGGGTCTCGGTGGTTGCGGCGGCGGTCGAGGTCATGCCCGTGATCCTCCCACAGGCATTGACGATCGTCGATGCATCAGTGTCGGTCGATATATCGACAGGAAGCAATGCGAGGAGGGCTGATGGGCAGTCACGGGAAATGTCGGTGCAGGTGTGGCCGCCTCCCCGACCGGCACCGGGTTGAGGCCATGACTGACACGATCGCAGCGCCGGTGCTGGCGCAGCTGTCCCGCTTTGACCGGTTCCGCCCGTCTGGATCGCTCTGGCCAGGGCACGTGGGCTGCTGGTCGGCGCAAGGGTGCCTGGCCTGGGTGAGTTGCTGGCTGCGGTGCAGGTCGACGGGGTCTCGCTGCCGATCGTGCTCGATCTGCTGGCGATGATGTACCCGGTGCTGGCCAAGGTGCGCTACGAGCGGCTCGCGTCGGTGACGGGTGACCGGCGTCTGCTGGTCTCCTCGCTCCTGCTCAACTGGCTGATCGGGCCCGCACTGATGTTCGCCCTGGGCTGGTTCTACCTCAAGCTCCTGCCTGGGATCGGCCGGTGGGCCCTCTACGGGCTGCTGTTCACCATCGTCATCCTCTTCGCCCTTCAAGGGGAGGCCATCACCTCCCGGCCCTGGGAGGTGGCCCGGATCGCCCTCCCCCTGCTGGTCTACTTTGCGCTGATGTGGGGTGGTGGGTTCGCCCTCGGCGCCGGCCCGCGACTCGGCTACGCCCGCACCACGACACTGGCGTTCACTGCTGCTGGGACCAACTTCGAGCCGGCCGTCGCCGTCGCCGCCTACGGCGCCACCGCCGGCCAGGCCCTAGCCGGGGTCGTCGGGCCGCTGGTCGAGGTGCCCGCTCTTATCGGGCTCGTCTACGTCTGGCTCGCCCTTCGGCGCCGCTTCGGCGCCGCAGGCTTGCCTGACGGGGCGCGGGCGGCCGACCGGCTCTGACCAGTCAGCCTTTCCTGAGACAATGGTGATCATGTCGCCTTCAGCCCTGCCCGACGGCGATCCTGCACCCGCTTCAGGGCGTCTCCCGGCAAGCGCCCTCGAGGGGCTGGCCGACATCGACCTCGGTATCTACGTGCACGTTCCGTTCTGCACGGTGCGCTGTGGCTACTGCGACTTCAACACCTACACGGTGACCGAGCTGGGTGGTCGTGGGCCGCGCGGTGCGTCGGTGGGGGTCGACACGTATGCCGACGTGGCTCTGCGAGAAGTCGACCTCGCGCGGTCTGTGCTGGGTGACCAGTCACCAACGGTGTCAACGGTTTTCGTTGGCGGTGGCACGCCGACCATGCTGCCGTCGGCTGACCTCGTCAGGGTGCTCGACGGCATCCGGCAGCGCTTCGGCCTCGCGTCCGACGTCGAGGTGACCACCGAGGCCAACCCCGACTCGGTCACCTCCGACTCGCTTCGCGAGCTCGCCGACGGAGGCTTCACCCGGGTCTCGATCGGGATGCAGTCGGCCGTGCCACACGTGCTCGCCACCCTCGAACGCACCCACGACCCCGACAACGTGGCTCGCGCCGTGTCCGCCGCCCGCGACGCAGGGCTACAGGTGAGTCTCGACCTCATCTACGGAACGCCGGGGGAGTCGCTGACCGACTGGCGGTGCAGCCTCGACGCCGTCGTGGCGCTGGCTCCCGACCACGTCTCGGCCTACGCCCTCGTCGTTGAGGCGGGCACCAAGATGGCGGCCCAGGTGCGTCGGGGGGAGGTCGCGATGCCCGACGACGACGACGAGGCCGACAAGTACGAGCTGGCCGACGAGCTGCTCACCGCCGCCGGCCTGGGCTGGTACGAGGTGAGCAACTGGGCGCGGTCACCCAGCACCCGGTGCCGGCACAACATCGCCTACTGGTCGGGCACCAACTGGTGGGGCATCGGGCCCGGCGCGCACAGTCACGTGGGCGGGGTGCGCTGGTGGAACGTCAAACACCCGAGCGCCTACGCCGCGCGACTGGCCGACGCGGTCTCGCCCGCTCACGCCCGCGAGACGCTGACCGACGAGCAACGTCACGACGAGCGGGTGCTGCTCGGGTCGAGACTCGTCGCGGGCCTGCCGCTGGAGGAGGTGCGGGGCCCTGGTCGCACGGCCGTGGCCGGCCTCATCGCCGACGGGCTCGTCGACGGAACGTCGGCGCTCTCGAGCGGTCGGGTGGTGCTCACCCGACGGGGGCGCCTGCTCGCCGACACCGTTGTCCACCGCCTGCTGGCTCCGTGACGAGAAGGACCTGATGACCGACACCACGCTCGAGACCGACCGCACCTCACCGGACCCGACCGGGGAGGATGCCGCCGCCGTGGTGGCCCGCGCCCGCGCGGCCCACGCGGGCGGGGTCACCAAGCCGCTCGAATGGCGCGAACGTCAGCTGCGCTCCCTGCGGAGGATGCTGGTCGATGACGCCGACGTGCTGTGCGACGCCCTGGCGACCGACCTCGGCAAGAGCCGCACCGAGGCGATGATCACCGAGATCGGGTTCACCGTGAACGAGATCGACCACCTCCTGAAGCACCTGCGGTCGTGGTTGCGGCCCGAACGCGTGTCCGTTCCGGTCACGTTGCCCTTCGCCAAGGCCCGCGTCGTTCGAGAGCCGTTGGGGGTCGTGCTGGTCATCGCACCGTGGAACTACCCCGTGCAGCTTGCGCTCGCGCCGTTGGCCGGCGCCATCGCCGGTGGCAACGCCGTCGTCGTCAAGCCCAGCGAGGTGGCCGCCGCGACCTCGCACGCGCTGGCCCGGCTGCTCCGAAAGCACCTCGACCCGCACGCCGTGCAGGTGGTCGAGGGTGGGGTGCCCGAGACCACGGCGCTGCTCGCCGAACGCTTCGACCACATCTTCTACACCGGCAACGGCACCGTCGGACGCATCGTCCTCGAGGCCGCAGCAAAGCACCTGACTCCGGTGACCCTCGAGCTCGGCGGCAAGTCGCCGACCTACATCGACGACACCGCCGACCTCGAGGTGGCGGCTCGCCGGATCGTCCTGGGCAAGTTCACCAACGCCGGCCAGACCTGCGTGGCGCCCGACTACGTGCTCGCCACCCGAGGGGTGCTCGACCGTCTGAAGCCATTGTTGGCGAGGGCGATCGGTGACTTCTTCGGTGACGACCCGGCATCCTCGCCCGACTACGGACGGATCATCGACGGGCGTCACTTCGACCGGTTGTGCGGCCTCATCGACCCGTCGCTCGTCGTCACGGGAGGCGGCACCGACGCCCGTCACCGCTACATCGAGCCGACGGTGCTCGATGGCGTCACGGGTGAGCACCGGGTGATGCAGGAGGAGATCTTCGGCCCGGTGCTGCCTCTGGTGGAGGTGGCCGGCATCGACGGGGCCATCGACTTCATCAACGACCGGGACCGGCCCCTGGCCCTGTACCTGTTCACGGCGGACTCGTCCACCCGGCGACGCTTCGAGCGTGAGACCTCCTCCGGTGCTCTGGGGGTCAACATCCCACTTGCCCATCTGATGGTGCCCGATCTGCCGTTCGGTGGCGTGGGGCCAAGTGGCATGGGGGCGTATCACGGCAAGGCCTCGATCGAGACGTTCACGCACGCCAAGGGGGTGCTGACCCATCCCACCCGGGTCGACACGACGGCCCTGGTCTACCCCCCGTTCGCGGGGCTGAAGCGACGCCTGGTCGAGACGCTGATGACACCCCGTCGGAAGCGCTGAGGTCGACGAAGTCCGTCATGTCCGGTAGGTCACTTTTCGGGGCGCTACCACATCTGTCACGCTACGACTCAGGATTCACAGAAAGATTGTTGCGACTCAAGACACACACGGCGTGGTGACTTGACTATCTTGTGCCGGGAGCACCCAACTTCTGGAGATGTCGTGACTGATCTTGACGTACGCCCCGCCCTGCGCCGACCGAGACGACGACGCGGCAGCGTTGGTCTTCTCGTCGTCGGCACCGTTCTGGCCCTCGTGGCCGGGGTCGGCCCAGCCACCTCGGCCGTCGCCGACGACCACGGCGGGGCAGGCGACCACTCCGTGACGAGTGAACAGGAGAGCCCGCAGTCGGTGCAGGGCCCCGAACCCGCTGCGATGGTCGACCCGGTGCAGAACGCCACCTCGTCGGAGTGGATCGTGCTCTGCACCAGCTTCTCTCCGTGTAAAGCCGCCGGCTACGGCAACGACGGGTACGACGCCGTCTACCGATCGAGCTTCTGGTCGCAGTACGGCGGGCACAACTGCACCAACTACGTGGCCTATCGGATGATCCGCAACGGCATGTCGAGCACCAGACCTGCCGCAATTCGTGGCAACGCCCTCAACTGGGGGGTGGCCCTGGCCAGCCAGACGAACGACTCGCCGACGGTCGGCTCCGTAGCCTGGTGGGACAGCTCGTTCTCGTCGTCGGGCCACGTGGCCTACGTTGAGCGGGTCGTGTCCTCCTCGGAGATCTACGTCTCCGAGGACAACTGGGGTGGCGACTTCCGGTGGCGCAAGATCACCCGCTCCGGCGGACGGTGGCCGCAGGGCTTCATCCACCTCAAGGACGTCGCGCCTCCTGCCCCCGGGCCGGCGCCCTACCAGGCGATCACGCCGGCGCGGCTCGTCGACACCCGGGTGGGTCTGGGGGCGAGCCGGAGCCAGGTGACCGGCCGCACCGAGATCGCCGTGCAGGTGGCAGGTCGTGCCGGCCTGCCGAGCTCGGGCGTGCAGTCGGTGGTGCTCAACGTGACGGCCGTCGCCCCCCAGTGGGCCGGCTACCTGACCGTCAGGCCGGACAGCGGTTCACGACCTACCTCCTCGAACCTCAACTACACCAAAGGTCGCACCATCGCCAACCAGGTCATCGCCAAGGTCGGCTACGACGGCAAGGTACGCGTCTACAGCTCAGCCGACTCCGATCTCGTCGTCGACGTGGCCGGCTACTACGCCTCGACCCAGATGATGTCGACGCTCAGCCCGACGCGACTGCTCGACACGAGACTGGGCCTGGGCGCAGGCACCGGGCCGGTGGCGGCGGGCTCCCGGGTCGATCTCACCGTGGCCGGTCGTGGCGGGGTGCCCAGCAACGCAGCAGCGGTGGTGCTCAACGTCACGGCCGTGTCGCCGTCGAAGGCGGGCTACGCCACGGTCTGGCCGGCCGGTACGAGCCAGCCTTCGACCTCGAACCTCAACTACTCCGCCGGCGACGTGGTGGCCGGGCTGGTCGTGGCGAAGGTGGGGGCAGGGGGCAAGGTGAGCGTCGGTACGTCGGCCGGGTCACACCTGCTCGCCGACGTTCTCGGCTGGATTCCCAGTGCGTCCGACCTCGTGGCCGCAACGCCCGCGCGCGTTCTCGACACCCGCACGGGCACCGGGACTTCTCGGGCCGGCGCGGTGTCGGCGGGGGGAACGGTGAGCCTGAAGGTGACCGGGGTGGGTGGGGTGCCCTCAGCTGGCGTCAAGGCGGTCATGCTGACGCTGACGGTCGACTCCCCGCAGGGCGAGGGGTACGAGACGGCCTACCCGTCCGGCGCCGTCCGGCCGGTGGCCTCCAACCTCAACTACACGACCGGGCGTGCGGCAGCGAACTCGGTACTGGCCAAGGTCGGCTCCGACGGGACGGTCCGCCTCTTCACCTCGAAGGGGTCACACCTCATCGCGGACGTGCAGGGCTACGTCAAACAGTGACCGGCCGGTCACTCGCTCGGTGCCGTGACGAAGTCGATGAGCTCCTCCACGCTGGCGAGCAGGGTGGGCTCGAGGTCGGAGTAGCTGCGCACGGTGCCAAGAATGCGTTTCCAGGCCCTGGCGATGTCGGCCTGGGTGTCGTGCGGCCAGCCGAGGGCGGCGCAGATTCCGTGCTTCCACGAGGTTCCCTTGGGAATGACCGGCCAGCGCTCCCAGCCCAGACGCTCGGGTCGTACTGACTGCCACACGTCGACGTAGGGGTGGCCGAGCACGAGCACGTCGTTCGCGATCCCCGGCAGCGCGCGGGCTTGTTGCACGATGCGCGCCTCCTTGGTTCCGGGCACGAGGTGGTCGACGAGCACCCCCATCCGCCGCCCTCGCCCGGGTCCGAACTCGGCGATGATGCCGGCGAGGTCGTCGACGCCGTCCATCAGCTCGACGACGACTCCCTCGACGCGCAGGTCGTCGCCCCAGACCTTCTCGACGAGCTCGGCGTCGTGGCGACCCTCGACGTAGAGGCGCGAGCCGCTCGCGACCCGGGCCCGGGCCCCGTGCACGGCGACCGACCCACTGGCCGTGCGGGCCTGCTCCTGCCGAGCGGCATCCAGCGCTGCAGCGGATGCCGCTCTCGGCGCCGTGAGCGTGACGGGCCGACCGTCGATGAGAAACCCTGGCCCGAGCGGGAAGCCCCTGGTGCGTCCGCGCCGGTCCTCGAGGTGCACGACATGCAACCCACCGGCCTTCTCGACGCGCACGACGGCGCCGACCCAGCCGGTCTCGACATCCTCGACGACGAGCTCTCGCTCGGCCGCCACTGGCGTCGACCGGCCCTGTTTGGGCGCCTTCCAGTCACCGGAGAGCACGTTGGCGCCGTAGCGATCGGTCGGGCGGGGCGGTGGCAGCGACACGATCAGCGAGCGTAGGCCGTCGTGTCGCTCGGGAGCCCGCGCCACGCGGACACCCACCCCACGAAGCATCGAAACGCTGCGTTCGATCGACGGGAGGGCGGCATACCGTGGTGAAATCGGAACTGACGGCACGGCGTCGTAGACTTGGCACTCGAATCGAGAGAGTGCCAGACCGGGAGGCGGGTGAGATGAGCGACGAACGCAGACTGATGGTGCTGCGCGCGATCGTGCAGGACTACGTCCATACCTCCGAGCCGGTGGGCAGCAGGGCCCTTGTCGAACGTCACCACCTCGGGGTGAGTGCCGCGACCGTACGCAACGACATGGCCCTGCTCGAGGAGGAGGGCCTCATCCACGCGCCGCACACCTCGGCCGGACGGGTTCCCACCGACGCCGGCTACCGCGTGTTCGTCGACCGGCTGAGCGCCATCAAGCCGCTCAGCCAGGGCGAGAAGCGCGCGATCAGCCAGTTCCTCGAGGGCGCCGTCGACCTCGACGACGTCGTCGACCGCACGGTGCGGCTGCTCGCGAGCCTCACCCGCCAGGTGGCTGTGGTCCAGTACCCGTCGCTGACCCGCTCGACCGTTCGCCACATCGAGCTCGTGCCCCTGGGGCCCCGCCACCTCATGGTCGTGCTCATCGTCGACACCGGGCGCGTCGAACAGCGCGTCATCGAGATCGACCCGGTGCCGTCGGTCGCCGAGGGCGACGCGGTCGTCTCGAGACTGCGGTCCTCGATCAACGAGGTCGCCTCCGGCGTTCCGTTCACGGCTGCGGCGACTCGCCTCCGAGCGCTCGTCGACACCGCCGACGACGTCGACCGCCCCGTTCTGCGCACCGTCGTCTCAGCCCTGGCTGACGCGCTGGTCGAGGAGCGCGAGGAGCGCGTGGTGCTGGCGGGCCAGTCCAACCTCGCGCGCGCCGGCTCCGACTTCCCCCGCTCGATCGGCCCGATCCTCGAGGCCCTCGAGGAACACGTCGTGCTGCTGCGCCTGCTCGGGCAGCTGACCGACGAGCCGGACGTCGTCTCTGTGCGCATCGGCGCCGAGAACCCGGTGAGCGGGCTGCAGTCGACCTCGCTCGTCTCCATGGGCTACGGCTCGGGCGTCGAGCGACTGGCCAGCCTCGGCGTGCTCGGGCCGACCCGCATGGACTACCCGACCACGATGGCCTCGGTGCGAGCGGTGGCCCGCTATGTCTCCGAGATCCTCGACCAGAACTCGTCGACGTGATGGCCGTTGTGGCCGACCCGAACCAGCCGAACCGATCGCACCAACCGCACTGACAGGACTACCCGCTTGAACGACTACTACGCCGTGCTCGGTGTCTCCCGCAACGCCAGCCAGGAGGAGATCAAGAAGGCCTACCGCCGCCAGGCCCGAAAGCTGCACCCCGACGTCAACCCCGGTGCTGACGCGGAGGAGGAGTTCAAGGGGGTGTCGCAGGCCTACGAGGTGCTCTCCGACCCCGAGAAGCGCCAGTCGTTCGACATGGGCGCCGACCCGTTCGCCACCGGCGCAGGTGCCGGCGGCGCGGGCCAGGGCTTCTCGTTCAGCGACGTCATGGATGCCTTCTTCGGCGCCGGCGCCACCGCCGGCGGGCGCGGCCCCCGTGCCCGCGTCCAGCGAGGACAAGACGCCCTCGTGCGCCTTGATCTCGACCTGTCGAAGGCGGTGTTCGGCTCCGAGGAGGAGCTGGTCATCGACACGGCGACCGGGTGCTCCACGTGTGGTGGCGACGGTGCTCAGCCTGGCACCGGCCGTCAGACCTGCCCGATCTGTCAGGGACGTGGCGAGGTGCAGCAGGTGCAGCGCAGCTTCCTCGGCCAGGTCATGACGTCCCGACCGTGTGTGAACTGCCAGGGGTTCGGCTCCACCCTCCCCGATCCCTGCCACGAGTGCTCCGGTGACGGCCGGGGGCGCCTGCGTCGCACCCTCAAGCTCAAGGTGCCGGCGGGCGTCGACACCGGCACCCGCATCCAGCTCACGGGCGAGGGCGAGGTGGGCCCGGGAAACGGTCCGGCCGGTGACGTCTACGTCGAGATCAAGGTGGCCAACCACGACACCTACACCCGGCGCGGCGACGACCTGCACGCAACTGTGCCGCTGCCGATGGCGGCCGCGGCCCTCGGCACCTCGCTGAAGCTCTCGACCTTCGACGGCATGCAGGACCTCGAGATCCGGGCGGGCACCCAGACCGGCGAGGTGATGACCCTGCGCGGTCTGGGGGTGACCCACCTTCGCCACGGCGGTCGCGGCGACCTGCATGTGCACGCCAACGTGCTCACGCCCACCAAGGTCACCGACGAGCAGGCCGAGCTGCTCAGGCAGTTCGCGACCCTTCGGGGAGAGGAACGCCCCGAGGGTCGGCTGCAGCCCAACAAGGGGCTGTTCGGCAAGATCCGCGACGCGCTCAAGGACAAGTGAGGCCGCTGACCCGGCAGACCCGCAGGGGCGAACAGCTGTGACCCACCTGCTCTTCCTGGCGGACCCGGCGGCGGTGCAGGCGGCCGTGGCTGGGGAGCCGTTCGTTCTGGACGGCGCCGAGGGTCATCACGCCGCGACCGTGGTGCGGGTGCGTGTGGGGCAACAGTTCTACATCTCTGACGGTCTGGGCCGTCGGGTGCTCGTGGAGGCGGCGTCCGTCGAGCGTTCGGTCGTTCGTGGCCTCGTGGTCGAGGTGAGCGACGAAGCTGTGGCGTCGCCGGCTTTCGTGCTCGTGCAGGCCCTGGCCAAGGGCGACCGTGACGAGCAGGCCGTCGAGGCGGCCACCGAGCTGGGCGTCGACGAGGTGGTGCCCTGGCAGGCGGAGCGCAGCGTCGTGGTCTGGCGGCCCGACCGGGTGGCGCGGTCGCTGGCGCGGTGGGAGGCCGTGGTGACTCGGGCGACCAAGCAGTCGCGCCGATCCCGGATGCCGCTCACAGCGGCCCCCGTCGACCTGGCCGGCCTCGTCGAGCGAGTCACCCGCGGCAGCCTCACGCTGGTGCTGCACGAGGCTGCCGCCACCCCTCTGTCGAGCGTTCCGCTGCCCGACTCAGGCGAGGTGCTCGTCGTGGTGGGCCCCGAAGGCGGCATCAGCGATCGTGAGCTCGCCGCCCTCGTGACGGCCGGGGCACGGCCGGTGCGCCTGGGCCGCACCATCCTGCGGGCCTCGTCAGCCGGGCCGGCCGCCCTGGCGGTGCTCAGCGCCCGACACCGCTGGACGTGAGCCCGGACGGCATACCCGCTGGCCGCTTTGCCCTACTTCACGGTGAAGGGCAGCTGCTGCTGGGCGCTGACCGACCCGTCCTTGGCGCTCTCCTCGTAGACCCGTACGCCATAGTCGCCGGCGGCGAGCTTGCCCAGCGGGATCGAGAAACCGCCCCGCGCCGGGGCCGTCTTGTCAGCCTGGACGGCCCCCTTGGCTACGACCTTCGTGCCCTGGAGCAGCTGCCACGTCACGCTCGCCTCGTTCGTGCTCGCGACGCCGGTCACCGTCACCGCGGCGCCCGCCTTGACGACCTGACCGCGGGCCGGGCTGTCGATCCACAGCGGTGAGAGCAGTCTGTACACGGCTGTCGGGTCGGTGGGGCGGTTGTACGTGCGACCCACCGGCTGACCCGGCGCCACGGTGTCGCCACCGTCGGCCAGGGCGAACGTGACCGGGAGCAGTCCCTGGCTCGCGGCAGCCTGAGCGGTCCAGACGAGCTGCTGCACGACCACCGTCGCACGCTCGCTCGACAGCCCGCCGAGGCCGCGCGAGAGCGTCAACCGGATCCCGTCAGCCTTCACCGCGGCGCCGACCAGGTCGACACCCTGCCACCGGGACTGGTAGCCGGAGCCGTCAGGAGCACTGCCCATGGCGGTGCGTACGGCGGCCTCCACCTTCGTGGTCGGCGAGACCGGCTTCTGCACGGCGGTCACGACGAACTCCCGGAAGAGCACGTCGTTGCCCAGCCGGGTGCCGACGTAGTAGACGGGCACCGAGGTGGCCGAAACCGCCGGGGGCGCGGATGTCGTGGCTGTGGAGGTGGTGGCCGAAGGGGGCGAGACGGGTGGAGGGACGACCGGCTGGGAGGCCGTCTGGGTGGGCACGCTTGAGGGGCCGGTGGCCGTGGGCTGCGTCGACGGCGAGACCGTTCCGGCCGACGAGGCGGTGACCGAGACCGAGCCCGTCGGCCCTCCGACGACCGGCGGCGGGGAGGTCTGCCGGTTGCCGACCACGAGAGCGCCCCCGACGACCAGCGCGGCGGCGGCGGCGGCCGCGACGGGCAGGAGCCAGCGGCGGTGGGTGCGGGCGCTGCTCGCCTCCACGCGGCCCGCCGAGAGAATGGCGTCCAGGCGGTTCCCCGGGGTGATCCTCTCGGCCTCGTCGTGCAGAGCGGTGCGCAGAGCGTTCTCGACGTCGCGCAGCTCCGAGCCGATCGTGACCGGCTCATCGGATGCCGGGTGGCGAGACGGCCGCCCGGCGCGCTCGTTGGGGACCTGCTCGTCGGGGGTCATGACTGCTCCGTGGGGTCGTTCGAACGCTCAGAGGACTGCGCGTGGAGGGTGTGGTCGGTCATCGAGCGTCGGAGCATGCTCAGCCCACGATGGGCGTGCGCCTTGACGGTGCCTGCCGAGATGTCGAGCGCCGCAGCGATCTGGGCCTCGCTGAGGTCGGCGTAGTAGCGCAGCACGAGAACCTCGCGTTGGCGGGTCGGGAGGGTGCCCAGGGCATCGATCATGGCCTCGCGCTCGACGGCATCCATGACCTTGGCCTCGGCGCTGTCGAGACTGGCCCGGCCGGGCGCATCGGCCCCGGCCGCGTCCTTGAGGTTCTGCCGGTCGACGACCACGTTGTGCCGTTGGACCGACCGGCAGCCGTTGACGACCGCGGTCTGCAGGTAGCCCACCACCCGCCCGCCCTCGCGGATCGAGCTCCAATGGCGGTGGGTGGCCACGAAGGCGTCCTGCACCACGTCCTCGGCGGCCAGCTGGTCGCGCAACAGCAACCAGGCCAGACGCACGAGCCGGTGCCAGTGGGCGGCATAGAGGTCGGCGATGCCACGGTCGGCAGACACGCTCGCCGCCGCGGCGCTACCGGTTGAACCGATCGGGCCGGTGCCGACGAATCGCCGCTCCCCAGGGTGGGCACCACCCAGCTCGCTCTCAGCCATGCCCAACGCTCTCACGAACTCAAGACGCCCATGTGCGGCTTCGGGTTGACCTCTCTACAGTGCTGGGATGAGCGAAGACTGCCTGTTCTGCCGCATCGTGTCCGGCGACCTGCCCACCGATCTGCTGGCCGAGAGCGAACGATCGATCGCGTTCCGCGACATCAGCCCGCAGGCTCCGGTGCACGTGCTCGTCGTGCCCAGGCGGCACGAGCCGAACGTCGGCGCGCTGGCCGCGACCTCGAGTCACGACCTCGCCGATATGTTCGCGCTGGTGTCGCAGGTCGCGCAGTCGGAGGGGGTGACGCAGAACCACCGGCTCGTCTTCAACACCGGCGCCGGAGCCGGGCAGACCATCTTCCACGCCCACGCGCATGTGCTCGGCGGGGTCGACTTCTCCGAGCACGGGCTCGGGCTCTGAGGTGGCCCACGACGCCGCCGACACGGCCGCGAAGAAGCCCGAAGTAGTCTCAGCGGCCGGTGTCACACCGGGCGCCGAGAAGCCCGACCCGGTCGACGACACGGTCACCACTCATCACGCGCTCGAGGTGGGCGGGCGTCGCCTCGAGTACACGGCGACGACCGGTCGCATCGTGCTGCGCGAGGAGGAGCACACCGACGGCACCTTCGGTGGCAACCGGGCCCGGGCCGAGCTGTCGATCACGAGCTATGTGCTGGGCGGTGCCGACCCGCGCACGCGACCGGTCACGTTCGCGTTCAACGGCGGCCCCGGCAGCTCGAGCGTCTGGCTGCACCTGGGTCTGCTCGGCCCCAGGCGGGTCGTCAGCGGCGACGCCGGGGCGCTGGCCCCTCCGCCGTATGACCTCGTGCCGAACGCTGAGTCGCTGCTCGGCGTCAGCGACCTCGTCTTCATCGACCCCGTCTCCACCGGGTACTCGCGGTCGATCGAGGGCGGCAAGCCCGGCGACTACCACGGCTACCAGAAGGACATCGAGTCGGTCGGTGAGCTGATCCGACTCTGGACCTCGCGAAACCGGCGTTGGATGTCGCCGAAGTTCGTGGCGGGCGAGTCGTACGGCACGTTGCGCGGGGCGGCTCTGACGGCCCACCTGCAGGAACGCTACGGGATGTTCGTCAACGGGCTCATCCTCATCTCCAGCGTGCTCGACCTGAGCTCGATCGACTTCGAGAAGCAGCGCAACGACCGGGCGCACGCCCTGTACCTGCCGACGTACGCCGCCATCGCGCACGTCCACGGTCGACACCCGGGCCGCACCCTGGAGGACGTGCTCGCCGAGGCGGAGGCGTACGCGGCCCGCGACTACCCGTGGGTGCTCAGCCGCGGGTCGCGGCTCACGGCATCCGAACGAGCCGTGGCGGTCGAGGCGGTCGCCCGTCTCAGCGGGCTCACGCGGGCCTACGTCGACCGGGCCGACCTGCGCATCGAGCACTGGCGCTACTTCACCGAGCTGCTCCGCGACGAGCGTCTCAGCGTGGGTCGGCTCGACGGACGGTTCACCGGACCGGCCGCCCGAGCCATCGCGGAGGAGATG